>CADCWP010000280.1 GCA_902806425.1 uncultured Truepera sp.
CTCAATTCTCGAGGCAAGCAGCTGTAGCCCCACCCGAACCCTAAACCTGGTCAGGTAACGACCTGGTTTTTGCCCCCACACTTGGCGCGGTAGAGGTTGTTGTCGGCGGCGGCCAGCATCTTCTCGTGGGAGCCGGGGCCAAAGTCGCTGCAAAGACCGACGCTGAGCGTTACCCGTAGGTCGGGGTGCAGGTCGTGCCAGGGGTGGGCCTCGACCGCGCGGCAGAGCTTTTCACAAACCACCCGCCCCCCCGCCGCGTCCGTTTCCGGCAACACCAGCACGAACTCCTCGCCCCCGTAGCGCGCGGCTATATCGGCGGGCCGGAGGGGGGCGGTCAAAAGGTCGGCGACAGTCCTTAAAACGCTGTCACCGACGGCGTGAGAAAAAGTGTCGTTGATCTCCTTGAGGTTGTCGATGTCGGCTATGGCTATGGTGAGCGGCCTCGAGTAGCGTCCGGCGCGCCGGAACTCCTTTTTTAAGTGGCGCTCGGCGTAGCGGCGGTTATAGAGCCCGGTCAGGCTGTCCTCGGTGGCCTGCTGCTGTAAGCGTTTTGCCTGTTCGCGGAGCCGTTCTAAGAGCTTGGCGTTCTGGCGGTTTTTTTCGTGCAGCGCCCTGTTCGCTTGCGCCAATTCGACGTTACGCAGCCGCTGAATCTCCGCCGCCTGCTGAGTTCTCTCGAGATCGAATTGGATGAGCAGCAGCTGTGTTCTACGGGCTGCGCGCTCGTCGGCGAGCGTCCGGTCGGTTTCGTGCAGCGTCTCGAGGTAGCTGAGCGCCCGCCCAAAGTCCAGCTGACGTTTGTAAAGGCTGTATAGCGCCTCTGAACAGTCGCGCACCAAGCCTAGCAGCTTCATCTGCTGTGCCAGCGCGAGCGCATCCTCGAAATGCCGCCGAGCTTCTTGAAGCTGGTCCTCTTGAACATAAAAACCGCCGAGCGAAGCCAAGACTCGCGCCTCCGTGTACGGGTGCCCGATCTCCCGCGCCAGCGTCAAACTTTGGTGGTAGTACCCAGAGGCTTGCTCCCCTTGGAAGGTAGCTCCGTACAGCGCTCCAAGGTGATGAAGGGTTGAAGCTTGCCCCTGTTTGTCGCCGATCTTTTCCCGCAGCTCGAGGGCGCGGCGGTAAAAATTCAGGGCGCTGACGTGATCCTCCAGCCGGGCATAGAAGATGCCCAGGCCCTCGAGCGAGATGCCCGCGGTGTGCTGGCTGCCGATCTCTTCTGAAAGGGTGAGACTCTGGTGGGTGTACTCGATAGCCTTCTCGTGGTCGCCCAGGTCGGCGTAGAGCTCACCTAAGTTGCCAAGCAGCGCCATTTTGCTGCGGCGGTTTCCCAACTTTTCGCTGAGCGCCAAACCCTGAAGATAATACGACAGAGCCTGCGCGCTGTCGTAAGGGTCATGGTAGATGAGTCCCAGATTGTTGAGCGCGTAGGCTTCACCGAGCAGGTCGCCTGAGCTGCGCTTTCCCGCCAACGCTTCCAAACCGTAGCGTAGCGCCCGCTCGTACTCTCCCAACGACCGGTAGGTGCGGCTCAGGACGAGCAGGTTTTCGGACGTTGTGTAGGGGTCTGCGGAGAGCGTCAGCGCCCGGTGCAGAAGGTCACGTGAGCGCTCGAAGTCGCCGCGGTAGCCGTAGACCTCACCGGCGTACATGAGCGCCCGCGCTTGGATCGCCTCGGCGTTTGGGTGCTCCGAACTCTCGAGTACCGCCACCATCTTCTCCAACGCCGCGTCGTACCGGCCACGCCTACACGCGATAACCCCCTGGAGAAGCTCGACCTCAGCCCCGCCAGCAGCGTCGGCCAACGCCGCGAAGTGTGCCGCCGCTTCGGTGAGGTGTTCGGCTGCGACGCCGTAGTCGGCGGCGTCCAGCTGACAAAAGGCCAGGGTGAGACGCGCATAGGCGCTGCCGCGCAGGTCGCCCCGCCCGGTCGCGGCGCTAAGGAGGTCGCGGCTCAGGGCTTGGGCGCGCGCCGGGTCGGTCCGGCGCAGCGCCCAAGCTTCAGCCACGTCGGCTGGCCCCGTAAGCGTCACAACCACCTCCACAGGGAGTTAGAGAGCGTGGCCTCCTTGAGGCGGGGGGGTGGCATAGTCGCTGGCATGGTCGAACTGGCCGGAGCCGGTTGGCGTAGCGTACGTGACGGGTCCTTACTATAGTCTTACACCCGCATCTCTGCCTAGATTTCCCTATACCGGTTCGTTAACTTATTTTACAGCGTGTGGGCTGGCGCAGTGCTGAGTCCGGTGAACAGCTCAAGGGTGACTTCCGAAGCTGACCATCTCCTTTGCGGCGGACCTCTGCCACTGCTTCCTGCTTTCGTACAGGAGCTTTATTCAAGCCCGGCGTCACCATCAGCTAGGAGGTCCGAGCGTGGCACCTAGACCAGATGTGGGTGGTGAGGTTCTGGATATAAAGGTTCATCGGATGCAACGCACGCGACGCTTTCTCTTCAGCCCTGCCCAAGTCCGTGCAAGGCTGCGCCGCCGCTGTGAGGCTACAGTGGAATGTAAATACTTTTCTTTAGCCATGTGTTGGAAAGAGAGGCGTCTGACCGACCCCCGCGCCCGCGGCGTCTGTGAGCCCCTCGGCCCCTACGCCCAGCAACCTGACACCGCTCGTAGGGGTAAGCGCTCGCAGCAGCGCCTCCGCCTCCCGGTAGAGCGCGTCGCCCGTATGGACGGCGTAGGGGAGCGTCCTGCGGCGGGTGACCATTCGGAAGTCCTGGTACTTGACCTTGATAACTACAACTCGAGCGGCCAAACCGGCCCGCTCGAGCCTGACTTCGACTTGTCGGGCAAGGGGAGCCAGTTCGCCGACGAGGGTTTCCAGATCTTGGAGGTCCGTCTCGAAGGTCGTCTCGGCACTTACCGACTTGTAGGGCCGGTCGGCTACCACGGGCCGCTCGTCTATCCCTCTGACGACGCTGTAGAAGTGCTCACCCGTCCTGCCGAAGGTCTCCTTGAGGCCGATAAGCGTCTGGCTTTTAAGGTCAGCACCGGTATAGACGTTTAGCTCGTGCAAGCGCCGGGCTGTGGCTGGACCGACGCCGTGAAACGCCTCAACAGGCAGCGCTTCTAAAATCTCTTGAGCCTGCTCGGGAAGGATCACCGTCAGGCCGTCGGGTCTGTTCATGCCCGAGGCGAGTTTGGCGAGAAACTTGTTCGTCGAAACCCCAGCCGAGGCGGTGAGCCCGGTCGCCTCCTCGATGTCGCGCCTTATCCACTCGGCGATTCGCGTACCCGAGGGTGGCCCTCGCTTGGACTCGGTCACGTCCAGGTACGCCTCGTCGAGGGAGAGCGGCTCAACCAGGTCGGTGTAGCGGAGGAAAACCTCGCGGATGACCCCCGACACCTCCCGGTACACCTCCATGCGTGGTGCTACCAGGGTGAGCTGAGGACACCG
The DNA here is from genome assembly GCA_902806425.1 of uncultured Truepera sp. GTDB lineage: Bacteria > Deinococcota > Deinococci > Deinococcales > Trueperaceae > Truepera. Next base: position 3,403 of record CADCWP010000280.1, read on the forward strand.
CCGCAGCGCCAAGGAGGTCGCCATCGCCGAGCGGACGCCGAAAGCACGTGCCTCGTAGTTCGCAGTCAGCACCACGCCCCGGGGACCGCTCCAGGCGACGGCTACGGGTAAGCCGCGCAAGACCGGGTCATCGTGCATTTCGACGGCGGCGTAGAAGCAGTCCATGTCGAGGTGGAGAATCTTACGCATTTCTAACTCTACCCAACGTCCTGGCTTGCCTAACGAGACCGTGTGGGCGCACAGCTTCCAGCGAACGGGCGGGTCAGATCGAGAGCGTCCTCGAGTCGTGTCAAGGTTGGCTCGAGCCAGCAATCGGCAAACATTAGGGTGCGGCCCAATCTCAAAAGATGCTTGCTTATAGGGTAAGCACCACGTTCTAAAAAGAACCCGTGTAACGACATGGTGCTGGCTGTAGAATTCGCGGGCGAGGGGTGGTAGGCTATATGCCTTTGCTGCGCGCCCCAGAACAGTGAAACCTGCCTACTCCAAACCTGTAGCCACTCCTAGTGGTGCATCATATTAGGAGTTAGTGTTCGTTGAACGTTTGGGTACATAAGCATAAACCGACCGTTGACAGCGGGTTAAAACCAGCCCCGCAGGCAGAGCTAAGCTTTAAGCCAGTGCGTGAGGTCACGCCCAAGCAACCTTTGTAACTTCGTGACATCATCTTGGTACCCGCTCACTAAGTCTCTTTGTACATCGGGATGAAGAGAAGGTTTAACGAGATTGCTTTCCTGTATCTTCTGCATTGCCCGACTTTTAACCAGATCACGCACCGAAGGGGGCAAAACCTTTTTGCCTAAACTTTTCAACGTGCTCTGGTTTGCACCTCTTAAGAACGCGTACATTCGGTGAACCAACTTGTTCTTCGGCACGCCTGAGATATTGTGTTGCGTCCCAGCATCGACGACGAACGACGCGTCAACATCGAGGACGTTAAAGATGCGCTGCACAAACCCCGAAGGGTTTTCGCGCAGGTCGTCATAAAGGTAGACGTGTACCTTGTCTGGACCGAAAGCGCGGTAGTACCGGGTGAGCTGCTCGGTGTAGTAACCCATGGTGCGGTAGTGGTATAGAGGGCTCCACCCAGCTGCAATACGCCCCGGTTCTTCCCTTAAAGCTGTTGCGAAGTCCTTATCTTCCAACCCGTCACGCACCTGATGAAGGAAGGCTGAGTGGGCACGCTCAACCGGGTTTCTCAGGATCACCAAAATCTGAACGTCGGGCAGACTCGCCTTGATGCGATCAGCCGCTTCCGGCAGGTAAAGGTAGATGGCGGAGGCTTCTCCACGAGCTTTCGCTCTCTGCGCGTCCCTGAACAGCTCTTGGTAGTCAGCAAGGCGCGTGATGCGGTCTAGTCTCGCGCGCCGACCCTTGAGACCATTTTCGTTAATAACCTTTCCCTCGTCGGCCACGAAATACTCTGGCTCTTTCAAGGGAGGCATGTAAATCTCAGGATGCTGCACTAGATAGTAGTAGAGCGACGTAGTGCCTGACTTCGCGGCTCCCACAACTAAGAAGTTGGGCATCGGGGGCAGGTTGTCTGGCTTACCAGCTTCAGTTGGCGGTAAGTGTCGGGCTTCGTGCTGCCACGTCATGTAAAAAAGGCTAGCACAGTACCTGAAAATGATTGTGGCGACTTATACTTCCTGTACCCCCTGAAATTCTCCTTCCTTAAAGTAGGGTTAAGGCCAACCCTCTCCGACATGCTCGTAATCAAAGCGTACAGACCCATTTGAAGAGGTGCTCGCACGGTAAGTGTCTAATCACATGCGGTCGTAGGGTTCAGCTTATAACTGGCTGGCGTACTGAAACCAACGCTGTTCAGAATGCAATGTGATAATGAAGGTAAACTCCCTTTGCAGCACTCTGTAAATCACCGGTTAAAGCATAGCTTAGACCGAAAGCCCCAGCAGACCAGCTAGCGGTTAGGCCGCGGTGACGTACCCTCTAACGCAGCACTGTCTAACATCGCACTGAGTTCGGCGGGAGTCGTGACCAACATATCGCCGTGCTGAGCCAGTATCAGAGCGCTGAGGGCGACCCCCTTGTGGAGACCGGTGTAGATATCGCCGTCTAAGTAGCCGTCCAAAACCCCGGCTGCAAAAGCGTCCCCGGCCCCGAGCCGGTCGACGACGGCGACCTCTCTGGCCGGAACGTGAACGAGTTCGCCCGCGAGCAGCGTTGTCGCGCCTTCGTGCGACTGGGTGAGGACGACCTGCTCGGCCGGTGTCAGGGTGTGGAGTGCTCCCAGCACGTCCCTAAGGGTCCCCTCGAGGCCGAACACAGTTCGCGCGTCCTCTTGGCCACAAAACAAGAGGTCCACATAAGGCAAGATGGTCTCCAGGTGCCGCCTGGCGGCCTCAGGCGACCACAGTTTGCTGCGGTAGTTCACATCGAAGCTGACGCGGACGCCGCCAGCTTTCGCCCGCTGCGCCGCCGCCAAGACCAGCTCACAGCACCCTGGGCTGAGGGCGGGCGTGATCCCCGTCAGGTGCAGGACGCGGGTATCGAGCAGCGGCTCCCAAGCTACGGTCTCCGGAGTGAGGTCGGACGCAGCCGCGCCGCTGCGGTCGTAGATCACTTCGGTGGCGCGTGGTGGAGCTTTGAACTCGACGTAGTAGGTTCCGAGCCGGGTGTCTTTGGCGAGCTCCACCGCGCTCGTATCGACGCCCGCGGCGCGGAGCGTGCGGAGCACGTAGCGGCCCAGGGCGTTGTCCGGCAACCGGCTCACCCAGGCGCAGCGCCGACCCAAGGCGGCGAGGGCGGCGCAGACGTTGCTCTCAGCGCCGCCGAGGTGCACCTCGAGCCCCGTCATCGTCTCTAGGGGTTGCCCGGCGGGAACGCTCAGGCGCAGCATCGCCTCGCCCAGCGTGGTGATGTCGAAACGGCTCACGCGCCGCCACGCGCCTGCGTCAGCGCCGCCCGTAACGCAGAGGCACGCCCGCGCAGCGCCTCCCGCTCTTGGGGTGTGAAGGGCACCTTTCGGACTAGGTAGCTGCCTATCCCGAAGGCGACCGCACCCGCCGCGTGAAACGCCCCTATCGTCTCCGGGTCGACTCCGCCGGTCGGTACGAAGCCGATATCAGCGAGCGGCGCGCGCAGCGCCCGCAGATAATTCGGACCCAAAGCGTCGGCTGGGAACAGCTTGACCAGCCTGCACCCCGCCGCGTGCGCCGTCTGCGCCTCCGTCGCGGTAAAGACGCCGGGGAGCAGCAAGGTGTCGTGGTCTCGGGCAACCGCGACCGTCTCCAGGTCGAGGTTGGGCGCGACTAAAAAGCGCGCGCCAGCGCCCAGCGCCCGCCGCGCGTCCTGGGCCGTGCGAACGGTGCCCGCACCGACGACCAACTCTCCCGAAAACCGTGCGCCCAGCCGTTCAATACCCGTGAGCGCGCCCCTGGAGTTGAGGGTGAGCTCGAGCAGCCTCACCCCGCCCTCTAGGAGCGCTTCGGCGACGGTTTGGAGATCGTCAAGCGAAAAGTCGCCGCGGACGATGGCGACGAGACCGTCGTCACGCACGCTCTGTTCGATCTGCTGAGTGTTCACGCCCATAAAGACCTTTCTGGAACTGTACGGGCCCCGGCGCGTTACCGTGACCCGAGGCTTACACCAGCGACCCGATGAGGTCTCGCGCCTGCGCCACGACCACCTCGCTGATGCGACGCCCCTTGTCCGCGCTCGCCGCTTTGGGCTCGCCGACGACGCCGTTATGGGTCATTGTAGAAAAGGGCCGGTAGAGGCTCGCCCTGGCGCGGCGCAACATGTCCCCCTCGGCCCAAGCGTAGGTAGGCTGTAGACCGTTGTCCGGCAGAGCGTCCAGCTGGACGAGCTGCGGCGCGATATGGAGCATCAGCGACGTTTCAAATTCGCAGGCATGACCGACGCCGCCGGGACCGGTTTCGGAGAGGTGAAAAAGCGTGTCGGCGGCCAGCTGCCACCAGGTCATCAGGACGACCTGGCACGCCGGGTGACGTCGCCCGAAGATCTCCAAAATGACCTGACCGATAGCGAGGTTGCCACCGTGGGCGTTGAATAAGACGAGGTTTTTAAACCCGTGAGCGGCTACCGAGGTCAATATGTCCAAGACGTGCGCCTGAAAATGGTCGTGGCTCAGGGTGAGCGACCCACAAAAATCCATGTGGTGCTCCGAACACCCGACCGCCAGGGTCGGCAAGATGAGGATACGTTCAGGCAGCGCGGCGTCCAGACGGCCCATGAAGTGCTCCGCGATCAGCCGGTCGGTGGCGAGCGGCAGGTGCGGGCCGTGCTGTTCGGTCGCAGCGACGGCGAGCACGACCGGCGTTCGTCTGTCGTGCGCCCCCAACTGCGCGCTCGTCAGTTCGTCCCAGATCACCGGGCGGCCCACATCTCGACCTCGACCAGAAACCCCGGCAACAGCCGCGTCCCGACGGCGGTGCGAACCGGTTTCGGGTCGGGCATGAGCGTCCGGTAAACGGCGTTAAACGCCCCCCAGTCCGCCAAGTCGGTGAGGTAGACGTTGACCTTGAAGACGTCCTCAAAGTCGAGTCCGGCACCTTGCAGCTGCCGACGGCAGTTGTGCAGGGTGGCTTCGGCCTGCTCCGCGAGCGTCTGACCGATGAGGCTGCCATCCGGCGCGACGGCCACCTGGCCCGAAATCACGACGAGTTCGTCAGCCCGAACCCGCAACACGGGCGAATAGGGTCCGGCGGTGACGTGCTGCGTGGCACCCGCAGGCACCTGCTTGGCCGGAGCTGTGTTGCTCGGGTCCAAGGCGGTTGCCGCCTCGCCTAGCGGATTAGGCAGGTAACCGACGAAACCCGACGTCTTCCACACGCCCGCCACCTTGCGGCACAAGTAGAGTGTTTGCCAGCGCAGCGGCGAAATCTCACCGTCGTCGAAGCGGAGTGCGCCGTCGAACTTTTTGTGAGCTACGGCGCTCTCCCCCCGCAGGTCGATGTCGCGCAGCGTAGTCGCGTCGAACAGCGCGCGGCTCAGTGCGCCTGCGGAGACGCGCCCGGTAGGGGCTTGGGCCTGCTCGAGCCAAGCTGCCTGGTAGCTGCCGAGCGTAGGAAACGTCAGTTGCCAGCCGTCGGGGTTGGACCGAAAGCGCGCGTCGAGACCGGTGAAGCCCTCGTCGATAAAGTCGCCTGCCACCAGACTCCAGTCCTGCTTGACAAAGGCGTCGATATCGCGCGCCACGAGCATCTCCCAGAGGGCGTGGCGGTCGGGGTCGTCCGGAAAAGGGTTCACGCGTAGACCTCTCGGCGGGTGGTGTGCGCCCCCACCGCAACCGGGTCGAGTTCGACGCCCAGGCCGGGACCGCTCGGCAGATAGACGTAGGGCGGCTCGAGGCGCAGGGGCGTTGTGAGTAAATCATGCTCACGCACGAGCTGCCCGAAGATGTCGCTCGGCCAGCGGCAGAACCGGGCCGCCGCACACTGGTGGACGTACATCGCCTCGAGGATGCCCAAGTCGAGTTCGCTGCCGTGCCAGAAGGGCAGCTGCGCGGCCTCCGCGACGTGGCTGAGCGTCTGAAACTTGGCGAGCCCACCGTTGATATTGAAGCCGTCCACCGCCCCGTGCGTGAGCGCCACGATAGCGTCCGAGACCCGCTGGCCGTGCGCTAGGTAGGGCAGCGAAACGTGGAGCGCGATGGCGACGCTGCTATGAGCGCGCAGTTCGCGGTAAGCGTCCAGGTTCCAGCGCGGCAGCGGGTCCTCGAGGCAGAGCACGTTGCCGAGGGGCTCGAGCGTCCGGAGCCGGGCCCGCACCTCGTGGGCAAATTCCCAGCGTTCGTTGGGGTCGAGGATGACCTTCATCCCCGGCACAGCCTCTTTGATGGCGGCGCACCAGGCGGTAACATCGTCGTCCAAGTCGCACTTGAATTTCAGGTGCCGGTAGCCAAGCGCAGCGAACCGCTTGGCGAGTTCGGGAATCTCCCCAACGTCGCGGTGCCCGGTCCAGGCACCGACTAACACCCGCTCCTGCACCACGCCGCCCAGCAAGCTCACCAGCGGCAAGTCGTGCGCTTTGGCGAGGCTGTCCCAGAGCGCGCACTCGAAGCCGTCGTATTCGCGGCACGGGCTGATCGGCAGCGCTTGCAGGCTGAAGCTGCCCAGGTCTCTACCGAGCAGCGACGCGGACACCGCCTCGACGGTCTCCCAATCGTGGTCGCGGTAGAGTTCGCCCAAACCGACCAGCCCGCCCTCCCACTCGAGCTCCAGGAGCAGCTTCGGGAGTTCGTCGAACTGCTGCGTCCAGGCGTCGCGCCCCTTGGTGCTGATTTTGTGGAGCGGGCGGTCAAGCGAGGCGCTGTTCACGGTCCCCTCCTTCGCAGGTACGACGACTTCGGTAGCCGTGATTTTCTTGAGCTTCATAGGGTCCCTTTAGAAAAGGTTGAGGGCGCTGCAAGGCAAGATTTTCTCGAGCCCAGCGTGCGGTGTGTAGGTGTTGAATTGCCAGTGGTGATGCTTAGGGCGTACTCGGCGTACGTAACTTTGCGCCCCTCCGCAACTCGTAGGAGATGATTGCGGTGCTGCAAGTACATTCGGAGAAAGCTAAGAGTATCCTCAGGTGTGGAGGTTGGGAGGTGGTGCGCGAGCACGGCTCATGTTACCACCCGCCTCTAACGCACTCGGGGTCGGGTTTGCTAAAAAGGTAGCGGGCGACGTTACTGCTGGGGCGTAAAGACTCTTGAATTTCGCCTCCGTAGGTGCCCCCAAGCGTTATAAGCGTGGCGCTGCCGGAAGATGCAGACCACGTCGTTAGTGACTTGATCGCTGCGCGCTTCTCTGCTCATAACGTCGAAAAGACTACAGGGTGCATAGGACAGACAGGCTAACTGCTACTTTAAAGTGCTAGCACGACAATTATGCGGCCCCTTCTCGACATGCTTCTGTAACCAATCACTTGGCCCGTCATCCCACCGAGCCGTCATTCCCGTGTGTCGGTCACTGCTACTATGAGCTATGGCCCTACGATTAAGCGAGATTCTCGAGCATGATGCCCCGCACCTGTCGATCACCAGCCGCAAAGACGTGCTGGCCTTTTACGACGCGCTTAAAGCTGCCCTCAAGGAGGGACGGCTGACGCCGGAGGGGGGCGCGCTGCCGACCAGCCTGAACGAACTCTTGGCGCTACTGCCCGGAGAGCAGACACCCCTTAGGCGCGACCGGGAGCTTACCGATTGGGCGGTCGACAACGACCACAAGTACGCCGCGTTTTTAGATACTTGGCGCGCTCGGATGGTGCCCACGTCCAGAACGCCTAAACCCCGCGCGGTAGCTGCGCCGCTCTACCAGACCGTCGCCCGACTTCAAACCATGCGGGAGGGTGGTGTCAAGAAAGCGGAACTCGAGGCGGCAGTGGACACCTTTCTGGACGTTTACGCGCTTTCCCAACACGCACTGCGGCTCCCCCGCATCGCCCGAGCGCTACCCACGGAGATCCCTGGGGGAATCGAAGTGGATGAGCAAAAGGTCAGTCTCGGAGACGTTAAAGGAACCTACGTCGGGCTCGTGCAGCGGCGCAAGCGTAGGGGTGGGCAAGCTACAGCTGACCTATAGCAGCCTGCCGCCGGTAGGGAGGTACGCGCAAGCTTTGGTGTTGTCCTTATTAGGCTCAAGACGCTGAGCGGCACGTCACCATGCCGCACAAGACTAGTTTACAGGCAGCTTACAGGTGAAACCCGGTAGGGTCGCCTAAACTTCACGTTATTGGGCCCTCAGTTATGCAGGCGTAAGTCCGGCTTCACGCCACACCTTGGCGAGCGCGTCCGCCGTCGTTCGTACGGCGTCCTCGGCGGGCATCGCTCGCAGGCGCGCATTAAACGGTTCAACAACCACGGGGCCGTCGTACCCGATGCGCTGCAAGCTGCCTAAAAAGGTGTTTAGGTCCACCACCCCGGTCTCGCCTGGAAGGCAGCGAACGCTGTCCACCTGCTCATTAAGGGGGATGCCCGCAGGTGCGTCGTTGACGTGAACGTCCACCACGTTTTTGACGTTCAAAAGCTCAAGGTCCGCCTGGTCGCCCCCCGAGGTGTACCAGTGCCAAGCGTCGAGCAGCAGGCCCACGTTCGTACCGACCGCCTCGCATAACTCGAGCATCCCCTGAACCGTGTAGATGAACCCGTAGGGGTGCCCGTCACGAAGGGTCTTGGGACCGAGGAACTCGAGACCCAGCGTGATACCGTGCTCGGCCAAGATGGCTGCCGGACGCGCCAAGCGCTCGCGGTGAAACCTGAAGTTAACGCGGTAGTCCTTGTCGTCGCTCCACGAGAAGATGTAGGTCGAGGCGCGGCTACAGCCCACCTGCTGCGCAGCCTCAGCGATAGGTTTAAGGCGCGCCAGCGACGCCTCATACGCGGCGGCGTCGCCCCGGATGTCGACGGGCAGGCCGAAGGAGCCGGGTTTCAGGCTATGCTCGGCGAGCGTCTCACGGACGGCGTCGGCACCCACCTCGAGCAGGTGTCCGGTATCGAGCGCCAGACCCTCAAAGCCGTAACGCGCGGCGAGCCGTGCGCCCGCCTCGAAACTCACGGAAACGTCGATAGCACCCGGGCTGAGGGTTCGGTACATGCTAAACCTCCTCTAGACGGCACGATTCTACCCCAGTATGTCTAGCCGCTGCGCTCGGGCAGCCTTCAGGACAAGCCGACGTCATCAAGGTAGCTCCTAAGGGTTTTACCCGTTGAGCAGCTTGGCAATATCTGCCGCGAAACGCACCTCGGAGTCGTCCACCGGCCTATACCCGATCACCTTGCGGGCGTTGGTGATGCTCCAGAAGGTGCGGGCGTTGTTCGAGACGCCGTAGAAGATGTGGAACGGCACGCCGTACTCGTCTTCGATCTCGGGGGTCTCGACCGATTTGTAGAAGAGCTGTTGCAGGTCGCGGTCACTGATGTAGCCCGCTAAGTCGCGGACGTAGCGGTGACGCGGCAGGTCGACAAACTCACCTGCGTCGATCTCTCTTGGCGCGACGATGCGCAGCTGGACGACCTCGAGCTTACGGCCCAAGCTGCCGCAGGCATAGAGAAAACCGAGCGACTCGTAAGCGGCCTTGGCCCACCCGTAAAAGCTGTCCGGACGGGGATAGTCTTCCGAGTCGACCCGGTCACGCAGGCCAGCGAAGTAGGGTTGTTCGTACCACTTCGCGGCCTGATTCGTGCTCGCGGCGACCACTCGGCGCACGCCCTGCTCGAGGGCAAGCCCGTAGACACGCTGCATCATGTCAATATTCAGGCGCTCGCCGTCGTAAAGCGACTGCGGATCCGTCCCGGTAGGACGGTGGTAGCCCGTATGCACCACCACGTCCACGCCTGAGAAAAGAGGGACAAGGGTTTCAGGATCGTCCCGCAGTAGGTCGGCCGTCTCGACACCCTCGAGGGCCGCGCCGTCCCGTTCTCTCGTGAGGTCGACGAGCCTTAGGTCGTAGCGCTCGCGGAAGACAGGCAGAAGCTGCTGGGCGATGTAGCCGCCCGCGCCGGTGAGGAGCACTGAAAGTTTTGACATACGCCATTATTCCTTACCACGCGTCTCGCCTGAAGCTTTTGGTCGAGATTGTAAAGGTCCACGCGATGAGTGACCAGCATGAGGCACCTACGGACGATTTCGAGATTGCCGACCCCATTGCACCGAACGATGACCCAGACGGTGCGCCGGGCGGGTCGTCGGGCGACGTGTGGGAAGAGAACACCGACGACCCGGCCCACCCAGACAACGGTGAAGAGCCGTTTAGCAGTTCGAGCTAAGGTCGTCGAGGCAGTCGTCAATACAGATATGGCCGTACACAAACGGACCTTCAAAACGATGCCCGTAACGGCGATGGTGTGCCCCGGTAAACCCACCATCTCCCTATTCTCTACCCTTGAACCAGGGAGCAGCCGACGTAGCCTGCGATGTACTTGCAGTCCGCGCCCTTAGTGCTGGATACGCGGTAGAGCTGCGGCGCGACTTGTGTGCACAACGAGGCCCACCCCTAAAGCTTTGCGAGGTGAGTAAGCGCCGCTGTAGAGTCGAGCGCGTCAACTCCTGCATGACTGTGAAAGGCTCGTCGTCCGTTACAAACGCAGAGCCGCTCACGAAATCTCGGCGCGGCAGGACCCCCTCAGCTCCTGCATCCCCGCCGCCGTTTTCTTCTCAGAAGGTTGATTTTGATTCCAAGCAGTCGGGTTCACGTATTGATGCTTACGTCAGGGTTAGACGGGACGAGCAGGCGGTTTCTCAAGGGTCAGCTTTCCAAATCCGCTGCCGCTGCTCATCCCATACCGCTCTTACGAGTTAACGTGTGCGCGTGTGCGCCTGATAGTTCTGACGGGCAGCAAAGCCTAAAATGAACCCTCGAGCGTTAAGCCCAACGTCAAGCTGTGCACGTTCCCTCGTGGGCTGTACTCCGCGCCCGCGACCCCGTAACCATAGCCGTACGTCAGGCTCGGGGTGAAGTTCTCGACGCCGCCGTAACCGAGAGCTGCGGAAGCCCGACCCGACCCGTCGCTCAGGTTGCCCAACCAGAAAACGCTGGGGGCCAAGTCCGTGTCGGCGACATCAGGCGAGCTCAGTTGGGCCGCGGCGTAGTGCCGACCGCGCCCGGCAAGGTCGGCGGGGCTTAACGCGCCCTCCTCGAGCAGCGCACGGACTCCGCCTGGGTTGTCGGTGAACACGCTCGGGTCGTCGTAGCCCTCGCCGTTAAAGAAATACTGCGCGCCGCCCGTCACCGTGTACAACTCGTCTTCGGTGGTGGTGCTGTACTGCACCCCAACCGTGCCAGACGCAAACAAACTGTCTGAAGTGGCCGCCCTGAGCCCGAGGGGTGAAGCGTCCTCGACGAGGAACACTTTGTCGCTGTTGCCCCCCAGCACCACCTCGCCAAACACGGTGACGTCGCCGATTGCGCCTGCCACAGTACTCATCACCGCCCAGGGTCGTTCGCTCCGGTAGATGCCGCCTACGGTGAGTTCATACCCTTCGACCAGGAACTCGTAACGTGTAGCCAGCCCGACGTCGTCGCCGCTGCCTATATCGTCCAGGATCAAGTAGCCCGTCAGGTTGTCAGCGCCCAACGGAACTTGAGCCTTGACTGCGACGGGTCCGGCGAGTTCGGCTCCGGGGTCTTCCGGGTCGATGGTCTCCAAGTTGATGAGGTTCGCGGGGCTGAAAAACCGCCCGACGCCCCAGTTGACGGTCTGCTTACCGGCTCGTACAAATACGGTGTCGCCGACGCTGATATCCGCGAAAGCTTCTCTCAGATCGAACGCCACGCCGTCCGTGGGGGAGTACGAGACGTCCCCTTTGACGAACACCCTGAAGTCGCCCTTCGGGCGAGCGTCTAAAAACAGGCGGGTGCTCAGGTCCGTCAGGCCACCTGTAAAGGGGTCTTCGCCCTCCTCGGGGTTGAAACCCAAAGCGACCTCCGCCGAGACCCCGAAGCTGCCGCCGATGACCACCGTCTCGCTCGTCAACAGCTCGTCTGCCGGGTTTACGCCCGCGTCCTCTTGGGCGGTTTTTACGAAGCTGTCGCCCGTAGTTTCCTCAGCGTTACCCCCACCGCCGAATAGGTCGTCCGGATTGCCGTTTTGTGGGCCGTCCTGAGCGCCGTCTTGCGCCCAAACCGGGGCGGAGGTGAGCAGGAGCAGTACGGCTAAAACCCTGACCATCAGCGGTTGACCCGTTCCACGTAGGCTTTGGAGAAGACATTGTCGGGAATTGCCGCCGTGGAGACGTCCTCCAGCGTGATACGGGTCGACTTGTTCCCTACCAACGCGTCGACGAAAAGCTGCTCGTCCGCGATATACGTATCCCCGGTCTTGACGTAACTGGGAAAATATGACGTGCGCAAGAGGCGGTCGGTAAGGCTGTAGTCCTCGCTTTTCAAGATCAGCTGCGGGTCCTTGGCAACCCAGATTTTGCGGCGCGGGTAGGTCACCTCGTCGTTGGTGGCCTCGAGCTCCAAAATCCATACGTCGAAACTGCCGAGTGTGCCCTCTTCAGCGCTGAGCACGTCGTAATCCTCGGCGAGGCTCGAGTCCCCGAAGTCCGAGTTGCGCGCGTCGCTGCCCCCGAAACTCTCACTCGCCGAGGTGTAGGTGAACTGGCGGCTCTCGGGATCGTAAAACCAGAGTCCGCCCTCGACGTTGAGGTAGCCCTGGCCCAGCTTCACCTGGGGCTGCTCGAACAGCATCAGGAACGTATCGTCGGCGTCGCGGCGAAACATCCGTACCCTCGAGGTTTCGTCACCCTCCTCGGGGTCGCGTTCTTCTAGCGTGGCGGTGGCCGTCACGTCGCTCGGAAAGCGGCTGTTGGCGGTGACCGCCTCCAAAATGCTTTCGTACGGGTTCTGCGCGGCTGCTGAAGCGATAAAAAGGACCAGGCCGAGGGTGGCTAAGCTGCGTCGATAGTTCATGTGATTGCTCCTCTTTGAGGTGAGAGTTTTTGCTTCGGGGATGAGGGCTTTTGAAGCGGAATTCGTAATGGACAAAATTTCCTCCTTAAAGGGGAAACCGGTACTAGGCGGCTAACCCGCACGCAGCGCCTCGGCGGGTTGGAGCTGGGCAGCGGCGCGGGCAGGCAGATACGCAGCGGCGGCGCTCATAAGGCAGATCAGGGAGATGTTGGCGAGTGTGCTAAGGAGAGGCAGGCCGAAGGCCAGATGCCCCTGGTCGAGAAACAGGCTGAACGTGCCCGTCGTGCCGAAATCGATGAGGCCGACGCCGACCATGGTTAAGAGGGCCAGGGCGAGCCCCGCGAGCGTGCCGCCGAGCGCGACGAACAGCGCCTCCCAGAGGAAGATGTTGCGGACGCCCCCCTTGTGGACGCCCATCGCCCGCATGGTGCCGATCTCAGCGGTGCGTTCAATCATCACCATGCGGTACGAGTTGGCGACGCCGACCATGATGATGACCAGAATGACGAGGAAGATAACCAGCCCAATGGTGTTGATGATGCCCACGAGCGACGCAAATTCACCTAAGTTGTCGTTGAGGTTGGTGACCTCGAACTTGGTTCCCTGCCAGCGGTCGCCTTCGTCGACGCTTGCAGGGCCGCCGAAACCGAGTTCCGCCATGTCGGGCAAGCCGAAGCCACTCTCTGTATCGCGCGGCTCCACGACCGACGTGCCCTTCAGCGCCTCGTAAAGGGCGGTCGTGGCGGGCTCAATGGCAGTGGCATCCTTTAGGTAGATGTTCAGCGTCTGGTACTGGCCTGGGTCCATACCCATCAGGTCGTTTAACATGCCGAGATGCACGTAGCCCGTCGCGCCCCCCGGCCCGAACGTTTGCTGGGCGACCGTGCTGCCCATCACCACGGCGTCGCCGACGTTTTGCTGCCCCGTGACGGTCGTCGTCTTCACGATGACGCTCTCACCGAGCTCGAGGCCCAGGTCGGCCACGATGTCCTCGGGCAAGATGACGCCCAGCTCGTTTCCCAAAAAGCCTTCTGGCGAGCCCGCGGCGAAACTGAGACCGTCCAGGACGCCCGACTCTTTTGTAAAGTCCACCCCGACAACTTCTACCGTTTCCTCCTGCGCGCCGAAGATAAGGCTGGCCTGGGCCGACGAGCGGGCGGTGTAGGACAAAATCTCGTCGTCGATGGTCGGGAGGGCGGCCTCCAGCGCTGCCGTGTTCCTGATCACCGAGATCTCACTGCCGCGGCTACTTACCCCACTCCCTGAGACGTAGACGTGCCCGCCCGAGATGTTGGCGAAGTTTTCGGACACGCTGCCCAGCAGGCCACCGGTAAATCCGTTTAGAAGCGTAAAGATAAGGAAACCGAAGGCGATAGCGCTACCCAAGAGCAAGTTGCGTTTGGCCTGCCTGAGAACGTTCCGGTAAGCGATTCGTAAGGATTGCACGACAGCTCAACTCCCTATTTCTGCATCGCCCGGACGGGCGACACGCCAAGCGCGACCGAGGTCGGGTAGAGGCTCGCCACCACGCCGATCACGGCGACAGCGATCACGGACACGTAGAGGGCGCTGATCGAAAGGACAGGTCTCAACACCGGGCCGCCGAACAAAACCTGCAAGAAGAGGTTGCCAGCAGGCAGACCCAGCACGTTCAGCACGCCGATAGTGAGGCCCCCAAAGGCGACGCCGACGAGCCCGAACAGCAGGGTGAGGGTCAGAACTTCGGTGGTGATCAGGCGGCGCACAAACCCTTTTTGTCCGCCCATCGCCCGGATGGTACCGATCTCGCCCATACGTTCCGTGACCGAGATGACGAGCGTGTTCATGATGATGGTGACCGCGACGATGGCGATGACCAAGATGACGGCGTTGAGAATCGTGCGGAGGGTAAAGGCCAGGTCGGCGACGATGCCCGCACCCCAGCGCCAGTCTTCGACCACGAGGTCGGTACCGTTAAGGGTGCCGAGCCCGGCGGTGACCGCGTCCGGCGCAGCTTCACCTAAGTCGACCAGCAGAAAGTGCCAGGCGTGGTTGTCGAGTGCGAGGTACCCGTCCCTGACCGAGGTGTCCCCCAGGATGTCGTCGAAGTCGATCTCGGCGGTTCCCGGCGCGCTTTCCGCCTCGGTCACCAGGGCGTCGTCGAAGAGCTCGTCACCATCCTCGAGCGGGGCGTTTTCGTTGGCGGCTGAGGCGGCAGTATCCGAGGCGGCGTCCGGAGTGCTTTCTGTGCCCACCGCAGTCAAGCCGGTCAGGGCGCGCAGCGTGTTGGCGTCTACCAGCGAAATCAGGTCGAGCAGCCCGGCGCTGTTCTCGTAGTAGCCGACGCCACGAACCTTGACCTCACGGATTTTGGTTCCGGTGGTGTTGTTTTGCCCCGAGAGCAGGACCGTTTCGCCGACACGCAACTCGACGCCGTGAGTTTCAAAAACCTGATCGACAAGCGCCTGCGACAGCAAGATGCCGGGCTCACCACCCCTCAGCAACTCGCCATCGGTGAGAATGAACTTGCCGGGGAACATCCTGAAGTAGCTGCTGGGCTGAACGCCCCACAAAATCGCGGCCCCCAAGGTTTCGTCGTCCTTACTCAGGCTGGCGGTACTCGTTAAGAGGGGCGTAGAGGCCACCACGCCGCCCTGCTTTTGAAGGTACGCCTCGACCTCGGTAAAGCCGGTTATCGCCGGGGGAACCGCGCCGAAGCCGCCCATAAACTCCACCGCTTCGTCGCTCCCGTTACGGACGATCAGGTCGCCCGTAAAGTTCTCGACGTAGCTCGCCTCCATACCCCGGGTGATACTCTCCAAGACCGAGTTGCCGATGACCAGGACCCCGACCCCGAGCGCCACCAGAACGCCGATAATGAGGGTTTTGGTCCGGTACTCGAGCAGGTTGCGCCAGGCGATCTTGAAGATCATGCGCTCACCCAGGCGTCTTCCCGCCCCGGCGTGCTGCGGGCCGTCTTATAGTCTCGCAGCACCAACCCGTCTTGGATGCGGATCACGTGGTCGGCGATGCTCACGATGTCCTGATCGTGGGTGCTGAAAATAAAGGTGGTCTCGAGGTCGCGGTTCATCTGTTTCATGAGGTCGATGATTCCTTGGCTCGTGACCGAGTCGAGGTTGGCGGTAGGTTCATCAGCCAGGACGATGCCGGGTTTTGTAGCGAGCGCCCGCGCTATCGCCACGCGTTGGCGCTGCCCGCCGGAAAGCTCGTTGGGCTTATGCGTGCGCCAGTTGGCGAGGCCGACCGCGTCGATGAGGTGGTCTATCCACTTGGCCTTTTCACGCTTCGACAGGCTGCTTTTACCCAGCAGCAGCGGAAACTCGACGTTTTCAAACACGTTCAGGACGGGAATCAGGTTGAACGACTGAAAGATAAACCCCAGTACCTCGTGCCGGAGGGTGGTGATCTGCTTGTCGCTGAGACCCGTGGTCTCCACCCCGCCGATCAGCACCTGCCCTGAACTCGCCGTATCGATGCACCCCAGAAGGTTCAGAATCGTGGACTTACCCGAGCCCGACGGCCCCGCGATAGACACGAAGTCACCTTTTTCAATGGCGAACGACACACCCTTGAGGGCGTGAACCTCGGTTTTACCTAGCGGATAGGTTTTTTTGACGTTGTTCAGCTCTGCAATGGCCATGACGCAACCTCTTTTCGGGGCTCTCGGGCCCACAGCCTGTAGCTTCGGCTGTGGGCGTTTAAGCACCGTAAAGAGGCCGTAAAGGTTTGATAAAGGCCCGACCCTCAGCAAAGCCCTAAACCATCTACACCAAACCTTTATAAAGGGGCTCTATCTTTCGGTATGCATACACAGGGTCCATATCCAAAAGGCCCATACCCGGAGGGTGGGTCGCCGAGCAAAATGGCGCTCGTTTTAATCGTGGAAGACGAGCGCGAGCTGGCGGACAGCCTCGAGCTCTACCTGGCAAACAGCGGGTATCGCACGGAGCGCGCCCACGACGGCGACGCAGCGCTCAGGCTGTTTCGCGCGGCCCAACCCGACCTGGTCTTACTCGACGTGATGATTCCCAAGAGGGACGGCTTTGAGGTTTTGCAGAGTATCCGCCATGAGAGCAAAACGCCCGTAATCATGCTGACCGCCAAAGCCGAAGAGATCGACAAACTGCTCGGGTTGGGTCAGGGCGCGGACGACTACCTCATCAAGCCGTACAGTCTGCGGGAGGTCGTCGCCCGGATCAAGGCCGTGCTGCGCCGTACCCAGGGTGAACCTGAGATGAAGATCATCCGCATCGGCGCGTTGGAGGTGGACACCTACAGCATGTCCGCCCGCGTGGGCGGCGTGACCCTAGGCCTCACTCCGACCGAGTTCAAGCTGCTGCATCACCTGGCCCTGACGCCGGGGCGCGCGGTAGGCCGCCAGGAGCTGATCGGAGCCGCCATGCCCGAGAGCGACGCGCTCGAGAGCGCCGTCAACGTCCACCTCAAAAACCTGCGGCATAAACTCGCTGAGCAAGGCGCGGCGGACCTGCTCGTGACGGTGCGGGGTATAGGCTACCGCCTGTCGTCGTGACCTTTAACCCGTGAGCCCCAACCTGTGAAATCTGGCCTATGAAATCTAACCTGTGAAGCCCATCCCTTTCGGACAGCGCCTGGTCGTCCGCCTCGCGGTCGGCATGATCAGCGTGGCGCTGCTTTCGCTATTTCTCACCTTTGCGCTACAGGTTGTAAACGTCACGCTCTCCGACCTGCGGCCACCCGAACCGGACCGTATGCAGGAGCTTTTAACACGTCTCTTGGCCGAAAACCCCAACGACGAAGACCTTCTCGCTCTAACCGAATTCCCCTACGAATTACGCCGCGTGCTGCTCACCACGACGCTTCTCAGCGTTATCGTCTCAGGGGGGTTGTGGATCTATCTGGCGATCCGCTTCGCGCGCAGCATCGCCAGACCTATCGAGCAGGTCACGAGCGCCGCGGCCAAGATCACGGGCGGTGACCTGAGCGCGCGGGTGGACGTTCCAAGCGGGTCGTCGGGAGAAACGGCGCGGTTATCAGAACACTTCAACCAGATGGCGCGTTCGCTCGAGACCTACGAGCGCGAGCGCACGGAGATGATCGCCGCCATCGCCCACGAACTGCGGACGCCGCTGGCGGTGATGCTGGCCCGTCTGGAGGTGATGGAGGCGGGACTGGTCGAGCTTAGCCAAGAAGAAGTCAGCCGTCTGGGCCACCAGGCCAAACTGCTAACACGGCTCGTCAACGACCTGCGCACCCTCTCGCTCGCCGACGCCAACCGTCTTTCACTCTACAAACAGAAGGTTGACTTGGGCGACCTGGTTCGGCGCGCCACCGAGTCCTTTAGTGGACGTGCTCGTGAGGCTGTGGTCAGCCTCAGTACAGAAATAGCTGATGTTTGGGCGACGGTCGACCCGGACCGGCTCGAGCAGGTTCTTTTCAACCTGCTCGACAACGCGTTTAAACACACACCGGCGGGCGGCAGGGTCACGGTGTCGCTGGACGCCAGCGCGGGCCAGGTGCGGTTAGCGGTGAGGGACACGGGCACGGGCTTTGGAGGCGACCCCAAGCGCCTCTTCGGGCGCTTTTACAAGGCCCATGACGACCTGGGTGGTTCAGGTTTGGGGCTTGCTCTCGTCAAAGTGCTGATCGAGTCGCACGGCGGTTCGGTCAGCGCGAAAAATAACCCTGACGGGGGCGCATCGTTCGAGGTACGCTTTTAGCTTTCAGTTACGGTTTCAGCCCAAGATAAAAGGAAGGTGCAGGTTGCGGCCCGCGAGCCTGCCCTCAGAGGTCTCGGGGTCGCTAAAGCGATCAGACATCACAGGCCCAAACAGCGTGTGGGGATGTCAAGCTAGTTGAAGAGCAGTAAAGCAGCTTTAATAACCCCGCTGATGACGCAACCTGGTCTACCACAGCGGTTGGTTTGGGTGTAACCTCGAGCCAACTTAGCGTAGGCGTGAGCGG
>CADCWP010000281.1 GCA_902806425.1 uncultured Truepera sp.
TGGCCTCACCTTCGTTTTCCCGGAATTCGTTCACCGCCGCGGCCATTGCGATGTTGCCGAAGATCGTAATCTGCGTTCCGGTCGCGCGCTCATGGAAGGACGTCAGCGTCGTTCGAGCGAGTTTGCCCATGCGCTCTGTGAAGGCGTGCGCCGACGTCGCCGTAACGGGTCGTGCTGCGGGATAGAGCGGCGCGCCTGGGAGGACGTCGCCCTCGAACATCGCCACGTCGGGAGCGCCTCCTCCCGACCAGCAAAGACTCGCGAACTGGCGATCGATGATTTCTCTGATCGCTCTGTAGTCAGCCGCTTTCTCGTCCATCTAAATTCTCCAGTCGAAAGCTTCCTAAGTGTCTCCGAAAACACCAGCCCACGCCCGTTGTGCGAAGGCCAGTGTTCGGCGACAAGGGTTCTAGACGACGTACTTGCCTCTGGCAGAGGCGGCATGCTCGTCAGGCGGCCAGGCGCACCGCGCCGTGTTGCACGCGCTTGGGAACCCGGTCGGGCGCGACCAGCCCGGCCCCGAGCGCTCGGGCGTCGACTAGGTACCCCGCCCGACGCTCCGCATTGGCGTCACCGTCGATGTCGAGCAGCAGATGCGTCTCAACATCGGTCATGCCGCAAAAGCCGAAAATGCCGACATCGATTTGCGTGCGCATCGCCTCGCGGTAGCCGTACTTGGCATAGGTGGTTGGACGCGTTCCGCCGGTGCCGATCAACATAACCGGCTTGTCGACCAGGTGCCCGCGGGTGTTCGATTCCGGGTCGACCGAATAGGCCCAACCGGCCGTGAACACGCGGTCGATCCAACCTTTCATCAAGGCGGGGAACGACCACCAGTAGACCGGAAACACGAGGGCAATCGCGTCAGCGGCGTCGATGCGCGCCGCTTCCCGGGCGGCGTCGGCGGGCCGCGGTCCACCCCAGAAGTGCGCATGGTCCTCAACGGTAAAGCGAGGGTCAAAGCCTTCGGCGTGGAGGTCAGCGACCTCCGCCGTGTGACCGGCCCCGACGATGCCTTCGACGAAGGCGTCGAGCGCCGATCCGGGGAAGTTCTTGCGCTGCGGATGGTCGAAAACGGTTAAAACGTGCATGACGAGTCTCCTGGTCGGGTGGTGGACTGGGGAGAGACGCGAGACTTCCGCCAAGCGCTTCCCCAATCTGTACTTCGGGCTACGGTGAAGAATAACTTACCGGTGGCCGGGTTGATGGATGGAAGATCGGCCCGGCGCCTCTTAATGACAAACTCCAAATCGTCACCCAACGGATGAAATGAGGTCACTCGTGCGCCGAAGACGTCCGCAGCCCTTCACTTTCCGTGTCAATCAAGCTGCGATGCTCCGTGAAATCTCCACCCGGATGTCGGCCGAAGGCTTTGTACCCGTCCGTTGCGGTTGAGCGCGGCTCGATATGAGGCGACCAGCCGGGTCGCGACCTTTGACGAAACCTATCCGCGACATCTTCGTCATCCTTCGCTTTGGTGCAGCGAAGCGCCGTCTAAAACGTAGCGGAAGCGCACGTCAGCGCTTAGGACTTCCCGTGCGCCGCGTTGACGCCTTCAATTTGGATCGTCTCGATGTCGGGCGGGCTGCTATTTGGCGTCGAGACTCGGAAGATCACCGTCGTCATTCAGCCACC
>CADCWP010000282.1 GCA_902806425.1 uncultured Truepera sp.
AAACAGGTACCAAGACTGCACCAGCGCCCCCTACGCACGTCCAAAAATCGCGCAGCGTAACGACCTTGAAGCTGGCTAAGGTCAGCCGACATACCAGTGGCGGCGAATGAGCTCCGCGCGAGCAGCCTCGTCTTTTGCGGAATCCCCGACCAGCGTGGCGTCCTGGGTATCGCGTAAGCCCATGAGCAAGGCGTCAATAAGTTCACTAGGGAAAACGCCGTCGATCTCGAACATTTCGCGCTGGGCCTCGAGCGCGTCGGCCGACTCCGCACACGACGCAGGCAAGCGCTCGAAGTCGTCATGGTCGGTGGTGCTAAGCCGCTCGGCCATCTCCAAGCTCCCGGGATCACTCAGTCCGCGCTTCGCCGCAACGGCCATGCCGGCCAGTAGCAGGTGCACATCGGCTGACCCGTCACCCAATCGGAACTCGACGGTCTGAGGGTGAATGGAGGATTCGGGGATAGGTTCGATGTTGCCCGGATTGGCGTGGACAATCATGTCGGCCAATACATCCCCACCCCAGGCCAGCGGGACCCGGACCAGACCGGTGCGGTCCTTCATACCCCAGCAAATGCCCTCAGGTGACTCATCACCGTCGGCGAATCGCAGGTAGGACGTGGGCACGGTGTTGCCGAATGCGGTCAGCGCCCTGGCCGCCGAAAGGTAACCCGCGACTAGTCGGCGTCCGGTGTCGTTGAAGCCCTCCTTGCCAACAATGGCGCTGGCGCCGTTGCGCACCAGACGACTGTGAATGTGCAGACCGTTTCCTGCGCCCTTACCGCTCACCAGAGGGGCGAACGTCGCCTCGAGACCGTGGAGGTAGGCGACCTCGCGCACCACCCACTTCGCCAAGACGAGGTTATCGGCTGCCCGCTCTAAGGGCACGGGTTGCAGTTCGATTTCGTGCTGGACCATCTGCCGCTCGTCCTCGAGGATATTGCCCACCTCGCCATGGGCATACTTCAATGGCACCCCCATGGTGCTGAGGTGGCCCAACACCTGCTCCCTAACCTGCTGGCCCTTGGAGAACGGTCCCGACTCCTGATAGCCGCGCTCCTCCTCGACGGGGTAGAGCCGCTCGGGTTCGTCCACCAGGTAGTACTCCAGCTCACCGAAGGCTTCGAGCGTCATTCCGGTCTCTTGCGTGAACGCTTCGGCGGCGCGGCGCACAATCTGCTCGCGGGCGTAGGGCAGCGGCTTCCCCGCCTCGTCGTAAAAGGAACACAGCACGTCGAGCGAGGACCTTTCACCAAAGGGGTTGAGGAAAGCGGTGCGGTGCCGCGGAACGATGTAGACGTCACTGGCATCGGCACCAGTACCGGCAAAGACACTTGAGCCGTCCACACGCTCGCCTCGCGTCAACACCTCGACGAGGTGGTCACGCGAATTGATGGGAAAGGCCACGGTCTTCAGGCGCCCGTCCCCGCCGACGTAGCGCAGGTTCACCTGCTGCAACCCCAGCTTTTCGACCGCCTGTGCGAGATCATTGCTAGTGAATTCAACCGAGGACTTGCCGAGCAGGCGGACAAGCGGATGAGGTTCCAACGCGTCGATAGTCATACTCCGTTCTACCAGCGTCACAACGCAGAGGCACCACCGTGAGTGACCGGACCTTCGAAAGGCGCTG
>CADCWP010000283.1 GCA_902806425.1 uncultured Truepera sp.
CTTAGTCAGGCTGTAGAGCACGCGACCCTGCTAGCATCTCTTTGGAGGCGAACACAGCGCGAACGACCGAGTGAGCTTCGGACAAAACCAGCGCCGAGACCCGCGAGAACTGCTCAAGTCTCTACACAACACGTCCAGCCGCGCGTGCCGGACTTGGGGAACACACCATAAAGGCAATTGTCACACCCCTTCGGGCGCACTGACCGAATGCTGCGAGGCGGGATGCCGGGTGAAGAGCCTAGCGACCATCACCAGCGTGATCAGAATAAGCACCGCCCCCGACAAGAAGGTGGCACCGGGCAGTGGGAAAGGTGCTAGCGGCGAGGTGAAGTAGCCGAACACCGCCGTGCTGACGACCGGCCCCACAATGCTCGCTAAGCTCTGCAATGAAGTCAGCGCCCCCTGCGTAGCACCCTGCTCTTCGGGCCGCACCTGGCCCGATAAAGCTTTGAATCGCGGGAAAAGCGACGCCGCCGAGTGAGGCGAAGACGATGGTGGCCAGCATCATCCAGCCCTGACTCGAGAGCCCGTAAAGAGCGAACGAGATACAAGAAACCGTCAACCCCATGAGGATGGTCCGCCGCTCGCCGAAACGTCTGATGACCCGCTGCGTGAGCCCGACCTGCACCAAGGCGGTCATGACGCCGACCAGCGCGAGCGTGAGACCGTTGGCGAGTTCGTCCCAGCCGAAGCGGTAACTCGTATAGAGCACCCATACCGTTTGCAAACCGAGCTGAGCCAGATTAAAAAACACGAAGGCGAACGCCATGCCCGCCACCAGCGGGTATTTGCCGAGCTGTCCCAAACCACCTATAGGGTTGGCCTGCTTGAGGCTGAAGGCGCGCCTCCGGTCTTGTGGAAGCGATTCCGGCAACACGAACAAGCCGTAGAGAAAGTTGATGAGCACGAGCGCGGCGGCGGCGTAGAACGGTAGGCGCAAGCTAACCGACCCGAGCAGCCCGCCGAGCGCCGGTCCGAAGACGAAGCCGAGGCCGAACGCCGCACCAATGAATCCGAAGTTGCGCCCCCGCGTTTCGTCAGTGGAGACGTCGGCGATATAGGCGTTCGCAGTGGTGATGTTCGCGCCCATGATGCCCGAGATGATGCGCGCAATGACGAGCCAGGCGAGACCGGGAGCCAGCGCGAGCAGGAGGTAGTCAAGGCCATAGCCGAAAAGCGAACTCAAGATGATGGGCCGACGCCCGTAGCGGTCTGATAGCGCGCCGAATACAGGGGCGAACAGAAACTGCATGAGCGCGTAGACAGAGGCCAGGACGCCATACAGGTAGGCGGTCTGGCTCTCGTCTGCCGCGAAGACCCTGACCAGTTCCGGCAGCACGGGCAGGATAAGGCCGATGCCTAGAACGTCCAAGAAGATGGTCACGAGGATGAAAAAGACGCTGGCTTGGCGGGATTTAGGCACGGGCACTCCCTGGTAAATACGGACTCTTGTGAGTCTAACAGGGCTGTGTCAGTGGGGTGCAACGGGCGCAGCTGAAGCGTGATTTGGCATTTGTGCTACCGGCTGATAAGGGCAATTAGCGGCGCTTTGACTGGGCCAACTGCCTGAGCATCTTTGACGTGATGGGTACTGCGCTGAGCCAGAGAATCAAGGCGC
>CADCWP010000284.1:0-8011 GCA_902806425.1 uncultured Truepera sp.
CAGGTGCGTGAACGCCTGAGGAAAGTTGCCCAACGCCTCGCCGCTCGGCCCGGTCTCCTCGGCGTAGAGCCCCAGGTGGTTGGCGTAGCCCAGCATCCGCTCGAACATCAGCCGCGCCTCATCGAGCTTTTTCGGATCGGTTCGTCCGGCGCGGGTCAGCGCCTCGACCAGCCAGAAGGTGCACATGTTGAAGGTTCCCTCCTCACCCATGAGCCCATCCGGGGTGTGCTCAAAGTTGTAGCGATACACCAAGCTGTCCGAGAGCAGCCCTCCATACCTGGGGGAGCGCTGAATAGCCTCGAGTGTGCGCAGCATCCTTGGGTCGGTCGGTGAGAGGAAGAACACCAGCGGCATGATGAGCGTGGCGGCGTCGAGGGCGTCTAATCCATAAGACTGCACGAAAGCCCCGCGCGCCTCGTTCCATCCCTCTTCCATCACCTCTTCGTAAATTTTATCTCGCTCTTTAAGCCACCGCTCGCGTTCTGAAGGGAACGAGCGCTTCTCGGCGAGGCGCGCCCCACGGTCAAGCGCGACCCAGCACATAACCTTCGAGTAGACATTTTGCTGCGGGCCGCCCCGTGGTTCCCAGATGCCCTCATCGGGCCTCCCCCAGTTGTCGCAGAGCCAGTTCAGGAGCCGCCGCACCTTCTGCCAAAGATCATAGGAGATGGGCGCGCCGTGCTTGTTATAGAGGTATACGGCGTCCAGCAGCTCGCCGTAGATGTCGAGCTGGAACTGGCCTGAGGCGTCATTGCCTATGCGCACAGGGGAGGAACCCCGGTAACCCTCGAGGTGCTCTAAAACTTCCTCATGTAGGGGCGTTTGCTCGCCGATACGGTACATCAGGTTGAGAGAGCCGTCGGGGCTGTCCGCCAGACAGTGCTCACTCAGCCAGTCCATGAACGCTGCCGCTTCCTCGGTAAAGCCGATCCGCAGGAGTCCGTAGAGTGAAAACGCGGCGTCACGAATCCAGGTGTAGCGGTAGTCCCAGTTGCGCTCGCCGCCCAGGGTCTCGGGTAAGCCGCAGGTGGGTGCGGCGACGATGGCCCCGGTTGGAGCGAAGGTAAGGAGCTTCAAAGCAAGCGCTGAACGCTGCACCATCTCGCGCCAGCGTCCCTGATAGGTACATTTGGATAGCCAACCACGCCAGTAGGCGACTGTGGCTTGAAAAAGCCCTTCCATCTTTTCTTCACTAGGGCAAGGGCGCACTGCGTCGTTGG
The DNA here is from genome assembly GCA_902806425.1 of uncultured Truepera sp. GTDB lineage: Bacteria > Deinococcota > Deinococci > Deinococcales > Trueperaceae > Truepera. The sequence continues at coordinate 1,221 of CADCWP010000284.1, forward strand.
ACGCTAGTGGCGCAAGGACAAAGCTTGCCGTCTCGCCCTCCCGCAAGGAGAAGTCGGCGGAGACGCCCTCCCCCTCCCTCTGTAAGGGCAGCAGCGTGGCGAGCGCGAGGCTAAAGTTCTCGGCGCGGAAAACCGCCCCTTCGGCCGTCAGATCGACCGCGTGCGGGTCGCGGGCATAGTTAAACGCAGGCTGGCAGAGGGCGCGAAACGTCACCTCACCGCGCACACAGCGGACGCGGCGCACGAGTTGTTGCTCGCCTCCTACAGGCATAAAGTCGATCAGCTCAGCCACCCCTTCGGGTGACAGAAAGCGGGTGACGAGGATGTTGGTGTCGGGCCAGTAGAGCTGCTTTGTAGTCACGCCTTCGTAGGTGGGGGCAATGTGGAAGCGTCCGCCTTTAGAGTCGTCTAAAATTGCTCCGAATACGCTTGGTGAGTCGAAGTGAGGCAAACAGAGCCAGTCCAGAGAGCCGTTCTTGCCAACGAGCGCCGCGGTTCTCAGGTCGCCGATGACGCCGTAGTTCTCTATAGGTTGGTAGGGCATCGATTCAGCTCCTGGCTGACGGGATATTTATGACCGCTATACTTTACGAGCACTCAGTCCGGTGGAGTTTTCTACAAAGCAGATAAATATATCCTATTCGATCCACTCGGATATCAACTTCTTGGAGCGCTACCGCTTCGCATTTCACGACAGGGATGGAGAGATAGGCTGCGCTTGGTTGCGTCGACTTGTTTAAGGAAAGGAATACCGAGGGTTGAGTAACCTGATGTGGGTTATGCCTTGAATGAGCGCAAATACCGCTGTAGCGGTGAGACACCGAGCGAGTGACGCCTTTCAACGTTCCAGGTACATCAAGTATGTTATTGCCTTTCTAAGCTCCGGTAGTGCCTTTTTAACCCCAGCCAAGGCTTGTAAGAGATGCGTAAGAGCCCCACCGATAGAGTTGTTCAGGGTTCGCGCATCACCTTCTTGCGCCGCGCATCACCCTCCTGCGTCCTCCCCCGCGCAACCCACCACAACCGCCCCCTGGCTTAGGGCCAGGGGTGCGCTTTTGAGCAGCGACGTGAGATAGTAAGGCTATGAAGTTTTTCCTTCTGCTGGGCTGGCTCGTGGGCTTTGCTCACGCTCAGATACAGGTGGGGGCGATCTTGCCGCTGAGCGGGGCCCTGGCCTCAGTCGGTGAGGTGCAGGAGGCCGCGCTGAGGGCCTCGGCGGAGGCCCTCGAGGCGCGCGGCGTCGTGCTTGAGATCACCCTGAGGGACAGTCGGAGCAGACCAGACCGGGCGGCAGCTCGAGTTCAGGAACTTTTAGACAGCGGCGTCCACATCCTCGTCTGTTGTGAAACGCCGGAGGTAGGCGCGCGCGTGACGCCGCTGGCGGCTGCGGCTGGGCTCTCTACGTTGACGCTCGCCCCATCGACAGCCGCGGACGTGACCTGGCTGTTCGCGCTCGCCCCCGAAGAGACCGCGCCGCTCGAACGGCTTTCTCTCGAGACGCCGCTGCACCCCTTCGGCCTCATGGCACCGGTGGGGCGGGCGGGCGACCTGGCCGCCGAGCGTCTACAGCCGAAGGTCGGAGCCGCCCGCTACCCGGTGGCCCGCCCACCCCTCACCCCGGAAGCGCTCCAGATAGCGACCCGAGAACCGGCGAGTGTCGTCGTCTGGGACAATGGGGAGGGGACCGTTCGGGCCACCGAGGCCCTGTCGGCGCGCGGTTACGGGGGGGCCGTGATCGTGCGGGCCGACATCTGGGACGACCTAAACGCCCTCGAGCGGGCGAAACTGACGGGCGCTAGGAGCGTGCTCAGCCCAGCGGTTCTGGGCTATACGCTCTCCGACGCACATCCGTCAAAGGCGGCGGTCTCGAGCTTTCGCAGGGCGCTGATCGTGGTGCCCGACGGGGCGCTTACGGGGGCGGCGCTCGCGGCGGGTGCGGGGGCGTGGGACGCGGCGCAACTCATCGGGAGCGCGGCCGAGCAGGTCCTGGCCTACAACGTTGTCACGGACACCGAGGCAGGTCGGGAGGCGGTGCGGGGCGCGCTGCGCGACGCCCTGGTGACGTTGGGGCCGGTTACCGGAGCGGGGGGCACTTATGACTTTACCGAGGGCGACTTCAGCGACGGCAGCTCCAGCGGCCTTCAGCCCGACTCACTGGTGTTAGCCGAGTGGCGTAGCGGGCGCTTTCGGCCCCTCCCCTAACCTAGGGCACAGTCGGCGTAGGCTCTAGGAAGGTTTACAGAGTAGAATCAGGTAATGATCGAGAAACTTAGGACCCTAAACCGCGAGTACGAGGCTCTAGAAGCGTCGCTAGGAGACCCCGAACTCCTAGCCGACCAGACCCGCTACCGCGAGGCGATGCAGCGTTACAGCGAGCTGCAAACGCTTGTTCGCGCCTCTGTGGTGTATCAGGACATCTTGGACGGCGTCGCCAACGCCCGAGACGCGCTCGCCGACCCCGATCTCGCCGAGATGGCGCGCGAAGAACTCGCCGCGCTCGAGCCCCAAAAAGAAGCTCAAGAGGCGCGCCTTCAGGCGCTACTTTTGCCTAGAGACCCCTTTGACGATAAAAACGTCATCGTCGAGATTCGCGCCGCCGCGGGTGGTGACGAGGCGTCCCTGTTCGCCGGTGAGGTCTTCGAGATGTACGGGCGCTACGCCGACGTGCTCGGCTTTAAGGTCGAGGTCTTGGACACCCATCCGGGCAGCGTCGGCGGTTTTTCCAAGGTGAGTTTTGAGATCACTGGGCGCGGCGCGTACAGCAAATTCAAGTTCGAGTCGGGCGTACACCGGGTTCAGCGCGTCCCGGCAACCGAGACGCAGGGGCGCATCCATACGAGTACGGTCACGGTCGCCGTCTTGCCCGAAGCCGAGGACGTCGATCTAAACCTCTCCCCCGCCGACTACCGCGTCGACGTGTACCGCAGTAGCGGACCGGGCGGGCAGTCGGTCAACACCACCGACTCGGCGGTCAGGATCACCTATAAACCCGGCACCCCCGATGAGATCATCGTGACGTGCCAGGACGGCAAGTCGCAGATCAAAAACAAGGAAAAAGCGCTTACCGTTCTGCGGGCGCGGCTTTTAGAACGCGAACGCGAAAAGGCCGCCGCCGAGGCGCGTGAGGCGCGGCTTGTGCAGATCGGTTCGGGCGAGCGGAGCGAAAAGATACGCACCTACAACTTTCCGCAGTCGCGCATCACGGACCACCGCATCGGCTACACCACCCATAGCCTGACGGACACGCTTCTAGGCAAGCTTGACGAGCTGACCGAGGCCCTGACGAGCGCCGAACAGAGCCGACGGCTCGACCAGATGGCGAGCGGTGGCGCGGCGTGAGTTCGTCGTTGCCGCCGCCATTTTGCTCGACGCTCGTGGTCGGGTACTGTTGGTAGGCAACGACTGGCAAGGGTTCGGCAACGTCCGCTATACGCTCCCCGGCGGGGTGGTCGAACGCGGCGAATCGACGCTAGACGCCCTTTCTCGTGAGGTCATGGAGGAAACCGGGCTCAAGGTCACCCAGGTGCAGCAGCTGGCGTACTCGGTACACGTCGAGGACGTACGGCGCAACGACCGGGCGCTGTCGTTCGCCTTCGTCGCGGCCTACGACGGGCTCTTAAACCCCCGCGACCCGGACGGCTTTATCGTCGAAGCGCGCTTTTTTCCGGTCGAGGAGGTCGAGAAGATGATTCCCATCCCGCCCATCCGGGAGCCGCTCGCCAACTACCTGCGGGATGGTAAAACGGGGAGGTTCTACTCGTACGCCGGGTGGGACGGAAGAGGAGGTAAAAGCGTATGAGCTATGAATCTAGCCGATTGGGCGGCGCGCGCCGCGTCGACCACGCCCGCGAACTGCACGAATTGCGCCGTTTCGCGCACCTTTTAGACGAAGCTATCCGCATCCCGGTGATTGGTTACCGCATCGGCTTGGAGCCCATTTTAGGGCTCGTTCCGGTTGTCGGTGACCTCAGCGGGTTCGCAGTGTCCGGCTACCTCATCTTTCGGGCCGCGCGCCTCGGCTTGCCCCGTGAGATCGTCTCACGAATGATCTTTAACGCCGTTTTAGACGCGGCCATCGGCAGCATCCCCATCGTCGGCGACGTATTCGATTTTTTCTGGAAGGTCAATAAGCGCAACATACGCCTTGTGGAGCAGCACCTCAGGGCGCGTGCGTAAGTTTAGCTCGCACGAACGGAGCCGGACACTTTTGCGGCTCCGCTCGCTAGGAGGACTTCTCGACGCCTCCATCCGCATCCCTATTCTGGGCTACCGCATCGGCCTAGACCCGCTTATCGGGCTCATTCCAGGCGTTGGCGACGCGGTGATGCTGTTACCCTCAGCCTATATCGTCTTCGAGGCGTACCGGTTGGGCGTCCCGACGAAGACCGTCACCCGGATGGTCCTAAATGTCGGGATCGAGACGCTCTTCGGCGCGATACCCGTTTTAGGCGATCTTTTCGACGCGACCTTTAAGGCGAACATTCGCAACCTGTACCTGCTCGAGCAGCACGTCGGAAGGCTTGGAGACGTGCCCTTAGAGCGACCCTCGGACCGTGGCGTGATGCTTTTTCTAGGTGTGGTGTTGCTCCTCATCGTGGCAGGTGCTATCTTTGCCCTCTGGGTCGGCAGCTGGCTTTTCCGGGGGCTGCTGAACGCATTTTAAGTCGTGAGCGTCTCTGTCAGCCCCGGCGAACGTGCGTAGGCACACCAGCTAGCAGCACGCCGCTTCGTTTTCCCGAGGAGCCTAACCCCATGTATAAATACGCCACGCTCGCCTTTATGTGGAGGGCACTTTTCACCGCACTTTTGCCGACGCTCGCGGCGTGCACCAGCGACGTCAGTACCGAAGGTCCGGTTTCCGCCGAAGTGTCGATCTCAGCCCCCGGCCAAAACGAGCTGATCTTTTCAAGCGTCAAAAGCGCGAGCAGCGAAGCGCGGCATATTGCCTTCCGAAACAGTGGCCAGGGGCCGCTCGAGCTGCGTACCCTCGCCGTCACCGGCCTCGACGCCGCCGCTTTCAAGCTCTCCGTGCCTGCTTTACCGTTGGTCATCGGCGCGGGCGAGGCTGCTAGAGCGTCGGTCACCTTTTTACCCACGGCCGCGGGCACGCACGCTGCCAGCTTGCAGGTCGGGAGCAGCGCCCCGGCAGCGGTCAGCGTCGGGCTGTACGGTTTAGGAAGTGAAGGCGAGCAGGGCGAAAACGAACCACCCTTGCAAGCGGTCGTCGACACGCTCGGCGACACTGTGGACGTCGGCGGCGACACACTCGAGCTAGGTAGCAGCGAGGACACCATCGGTGACGAGGTACTCGTACCGCTTTTTGAAAAAGCGGTAGCCGGACCGGTGACGCTTAAAGTCGTCGCCCGCTACGGTCCTGAAGAGGTTTTCCCCTACGGTTTTTATACGCTCGGCGGCGCTGAACCCGCGCTGAACGAGGTTGGGCGCATCGCAGCGGAGTACGCGCAAGAACTCCTGCCCCCGGTCGCTGCGGGCGGCGTCACCTTCGACCCCGGCACAGTGGTTTTCGGGGTGTACGGGCAGGCGAGTGGCGAGACACAGAGCAGCCTCGACAATCTTAACAGCGGCGACATCACCCACGCGCTGCGCGTCTACCCGCTTAAAAATCGGCGTGGCAACCTCGTAGCTGACAGCTACTTGATCGGCCTCGAGGAGGCCCGCAACGGCGACTACCAGGACGCGCTCTTCGTGCTGAGCAACGTAAAACCTTCGCGCGTGGCGGTTCCGGACGTCGGCGACTAGCTAAGCGCAGCTTATGGGCTCGAGGCGGGTACCCCTAGGCTACTCGAGCGCCACCCAGCCTTCGCCCCACATCCCACGGCCCGCACTCCTCGCTTCACGGGCGGCGGCTACATACTCCTCAGAGAAGTCCACGTTGGGCGGAATTGTGAGCGGGTCGGCCCAGCCCGCGCGGGCGAGTTCCAGGTTCACTTGAGTGAACCTCTCCCCACCGAAGTCCCACTCCCCCTCCGGCTCGCTCAGGTACACGTAGGCTAAGAGCCGCCCATAGCGGTCGCGCTCCTCGACGCCGGGTTGCACGTACACCGCGCGCCCCGTGAGCAACTCTTCAGCAAACGCACTCGCCTGCTCGCCAAGTTCCTGAATTTCGGTGACGCTCAGCGGCGACTCTTCAGCGTCCTTGGTGAGTTTGGCGCTCTTAAATTTTTCCGGCGTATCGACCCCGATGAGCCGCACGCTCTCCTCGGCTCCATCGAGCAGAATACGAACCGTATCCCCATCCGAAACCTTCACGACCTCAGCCGGGCCTATAAGTCCCGACACCTGTGGTCCCGACGTCTGCGTTCCACCGCCGACGAACTCGCTCAGATAGCCCGCAATCTCAGTTAAGATCGGAACTTGGTCGCCGAAAAGCGTTGCCGCGCCGATAGCTACGAGCGCCAGAACAGCCAGGGCGGGGCTGGTGGCGCGACGTTTGCGCTTTACCGGGGCCACGCTCTCATAAACTCTTTCCCAAGTACACCTGAACCCCCATATGTATAGGCACCAAAATAACACGCTCGACCAAAATTCATACGCGCAGTATAGCTGTACACGGCGTAGCTATGAAAAGCCCCGAACGCAGCGTTCGGGGTAAAAACTGCAACCACAGGCATTGGTTACATGTTCTCAACAACCGCCCCCCCGAACTCGCTGCATTTTAGCAGCGTCGCGCCCTCCATCTGGCGGTGGAAGTCGTAGGTGACGCGCCTTTGGCCGATGGTCTTATTTATGCCCGTGATGATCAGGTCCGCCGCCTCGTGCCAGCCCATGTT
>CADCWP010000284.1:8021-21605 GCA_902806425.1 uncultured Truepera sp.
ACCGACGCCGGGTTGACCTTGTCCTGCCCCGCGTATTTGGGCGCGGTGCCGTGCGTGGCCTCGAAGATGGCGTGGCCGGTTTCGTAGTTGATATTGGCCCCCGGCGCAATGCCGATGCCGCCGACCTGCGCGGCGAGCGCGTCGGAGATGTAGTCGCCGTTGAGATTCAGGGTCGCCAGCACATCGTACTCCGCCGGGCGCGTCAGGATCTGCTGCAACATGGCGTCGGCGATCACGTCTTTGACGGTCACGGTCTTGCCCGTGTTGGGGTTGTCGAAGGTGAGCCAAGGGCCGCCGTCCAGTTCTACTGCGCCGAACTCGGCCTTGGCGAGCGCGTAGCCCCAGTCCCTAAAGGCACCCTCGGTGAACTTCATGATGTTGCCCTTGTGAACGAGCGTGACCGAATCGCGGTCGTTGGCCACGGCGTAGTGCATAGCCGCCCGCACCAGCCGTTCGGTGCCCTCACGGGAGACGGGTTTGATGCCGATGCCGGAAGAGTCGGGAAAACGTATCTTTTTGTACGAGTCCGGAAACGTTTCCCGCATCACCTCCAAAAACTTTTTGGCCTCGCTCGAGCCCTCACGGTACTCGATGCCCGCGTAGATGTCCTCGGTGTTCTCCCGAAAGATGGTCATATCGACCTGCTCGGGGGCTTTAACCGGGCTCGGCACGCCGTCGAAGTACTGCACCGGGCGCAGGCAGGCGTAGAGGTCCAAGCGTTGCCGGAGCGCGACGTTGATCGAGCGGATGCCGCCGCCCACCGGCGTCGTCAAAGGCCCCTTGATGCCGACCAGATACTCAGCCAGAGCGTCTATAGTCTCGTCTGGAAGCCAGACGACCTCGCCGTAGACGTCGTTAGCCTTATCGCCAGCAAAGACCTCCATCCAGGCGATCTCACGCGTTCCGTCGTAGGCTTTACGTACCGCTTCGTCGAGGACGCGCACGCTGGCCGCCCAGATGTCCGGGCCGGTGCCGTCACCCTCGATGAATGCCACGATGGGCCGCTCCGAAACCCTGAGCTCACCGTTTTGGATGGTGATGGGGTCGCCCTTGGGAACCCGGATTTTTTGGTAGCTCGTCGTAGTCACGATGCCTCTTTCCCGCGCCTTAGCTCTATCCGGCACGCCGTTCTATTAGACTTTCAGGTGTCGCTGCAAAGCTTGACTTATACGAGAGTCTAACATGGGCGCTACAGCTCGGCGGCGGCTCCCTTTGTTACCATGAAACCGTGACCTACCCCAGCCAGATCACCGTAGCCGAGGCGTTGGTGCTGCTGCAAGGGCGGGCGCTGGCCTTGGCCGCTGAGACGGTGCCCCTTACCGAGGCGCTAGGCCGCACGCTGGCGCGCGCGCTTCCGAGCCGGGTCGATCACCCGAGCCTGGACAACTCCGCACTCGACGGCTACGCCTGCCGCGCCGCCGACACGGTAGGCGCTACCGAAGAGACTCCTGTGACGCTCCGGCTCGTCGGCGATGTTCCAGCGGGGAACGTCTTTCCGGGTGAAGTGGGCGCGGGTGAGGCGGTCGGCATCTATACCGGCGCGCCCGTACCGAAGGGTGCTGACGCCATCATCGGGGTCGAGTTTGCGTCAGTATCGGACGCGCAGGTGAGGTTGAGTAGGCCCGCGAATCCAGGCGACGTGCGGCCCAAAGCCCAAGACCTGCGTGTGGGCGAGGTGTATCTGGAACGAGGGCAGCGGCTGAACGCTGCGGCTATGGGCGTTGCGGCGGCGATGGGCTACGCGGCGGTGCCGGTCACCCAAAAGCCTAGAGTCGGCATTCTGGCGACCGGCGACGAGATCGTTGAACCCGGAGAGCCGATTCGGGACGGGCAGGTCTACAACTCGAACGCTTATGGGCTCACCGCACTCGTCGCGCGGGCCGGGGGCGTGGCGGTGCGGCTGCCGAATGTGCGCGACGATTTAGGGCTGCTTGAGGCGAGTCTGAGCAATTTAGAACTTGATTTGCTGCTAACCTCCGGTGGCGTCTCCATGGGGCGCTACGATTTTGTACGCGACCTGCTCTTTGAGAAGGGCCGGGTGCATTTCTGGAAGGTCGCTATGAAACCGGGCGGGCCGGTGCTCTTCGGCTCCTATGATGAGCTGCCCCTTTTAGGCCTGCCCGGAAACCCGGTCTCGAGCCTCATCGTCTTCGAGCTTTTAGGGCGGGCCTTTTTAAACGCGGCTCTCGGCAGCACCGAGCCGCTGCCCTACCACACCCGCCTGCCAGCGACGGCGGGCACCCCGTTTAAGGGTTCAGGCTTCAAGAAGACGTTTGCCCGAGCGACGCTGCACTTCGACGCCGAAGGCCGGTACGTCGCCAGCAGCACCGGCACTCAGAGTTCGGGCGTGCTGCGGTCTCTGCTTGCAGCCGACGCGCTCGCGGTGGTGCCGCCGCACACGACTATCGAGGTGGGTGACCGGCTCGAGGTCATTCCTCTTCCGGACTAAACGCGCGCCGACGGCACAAAAAGCAGATAACTACGAGACCCAAAGCTTTCCACCCAACTTTGCTATAGCGTCTGGGAAGTCGGGGTGGTCGTACGTCTACGGCTACAGCACGAACGCACCGTCGACCACCCGCTTGTACCGCTGCCAGCCGGTGACCGGTTCGGACATGGCCGAGTGGTGCATCGTGAGTTCCCGGGTTCCAAGCAGCCGATCGAGTGCGCTCATACCTTCTCCTTGCAGGTGGTGGCGACGATGGCCATCGTCGCCACTCAGCTCACCGCTTTCTTCACGAGCGCGCTGATCTTTGCCTCTTCGGTGGCGGTCAACTCCTTCAGCGCGAAGGAGGTCGGCCACATGGCACCTTCGTCGAGGTTCGCCGCGTCGCTGAAGCCTAGCGTCGCGTACCTTGCGTTGAACTTTTGCGCGCTTTGGAAGAAGCAGACGACATGGCCGTCCTTAGCATACGAGGGCATCCCATACCAGGTTTTCGGCGTCAGGTCCGGCGCGCTAACTTTGACGATCTCATGGAGTCGCGTGGCCATGGCACGATCCGGTTCCGTCATCGCGGCGATTGCCTCAAGCACGGCGCTTTCCCCCGCTGCTTTATCCTTACTCGCGCGCGCTTCCGCCTTCAGCTCTTTGGCGCGCTCCTTCATCGCGGCTCGTTCCTCGGCTGTGAACCCGTCAGCTTTCTTGCCGGTCGCGGTGGTCTTGGCGGACATCTGCGCGCCCTCTGCGGGTTTCCTCTCAGCCATTGCGAAACACCTCCTCTGGACTGCTCAGCGCAGTTCCTGGATGCGGACGAGGTTGCCTGCAGGATCGCGGAAGGCGCAGTCACGAACGCCGTACGGCTGGTCGGTCGGCTCCTGGACGACCTCGGCCTCGCCCGCCTGCACCCGCTCGAAGGTCCCGTCGAGATCGGGGGTGGCCAGCAGGAGGGTGGCGTAGCTGCCCTTGGCCATCATCTCGGCAATGGTGCGGCGCTCGTCGTCGGTGAGGCCGGGGGTGGCCTCCGGCGGGTACAGGACAATCGACGTGTCGGGCTGGTCGGCGGGGCCGACCGTGAGCCAGCGCATCCCGGCGTACCCAACGTCATTGCGGACCTCGAAGCCGAGGCGGTCGCGGTAGAAGGTTAGGGAGGCGTCCGGGTCATTGTGCGGAAGGAAGCTCGAGTGAATGGTGATGTCCATGCCGCTATTCTAGCGGTGGCTTGGTCTCCGGCGCTTCTCGATTCCTGATCGGCCTCGTCACCTGTTTCGCCACGCACGGCGGCATCCCCGCCGCCTCGTGCGCCGCCTGATGCCGGTAGACGCTGGGCGGCACGCCGACGAGCTCGGTAAAGCGGGTGCTAAAGGTGCCCAGCGACGAACAGCCGACCTCGAAACAGACGTCGGTAACGCTGAGGTCGCCGCGGCGCAGGAGCGCCATCGCGCGCTCGATGCGCCGCGTCATCAGGTAGCTGTAGGGCGACTCGCCGAACGCAAGCTTGAACTCGCGGCTGAGGTGTCCGGCCGACATATGCGCGCCGCGGGCGAGCGCCTCGACGTCCAGCGGCTGTGCGTACTCCCGGTCGATCCGGTCGCGGACGCGGCGCAGCCGTGCGAGGTCGCGCAGGTGCTGCGCCGCGGCGGGTCTGCTGGTCATTGGCGCGATCATACCGCGGCTTGCAGGGTCGATACTTCCAGTGACGGCCATCGTCGTGCTCCTCCCTTAGAGTCGGTTGTGAGAGATTACTCGAAGGATCACGCGGTGGTCGTCGCCACTTCCGGTGATACGCTCACCGCGCTACCGATACACCTCTTTGCTTTGCCGGACGCCCCTTGGCGCACGCTTCTACCCGCCGGTAAACCGGGCGACCAAGCAGCTGCGACGCCGACAGGACTTCATGAACAGTTTCTGGAGGCGTATAGGCGTTCGAACCGGCTGGCAAAGGGCCACGACTCGGATTGGGACCTCTACAGTTTTGGCGACCGAGAGACGCCTCCGGCAGAACTACCCGTACCGGTGGGCGCAGCGGCGGCCCACCCAGCGCACCTCCAGACTCATACCCCATCGCTGAGCGCCGCCAGTTACCAAAAACTAATGTGGATCATCGCCGACTTGTTGCGAGAGGTTGAGTTCCCGGTGCGTCCGGACGCCACACCCTGCACGCTGGCGTTTCTAGGATGGACGGACCCTTGCAACCGGGGTCGCAGGACAGTCGGCATACGACGAGCTTTGTCTCGCCCAGCGGAGCTGAGGACAGCTAGGGGAGCTCGAGCCGCGCCCTCACCCCTTCGGCCAGGTCAGGCCCGAAGAGGTGGCGCAACAGCTCCAGAGCGGCCCCTAACCCCGTCGCGCCCCCCCCGGCGAACCAACGCCCGTTACCGTTTTTCACAAGCGGCGCGTCGACGACCGTGCCGACGTCATAGTCGCGCAGGCGCTCGAGTGCGCCCGCCCAGGTCATCGCGTCCATGTCGCGGACCAGCCCCAACTCGCCGAGCAAAAACGCACCTGAGCCTACCGCCAGACAAAGCTGCGCCCGCTCGGCGTGTTCACCTAGATACGCCATCACCGCCCGGTCTTTTTTAACAGCGTCGACGTTGCCCCCCGGCACCACCAGCACGTCCGGCACCGGCGCGCTCATAAAGGCCCAGTGCGGCGTCACGACGAGCCCGCCCGCCGTCTGCACCGACATCCGCGAACGCGCTACGGTAGCTACGTTGAGCGCGTCCTCGCCTAACATCGGTTTGGCCGCGCCCAGCACGCCGTAAACGCCGAGCGCGTCGAGGTCGGCAACCTCGTTATAGAGCAGCACCGCAATCTTCATGTGAACATTGTATCAAACTTACGTCGACTTAGAGATGACCGTTGGAGAGCCGCCCTGGTCTATGTGAGGGTGGGCGTAGGGGCGGGCTTGACACGTCGAAAATACCCTTGGTGCGGTTTGTTCTCACCCTGAGTCGAGCGTGGCCCCACAGAGCGCCGATACAGCAATGCCGATACAGTAGAGTCCTAAAATGACCGCACTTCCACACGCCTTCTACGCCCAGGACGCCGAAACCGTAGCCAAAGCGCTTCTCGGCGCGACGCTCGTTTTCGAGACCAAGCGCGTCCGCATCGTCGAGACCGAAGCCTACGTCGGCACGCACGACCTTGCAGCTCACTCGTCTAAGGGGCGCACCGCGCGTACCGACGTGATGTTCGGCCCGCCGGGTCGCGCCTACTTGTATCTGATCTACGGGATGTACGAGCTTTTTAACGTGGTGACGGGCGATGAGGGCGACGCGCAGGCCGTTTTGATCCGGGCCGCAGAGCCATTGGAGAACGTGACCGGCAAAACCGACGGTCCCGGCAAGCTGACCCGCGCCCTCGGCCTGGACCGCGCCTACAACCGCCATGACCTCACCGCGCCGCCGCTGACGCTCACGACTGGTACGCCGCCCTCTGAGGTGGTCACGACGACGCGCGTCGGGGTCGATTATGCCGGAGCCTGGAAGGACGCGCCGCTGCGCTTTTACGACGCGAGCAGCCGCTGGGTCTCGAGGCGCTAACCGAACTCCTCTTTAGGTGACCGCGAGCCCTCCCGCACGCCGACCTCGAGCGGTTCGGCGTGAATGGTCGTGACGATGCCCGGCAGGGGGCGCTGAAGCGCGGCCTCTAGGTCGCTGATAAGCCCGTGCGCCGCGCCCACACTCATCGCCGGGTCCACGAAGATGTCGACCTCTGCAAAACGGCCCGCGCCCGAACGTCGTGAGCGCAACCGGTGATAGCCCAAGACCTGCGGGTTGCTGTCTAAAACGCTCAGTATCTGCTTTTCCTCAGGCTCGGGCAGGCGCGCGTCGAGGAGGTCGGAGAACGACCGCGCCAGCACCAGCCAACCCTCGCGCACGATGTTGAGCGCCACTAAAATGGCAATGAGAGAGTCTAGAACGAGCCAGCCGGTGAGCGTTACGAGCAGCACTGCCAGCGCCACCCCGACAGAGGTCCAGACGTCCGTCCAGAGATGCCGCGAATTCGCCGCGAGCGCCGCTGAGTTCGTCTGCGACGCTAGCCGCTGTAAAACGAACGCGCCACCACCGTTTAGCAGGGTGGCGAGAAGCGCGACCCCGACACCGAGCAGCGGGGCCTCGAGCGGCTCCGGTGACAGGAGCCGCAGCCCCGAGGTGAGCACGATAGCCGCCGCCGCGACCAGGATGAGCGCACCCTCAAAGGCGCTCGAGAGGTACTCGGCTTTGGCGTGGCCGTACGGGTGCCTATAGTCGGGCGGCAGCCGCGCCACCCGCAGCGAGACTATGACCGCCACCGCCGCTGCGACGTTGACCAAGGACTCGGCGGCGTCGGAAAGAAGCGCCACGGAACCGCTCAGCACGTACGCGCCCGCCTTGAGGACGAGCACCAATACGGCGACCCCGAGGCTCAGCCAGGCACCCTGCGCCGAGGTCATACGGCCGAAATCATAAGGGTGCTATCCCTAGCGCGGCTCGGTGTCCTCATCAATTTCTGGGTCAGTTTCAGGGTCGGCTTCCGGGTCGGCCCCGAGGTCGGCCAAGAGGGCCTCGAGCTCCTCACCCTCGTAGTCGGTGACGGTTTCGGTAATAAGCGCCAGGGCGGTTTCGGCCTGAGCTTCGGGTACGAGCACGAGCGTCGTCTCGCTGCTGACACCACCCAGATGCGTGAGCACGTCGGCCATCCCGGTGGCGACCCGCACAACGACGGTAAAGCCCTCCTCCTCGAGGATCGTCGCCACCATCTCGGCCAGCGGTTCCGCCGGGGCCACGTCGACGACCGTCCAGATGTCGCCGTTAAGCCTGACCGTCTCCCCTTTCACGCGTGCTCCCCTTGACGACCCAGGTAGGCGCGTAGCAGCGCCGCGTACCCTTCTCGAGCGACGCGCAGGTGTTCTACGGGCACGCTTTCGCGGGTCGTGTGCGCCAGCTCCTCCTCGCCGGGGCCAAAGCCGATGACCACGCCGGACGTGCCGGTCATGGTTTTTGCAAGGTGAGGCGCGTCGGTCCCGAACCACCAGCAGTCCTCGCCGTACGCTAGCCCAGCGTTCTCAACAACCTGCTTCAGGGTCCCCCGCGCCGTCGTCACGTCGCGGTGCTCGCCGGGAGCCAGGTAGACCGGCACGATGCGCGGGAAGGTGTAAGCTACCCCCCCGCCTTCACTGACGGCCTCCTCGTCCGGGATGGTGAGGCGGGCGTCCGGGTCGAGGGCTTGCAGCCGCGCCAAGATGACCTCGGGGTCGTCGCCGGGGATGTTGCGGTAGTCGACCGTGAGCTGTGCCCGACCCGGCACCACGTTTTTACCGTCCTGCGGATAGGACGTCAGCGACGTAGGCGTCAGCGACGAGCCGCCTAGCGGGCCGCCGGTGGGCAACGTGAGCCCCTCCAATTCCCCTAAAAACGCGCTCGCTCGGTAGAGCGCGTTGTCACCGAGGTCGTTCCGGGCAGCGTGCGCGATCCTGCCCGGTAGGCTCACCTCGACCTCAACCCGCCCCCGGTGCCCGAGCATCAGCCTCAGCTTGCTCGGCTCGCCCAGGATGACCACGTCAGCACGCATGGTCTCGCCCAGGTAGCGTGCCCCGAGACCGCCGACCTCCTCTTGAACCACCCCGGTGATGATAATGGTGCCGTCTAGATCGGGCGCGGCGTCCTTGGCGGCGTAGACCATGCACGCTAAGGCCGCCTTCATGTCGCACGCGCCGCGCCCCCAGAGCCGCCCGCCTGCAAGCGCACCCGAGAGCGGCGGCTGCGGCCACTCGGCCTCGTCACCGAGCGGCACCGTGTCGATATGGCCGTTTAACATCACCGTGCGTCCCTGCGCGTTCCCACACCGCAAGACGCCGACCGAGTTGCCCGCCGGGTCGAGGTAGGCGTCGTCAAACCCCTCTTCACGAAACGCCGCCAAGAGCACCTCGGCTGCCGGAGACTCCTTACCGGAGGGGCTAAAGGTGCGTACCAACCGCTGGCTGAGCACCACTTCGGCTCGCGCCGGAACGTCGTTGGGGGTATCCCTGGGATAAGATGACCTCGTCATCGGGCCATTATAGGCCCGCCCCAGGTTAAGACACGCCCCGAAAAGTAGAGAACCGCGCTAGGAGACCGTATGGCCCTGCAAGAACCACAAGCCGCCCTGTCACACCCGCAGCCGCAAGCCGGGAAGTCGCCGAAATACAGTCGCGTCCTGGTCATCATGAACCCGGTGTCCGGGCAGCAGGACCCGGAACAGGTGACCCAGCTGATCGAGACGCGCGCCGCGCAAACCGGTGTCGAGGTCGTCGTGCGCCGCACCGAGGGCGAAGGCGACGCCGAGAGGTGGGCGAAGGGTGCGGCGGACGAAGGCTTCGACCTGGTGCTGACCTCGGGCGGCGACGGCACCGTGGTCGAGGCGATAAGCGGCCTCATCCGCGACCGCAACCGGGTGCCGCTGGCGCAGCTGCCGTCGGGGACGGCAAGTCAGATCGCGCTGGCGCTGGGGGTCTCTAAAAATGTGGAGGAGGCGCTCGAGCTCGTTTTCGACGCGCCCTCGAAAGTCGTCAATTTGGACGTCGGCTACCTGCCCGGAGCCGACCGCTATTTCGCACTCATCACCGGAGCCGGATTCGACGCGCGCATCATCGAACAGTCGCCGCGCGAACTCAAACGTCGGCTCGGCTTCTTGGCCTATGTGCTCGTTGGCCTCAGGGAGAGCCTGCGGCTTAAACGCAGCACGGTGACGCTCACACTGGACGGCAAGGTCCGCCGGGTGCGCGCCCACACCGCGATGGTCGTCAACATCGGACGTATCGACAACGCGAATATCTCGATTGGCCCCGACATCTGGCACCACGACGGCATCCTGAACATCGTCACCATCGGCTCGGTGGGCCTGCGCGACAACCTGCGGCTGGCGTACAAGCTGCTCCGCCGCGACTACACCACCGACCGCGACCTGCGCTACTTCAAGGCTAAAAAGGTCCGGATCACGGCGCGACCGGGAATGCCGACGCAGATCGACGGCGACGAGTTAGGCGACACGCCGCTCGAGGTCGAGGTCGTGCCGGGCGGCGTGCGCGTGCTCGTCCCTGAAGGCTACGACCCGGAGACGCCCCCCGACGCGCCCGTCAACGTCATCCCGAACGAAAAGCGGTAAACGTCTAGGTCGCAGCGCCCCTCAGTGTCGAAACGGACGCCTTCAGCCTCGAGCAGTGCGCGCTGCAACTCGCCGGCACCGACTTTGTAGGTCGAGATGCCTCCTTGGGCGTTGATGACCCGCTGCCAAGGGACGCGCTCCGCCTCGTCTGCCGAGAGCTCGCGCAGAACCGTTCCCACCAGCCGGGCGGCGCGGGGGCGTCCGGAGAGGCGCGCGAGCTGACCGTAGGTCGCCACCCGGCTCGCCGGAATCTGCTCGACGAGCGCTAATACCACCTGCCTAAAACCCACATCGTCCGCGTGGTAGCTTTCACTCTCAGAGGGCTTCATCTCCCCATAATAGGTTCAGGTGGTGAACGATGGTACAGCTTATTTCGGGCGCAGTTCTCCTGATCCTCGGTGTGGCACTCTTGGTGCGCGGTATCCAGCGCGGGCGAGACGAGACCGCCGGACGGCAAGGGGGCTTTATCGGACGCTTCGGCACGCTCATGGTGGGGCTTGTGCTGGCCTTTCTCGGCGCGGCGCTTCTCCTTCCGGCTAGAGAGGCGACTCCAGAGGACGGCGCGAACACCAATCCGGTCGACGAGGCCGTCGAGGAAAGCGGGGAGGAAAGCGGGGAGGAGAGCAGCGAGTGAGCGACCCGCTGCTGTTTGCGTGCTCGCTCGTCTTTTTGCTCGGCGTGCTGATGGTCACGGCTTCGGCATTTGAGGGCGTGCGGGCACGCTACCCAGGGGTCATGCTGCACGGCTTTCTAGTCGCGGTGGGGAGTTTTGTTCTCGTCCTGCTCATCGGCATCGTTCGCTGAGACGCTATACTTTCCGTATGGGCTGGCGTCAGCGTTTCTCGGCCATACTGCTCGTTTTGGCGGCGTGTACGCCCGCCGCCTCGGACGTCCGCTCGGACCCGGTAACAGTCGCCGCTCCCTTTGAGGAGGTCTTTACCGCCGCGTTGCGGTTTGTCACCGACGACCCCGGCCTGCCGTCCTACAACCCCGGTGGCGTGAACGGGTATCGGCGCGGTCCGTCGACGCCGTGGCTCGTGCTGACGAGCGACCGTGAGGCGGGTTTGATCGTGGCTGAGGCGCGCTCACGAGCCGCCGGTTTCGTCGGCTCTGACGCCCCGCCTGACGTGCATCAGGTCAACATCTTGGTGCAGGCTTTGGGCGGGGGCGCATCAGCTGGTGAGGGGCCGCGCACACAGGTCTCGGTGCGCGGCACGCCCTTTACGCGCGTCTTCGTAAACCGCCTAAAGCTGGCGCTCGGTGAGCGTTTTGGTGGGTAAACGCACCCTTCAGCTCCCCTTAAGGCTCAGCAGGTACGGTCCAGGCGTGAACGACCGACGCGCTATCCTCTGGTCCTTGGTGGCCCTGTTGACGCTCTCTGCCTGTGCGCCGCGAGCGGCAAGCACCACGTTGCCGCTACACTACTTCGCCTCTAAAGACGCACTTTTTGACACCATCGTTACCGAAGCGCCCCGCCGCTACGTCGTGGTCAATCCACTTCAAGGTCGGTTCGAGCTGGTGAGCGAAAATCGTGAACTCGGCGTCATCTCACTCGCCTATGACCTGCGGGACATCTACGGTCCAGCGCGGCAGAGCGCTACATTCCAGCTCTTTGATAATCGGGACGGCACTGTGGACGTGGTGAAGGCGGCGACGACGACCTCGAGGCTCGGCTACCCGCTGCTGGCTGAGGCGCTGGTCAAGCAGGTACTGACGACGCTTGATCAGAGGTTTCAGCGACTGCGTTAGACACGTGTCGTGATTTTGATTTGCTAGATGAAGTGTTTTTAGCGCCTCTTAACTCTCGTCAGTGCCTACCTTGAACCCTTGGAGCACCTGGGTGAGTTGCCCGACTCAAACGCCCATCGCGCTTCAGGCGAGAAGTGGGGTAGCTGTGCGCGACCTACCTTTTGTCTACCCACATGGGCTCAAATCCTCAGCCTAGCTAGGCTCGAGCAGCCTCCGCAGATAATAGGCTCCTATGCCCCCGAGTTCCCAACGTGAGGCGGGCTCCTGGGCGCGGTAGATGGTGTTAAAGCTCTCGGCGTAAAAAAGGAGGCCGACGCGCTCGGCCAGCCTGAGCGCGCGCTCGAGGGGCGCACTTTCGAAGCGTTCGCGCCATGGCTCGAGGTAGGCGTCACGCAGTTCGGGCGAGGCTTCCGGCGAACGGTCATAGGACTTAAGCATGACCACGTCGAAAAACGGGTGGCTGAAGCAGGCGTCGGTCCAATCAAAAAAGGTCAAGCCGTCCCCTTGATAGACGATGTTGCCGAAGTGCAGGTCGCCATGAACCAGCGTCTCGGGCAGACCGCAGGCCGCTAGGTCGTCGATCTCGCCGAGAAGCTGTGGCTCGAGCGCAAGCAACCGCTTACGCTCCTCCGGGCTGAGGCGGTCTAGCTCGAGGCTCTCCTGGAGCAGCTGGGGCAAAGCTTTTTCGAGCTGTGTAAGACTCCGGTCGGCACACCCTGCGGCCAGCAGCGCGTCTTTATACGCGAGTGAGGCGAGTTGCAACCTGCCGTGACGCCGCCGGGCTTCGCACCAGACCCTATGCGGCGCGTTGTTTACGCTGTCGCCGCGCAGCGGCTCGAGCAGCAGCCAGCCCCGCTGGGCATCGAGCGCCAGCACCTGCGGCACATATTCAGGAAACAGCTCAGCGAGTTTGGCGGTGATGCGCGGCTCGGCGATAAAATGTCCCTGCACGGCCTTGATATAGACCACGCCTCCAACCGTCCGCTGGCGCAGGACTGCCGACAAACTCCAGTGTTTGATCTGCTCGGGCTCACCCACAGGTGTCCGACCCAAACGGGCAAGCTCTTGGGTTAGCCAAGTTTTCATCTCGCTCAGCCAACCACGCCGCGCCCAAGCGGGTCGTAAGACGGGAACGCGCGCCGGTTCGGCGTCCTCTACGAGAAGGGTGATGAGCGCGTCCGGCTCTAGGTAACTGAGGGCACCAGCCCGCAACGCCGTCAGGTCAAGCCAGCGCGCTCCGGCGGGCAGCCGGTCAGAAGCGGACGTGAGCACATAGAGAATCGTCACTTGGCCGTCCTCAGAATCCCAGCGGTGAGCGGGGCGCAGCATCACAGCCTCTAAACCCAGAGCCCGCAACTCCGCGAGCACCTGGTCTGCGCCTATCCAGTTGTCGCTGAGGTGATGGGGCAGCCTGAGTGTGTCACCCTGCCGGAGTCCCAGGACTTCGGGCCTAGAGGGGTGTAGCACGGCAAAGTCGTGGTGATAACGCCGCCTAGTCGTAATCTCGACCAATCTGAGCTTTGATCGCTCTATCTGTTTGTACCAAACGTAGCGCGAACCCTACAATGCCCGCAATCCCCAAAACACGACCATCCCCACCAGCAGCCCGAGCCACAGCGACCGCACCCGCCAGAACACAAAGGCCGCGACACCCGCTGCGACGAGCCGCACCGGGGTCTCCCCGCACTCGGCAGGGCTGGAACTACCAGCGCGGCGAACACGGCTGTGGGCACGAACCGCAAAAACCGCGACCAAAAGGGCGGCAGGACAAAACTCGCCAGCGACAATCCAGCGAGCCGCGGCAAATAGGTCACGAGCGCCATCAGCACGATAGTCAGGACGGTCATCCCTCTTGCCTTGTCAGATAAGCTCCTAAAAGCGGCCCGATGACCCCTGCTAAAAGTACCGCCAACCCGCTGTTTAGCACCTGCGACGCGGCGAGGGCCAGAACCCCGGCGCACACCGCGACAATCACGGCCTGCGGGCTGCCGAGTAGTGGGATGAGCAGCGCGAGGAAGGCCAGCGGAAAGATGAAATCGACGCCGAGGGCCGCCGGGTCGGGGACGAAGCTGCTCAGAAGCGCCCCTAGAAGCGTGCTCAGGTTCCAGATGAAAAACAGGCTCGAGCCCGCCCCCAGAAAAAACCCCAGCGACCGCATCGGACTCCCGACCGTCACGCCGTAAGCCTCATCGGTCAGAAGATGCGCCGCTAGGAGCCGCTGCCACCAGCCGAGCGGGATAAGCTGTCCCAAAGACACCCCGTAGAGTAGA
>CADCWP010000285.1 GCA_902806425.1 uncultured Truepera sp.
GGTGAGGGAATGCTTACAGGTGCCGTCCTCGGTGACGTGTTCGCCTCTCCGACGGCGGACGCGGTGCTCGCTGCGATCCGCGCCGTGACGGGCAGGGCGGGCTGCTTGCTGATCGTCAAGAACTACACCGGTGATCGGCTCAACTTCGGTCTCGCGGCGGAGCGGGCCAGAACCGAATTCGGGCTGCACGTCGAGGTCGTCGTCGTGGCGGACGACGTTGCGTTACCCGACGTGGCCCAGCCTCGAGGGATCGCCGGAACGGTGCTCGTCCACAAGGTCGCCGGTGCGGCGGCTGCCGCTGGAGAACCTTTAGAGGCCGTGACCGCCGAAGCGGTCGCTGCTGCGCGGGCCACAGTCTCGCTCGGGGTTGCACTCGAGACCTGCACCTTACCGGGTCAGCCCGAAGACTCGCGGCTAGATGGCAACCAGATCGAGCTTGGTCTCGGCATCCACGGGGAGCCGGGAGCCGAGACGACAGATCTCAAACCGGTCGACGAACTCGTCGACGAGATGCTCTTAAGGCTTACAAGCAGCCCGCGGTTCCAAGCAGAGACGTGTCTGGTCCTGCTCGTCAACAATCTGGGCACCGCCACGCCGCTCGAGTTGGCGCTTGTCACGAGGCGGGCAGCTGAGGTGCTCGGGACGCAGGTGACCCGGGTCTACAGCGGTTCCTTTTTGACTGCCCTCGATATGAAAGGCTTTTCGCTCTCGCTCTTGCCTCTCAGTGAAGCGCGGTTAGCGCGGCTCGAGGCCCCCACCCGTGCGCCCGCCTGGCAGCCGGGAAGAGCGGTCCAAAACCCTCTCGAAACCCTCGCCCGAACGGTTGCCGTTCCTGTTGCAGCCTCGGCCGAGACGGCCCGTCCCGCTCACCTAGACGCCGCTGGGACGAAGCTTGAGGCCGCCATGCTAGCAGCTACGGACGCCTTGATTCACGCCGAAACGGACCTCAATACCCTCGACCGCCGGGTCGGTGACGGCGACTGCGGTACGACACTGCGCCGCGGCGCTGAACGCGTTCGGCGGGACCTGGCCGCGTACCCGTTGCAGAACGCGGCGACCACGTTGCAGGCGCTCAGCGCGTCGGTAGCGCAAGGCGCGGGTGGGTCTAGCGGCGTGCTATACGCCATCTTCTTCGGTGCCGGGGCGCGTGAGCTGCAAAACTCGGGAGATTGGGTACGGGGGTTGCGGGCAGGTACCACAGCCGTAGCGACACACGGCGGCGCTAGGGCCGGAGACCGCACGATGCTCGACGCGCTGCTGCCCGCGTGTGACGCTGCCGAAGCGGCGCGAGCTGAAGGCCGGACGGGACTGGCGGTGCTCGAGGCCGCCGTAACGGCGGCCGAAGCGGGTGCCGAGTCTACAAGAGGTATGGAGAAAGCCCGAGCGGGTCGGAGCGCCTATCTGGGCGCGTCCGCTCTCTCAGGCACGGTCGACCCCGGTGCCAAGGCGGTCTCTCTATGGCTGCGGGCGGTGTATGAAGCCTTGAGGGGCTAGTCGAGCAATGGCGGTGCTCCCTGCTGCTTGTTTTCCTCACATTGGTCGGCTAGCCACCTCTTTGGCCCGCCGTTTCTAAGCTTGTTGGTTACGACACGAACAAGCCTTTAG
>CADCWP010000286.1 GCA_902806425.1 uncultured Truepera sp.
TGCAGGCACGCCGTCGCCTCGGCCTGACCGCCACCTTGATTCGTGAGGATGGGCGGGAAGGGGACGTCTTTTCACTAATCGGCCCGAAGCGTTTCGACGTGCCCTGGAAAGAGCTCGAGCAGAGCGGCTGGATTGCGAACGCGCACTGCTGCGAGGTCCGCCTGCGACTCTCAGAGGACGAACGGCTCAGCTATGCAGTGGCGGAGGAACAAGCGAAGTTCCGCATCGCCGCAGAGAACCCACGCAAGCGTGAGCTGGTCGATAAAATCCTCGAGCATCACCATGACGAGCCGAGTCTGGTCATTGGGCAGTACCTGCATCAGCTCGAGCTGATCGCGGGTGACCTGGACGCGCCGCTGATCACCGGCGAGACGCCGCAGGCTGAGCGTGAGCGCTTGTTCGACGCGTTTCGCGAGGGGCACCTTAAAACGCTAGTGCTATCGAAAGTTGGGAACTTTGCGTTGGACCTGCCGGACGCGCAGGTGATGATCCAGGTTTCAGGAGCGTTCGGCTCGCGGCAGGAGGAAGCGCAGCGTCTAGGGCGGGTGCTGCGCCCTAAACGTCAAGGCGTGACAGCGAGCTTTTACAGTCTGGTGACGCGGGAAACGAAAGAAGAAGACTTCGCACATCACCGGCAGCTTTTCCTGACTGAACAGGGCTATCAGTATCGAATCATGGATGAGGCGGACTGGCTACGACCGCACGTTAGGGACAGCAGCACACTAAACTGAGTCACGGCTTAAGGTCTTATCTAGGAGTTCATATGCCAGCAAGAAAAGCTAAGCGCACGCAAGTCGGTGCGGTTACGTCTTCAAAAGCGGACCGGCTCGAGCTGGTCCCGGTGGCGGGCGAAGTGGTGCTGCACGAAGGCTTGACACTGGTCACAGTGGCAGACGCGGCTGACCTCACCGCGATTCAGGCTGACGTACGCCTCAAAGATTTCATCCTGACACGGTTATCTCCGACCGAGGCGGTAGTGCTGCCACAGCATAGCCAGACTTTTCTTAAGGCGCTGCTTAAGGCGGGGCATACGCCGAAAGTGAGCTGATGAGGTGCGGGACCTTGACGCGCTGTTAGCTGAGCTGGCGGAAACCGGTGATTTGGAGAGCTTCACGCCCGCTGACCTGGCCGAAATGCTTCGTACGCTAGGTGTGGGTGTCAGCGGCGAGGAAGCGACCGACCTTAACGCCACTACGTTGAGGCAAAACGCACCGCCGGGTAGGGCTGGATCTGTCGGGCTCGACGCCATGCTCGAGCACATGAATGCCGATCAGCTCAAACTGGTGGCTAAACGCTTTAACGCTAGCGCGAACACTGGTCGTATGGGGGAGAGCAAAAAAGCTGTGGTTCATACGCTAAATAAAGCTTCCCTGTTAGACAAGATGATTACTGACTTGAGCCCACTCGAGCGGGCGTTACTAGGTGAGGTCAAGAGGCGTGGTGGCGTGGTGGATGGCTGGGCGCTCATCATTCACGCGGCGCTGCACGGCTTCGAGCCTGTTGAACGTCCCGGCAGCAGCGTCTATAAAGATCATCTCGGCCACGCGCCCAGTATCGGGTACTTAGGGGTGCTGCTGCGCGACGGACTACTCATACCCGCCA
>CADCWP010000287.1 GCA_902806425.1 uncultured Truepera sp.
CCGAGCGGGATAAAGTAGTTCAAATTATCAGATCAGTACCCCAAAGTCGAAGCGTTAATGGTCGATCTACGGACGACGAAATGCGTAGAAGCATCCGTGAAACAGTTAACTTTATCAAAGACACGGAAAAAATTTCGGGAAACCAGAATAGCTAAAATAAATTTAACACCAGCACGTTGTACTTTAAAGAATGTTCGTTCTCCAAAATACGATGTTGTTCGACTCCTTAGAGGCTATAATAAACCATGACGCTAACCCGCTACGAGCCCGAGTCCGAACTCGCCCAAGTTCACCACACCCGCGGCCTAGACGACGACGCCCTGCGGCGGGTTGCCGTAAAAGCGGCCAACGACCGGGACGCAGGCACGCTCTGGACGCTGACGCGGGCGTACCTCGAGGACACCACCGACAAGGGTAATTTAAGTCTACTGACCTTTAAGGCCTACCATCACGGCGTCGGGCTTTTCGTTGAGGCGAACCAGCACGAGAACCTCCTGCGCCCAAGCCGCCGTATGGGCAGCCGCTACCGGGCTTGGCTCAAGGAGACGCCTTTCGGCGAGGACGCGGGCGGCGCGCCCCGCTACCGCTCACCGTCAACGGTCAACAAAACGCTGGCAGCGGCTCGGGTGCTCTACCGGGCGCTGCACTGGGCCGGGGCTACCGACGTGACACCGTTCGCCTCGGTTAAGGGCGTTCATGACCCGGTTCCCGCCTGGGAAAAGGTACAACCTTACCCGCAGGCCGACCTCGAGGGGCTGTTAGAGGTCACCACCGACCCCGCCGACCGCGTCGCCTTGCTGCTGTGCGCTCACGCCGGACTGCGCGCCCACGAAGCAGCGGGGCTCGAGTGGCGCGCGGTCGACTGGCGGGCTAAACGCCTTCAGGTGCGCGGCAAAGGCGGGTATGTGGACAGCGTGGCGCTCAGCTCGAGCCTTATGAGCGCCCTCGAGACGTTGCGGAGCGACACGACACTTAGGCGCAAAGGCAAGGCTCGAGCTGGACATGTTCTCCCCTACGCCGATGAGCGGTTGCGGCAGCGGCTCCGGGCGCTTTGCGCGACTGCGGGCGTCGACTACCGCGCGCTGCACCCGCTACGCCACCGCTCCGGTACCCGCATGTACGAGGAAACCGGCGATCTGCGGCGTACCCAGACGCATCTGAGACACAAAAACATTGCCACTACGACGATCTACGCCAAGGTCAGTGAAAAAGCTGTGGCGGACGTGACCGAGGAATGGTGAGTAGGAACCAGCTCCACTAGCAGTGCTGCCGCCGCTGCGGCAGCACTGCCTAGACATTTAAATGAGGGCTTACTACAAAGAAAGCGCAGCGCTCGGAGTTCTCTCTAGCTTCCCATTAGGGACCATAACTATGTACTTATTTTCACAATATAACGTTCTTGTGAAATTTTTGTTTGTTGAAGGTGAGTACTTCACAGTCACTCTAGCAGCCCTTAAAAGCTGCTAGTTTGCCAGGTGCGAAAGGTCAACTTCAGAACCTCCGAGCACCTCCTCTCGAACGCTTCGCGCGCTCTGTCCGCGCTCAGGTCGTATGCCAACACCGATACCGCCCGTGACGTGGGTGGAGAAGCAGCTCCTGCGAGACCGGTATGTGGAGGCCGGTACGGCTATAGGGTAGTCTTGTGGTGCTCCTGACCCTCCACCAGGGTGTCGGCGAGGGCGGCGGAAAGGGCCTCCTGTGACTCCAGCGGGTAGAGGTCGCCGGGGGTGTCGGGGAGGGTTCCGAAGCCGAGGACCGTTTTCAGCGCCTGATTGGCGTAGAGCAACGTGCCGTCCGGGCGGGCGGTCAGCGCGTAGTAGGGCGCGTTCTCGAGCAGTTCGGCGAATTGAAGCTGCGCGTCCTTGAGGTGCCGGTAACCACGCGCGGCGGCCTGCGCCTCGTGGTCGCGTCGCCTCGCGTTTAAAAGCTCGAGGACGGTGCTGGAAAGGTCGCCAAGCAGCGCCGCACCTGATTTTGCCGCACGAAGACGAGCTTGGCCAGCTGCCGAACAGCCTGAACGTCAGCCACGATGAGCGGTTGCCCGCCGAGCGCCACCTAAATGCAGAGAGCTTGCGACTGGGGATAGCTGCGCGCGTCCAGACCTAGGTGCGCCTTGTAATAAACCCGCTTCTCCCCAAACCCGATCATCACTCCCGACGTCCCGAAAATCCCCTACGCGAGCCGGGCGAGCCGTGTGTAAGACCTCCTTGGCGGGTGCGCCGAGGATTCCCCGTGGCGTGAAAGCTCGGCCAACCGCTCCGCTTCGGCAGCCGGGGTTAGCAAAGGGGAGGAAACGCACTTGAGATTAGCAGGTTGACGTCGTATTTCTCGTGCCGAAAAGTCACGCGAGCCCGCGTCAGCGAGCCAACAGCGTTGGTTCCCTCTAACCGTCATGGTCTTTGATACCGAACGCGAGAACGTAAGGGCGGCTCACCAACACGTTAAACTAGCCCTATGGAGATCGCCCTCGAAGCTACGCGCCTATTCTGCGGCAGCTGTGGGGGGCCACTGCCCCGGGGAACGCAGAAGATAAGCCGGTGCCTAAACTGTGAGCGGGCGCGGGTCGCGAGTGCGGTTCGTGGCCTTCTGGCACGTCCCGACGTGCTCATTTTGGATACCGAGACGACTGGCCTCAAGGACGCCGAGGTGATTGAGGTCGCACTCATTGACCTACAGGGCGTCGTCCGGCTCAACACGCTCGTACGCCCCAAAAAGCAGCTGATGAACCCCTATGCGGGCCGCGTTCACGGGATTTCGCTCCGCGACTTACAAACCCAGCCGCGCTGGCCGGAGGTCTTGCCTAAGCTTTTGCACGCCGCCGGGGACGCGACAATTCTCGCCTGGAACGCCCCCTTCGACGCGCGAATGCTCGAGCAGACGAGCGCCCGCTGGGGTCTCCCCCACCCCAAGCTGCTGTTCGTCTGCGCCATGCGTCTCTACGCCCGTCTACACGGTCGCAACAGCTTCGGGCTTCACAAAGCGGTTTTAGCTGAAGGGTTGGAAGACCTTTTGACCCAACACGCAAGCCACCGGGCGCTAGGCGACGTGACCTTCGTGCTAGAACTGCTTAAACATGTAGCCGCTCGACCTGCACCCGGCTGATAAAACTTAGGACTGGCCCATTTTACAGTCTCAAAACGTACCCCGACCAGCTTATACATCTTCGCTTTCGAGTCCAAAATGCGCCTGCTGAGATGATGGGACCAAACGTAAGTACCTGACCTCCGTCTGGATATCACGTGCTTAAATTCACGATATACTTGCTAGTGAAATTTTTGTTTGATTGTTGAATTGCTTGTTCATCATAGATACTGCTCCGGTTGGTCATGAACAAAACATTTACGCACGTTAGGGAGATTCTGATGGTGACTTCACGTCGGGAACTGTTGCGGCGCGGGGCATAGTGGCGGTCGTAGGGGCCCTGTCCCCGGCCATCGTAGGAGCAGCTGCCCCGGAAGCCTCGCAGGTGTCCCCTGAGCTGCATTTGCTGCGGCGGCTGAGTTGGGTGTACGTTCGGGTGACCTCGAGCGGCTCCGAGAGGTCGGTTATGAGGCGTACGTAGAGGCTCAGCTGGCCTATGAAACGCTGCCCGACCCCCATATAGACGCCTTTATGGCGAAAAGCAGGGTGCTGTTGGCAGACCAGTGCGAACTGCGGAGGGCGGCGAACGTCGCCTACGGACGGCTGGACGGCTTTTAGAGCGCGTTCTCTGGGCACGGCTCTACCGCGCCGCCACGAGTGAGCGAGGGTTTTTCGAACGGATCACTTCAACGTCCCCATCCCCGAAAGGAGGTCGCCCGCACGTTTACGGGCTGGAGCCTGCACGACGGCTTTCCGGGGCGGTTTTACTTCGGCGCCGCCAGACACGATGACGGCGAGAAGGGAGACTGGGAAGGATAGGCTCGAGGTGCTCGAGGTGCTGGCCTCTCATCCCGCTACAGCACGGTTTATCGCCTTTAAGCTAGGCCGGATGTTCGTGCAGGACAGACGGTAACCTGAAGGTGACGCAGCGTCACCTTTTCGGCACCCGGAGTTCTGGGCCTCCACCGGACGGAAATACCGGAGGCCGATGGAGCGTCTTGTGGCGATCATGCGGCCGCACCTCCAAAGGCGGATGGAGCGCCCGCAGGGGCGGACGCATTTCGTCTCGGCCTTGGACCTTACGCCGAGACAGTAGGCCAGTGGGTGCAGCGAACCGCTGAAAGGCTCACCGGGACGCCGCTGGAGAGCGCCCAACACGAGGCGCTGGTGCACTTTGTGGCGGACACCCCGACCCGGACTATCCGCTCACGTCCGAGCTGAGCTGCGCGCCGACGAACAGGCCGCGCTCACCGGCCTACTGCTAGCCTCGCCGCAGTTCGGCTGGAGTTAGGGGGCGCGTGGACAGGATTTCGTCTAAACTCTCCCGCCGGGGCGTTCTCAAGGGGACGGTCGCGGGCGGCGTCGCGTGGCTTGGTCAGTCGGTCTTCGGCGACGTGCCAGCAAACGCCTCGGCAACGGGGCGCTTGACAAGGTATTTCTCGAATACACCCCGACGCCAGGGGGCATCTTGAGACCGCGCCGGGGCGTATGAAAGCCGTTTTCCTCCTTCTCGCCCTCTTGGGCTTTGCCTTAGCCCAAGAGGACAAGCCGTCGCCTTGGCCGCTGCGCAACCGGCGCTGGCCGAACTGCTGGCTTCGCACAATGGCTGGCGCGCGGCGGCGTACAACACGGGCAACGCGTACGGCGTCTGGCGGGTGCGGTTTTATTTTCCGGACGGCGAAGAACTCGGTAGCGCCCTCTCTACCGCTTTGTGCAGCGGAACCCGCAATAAGGGCGCTCGTCGGCGACAGCACACCTTTGGACAAGTGGTTCTGGTACGACTTGTGGCGTGAGGGCTGGCTTGTGCATCTCGAGCGCGGGCCGGACTCGCTCGACGTTTCTATATGCTCGCGCGACAAAGGATCGCTAAAGCTTTCAGAGCCGTTCATCGAAAAAATCTACTTTCAGAACGTTCTCCCCTACACCGCCTTCGGGCGAGGCAGCGCCGTCGCCCTAGCCTTCGTCGAACCCGAGAGCGCGGCAGCGCTAAGGGCTAAGCCGGACTAGAGCAGCGACGGCGAGCGGGTAGGGCTGATCTGGCGCGTGCAGTTTCTTCGGGACGGAAAACGGGTCGCCTCAGCCGAGGTCGATCTGGCCGCGCAGAGGGTACGCGCGTACGAGATTGTGCCTTAGAGTCCCAAAGGACCTAGGCAAAGGCGCAAACAACATGCTATCGTGCGCGCTATTAGCGTGCTTCACCCAGATGGGTATGCCGGGGGTAACCATATGCGTAGTCGTGCTCTTAACATGGCGTTTAACCGAGCTTTGATCGACCCGGAATACCGTCACGTTTTACTCTACCGGCTGCGCCGCACGCTGCTAGAGGCAGGCGTACCGGAAACCGAAGTAAGGCTCCTCGAGCGCTTCGCCCCAACGACGTTGGAAGAGCTTGCCGACGCGCTCGAGACAGTCCACGTCACCTCGTTTAGCCATTAGACACCCTTAACGGTTTGCGAGTAGGAAAAACGTTTTACTGATCTTTAACCAAATCCGTGCCAACATCCGCCACGCCATTCCCAGCTGGAATGGACTCCGCAAAATCAGGATTAGCCCGCACCTCGGCGGCGCGGGGATAATCGCGGGCGTCGACGGTAAGCTGTGCGAAGCGGGGGTCGCCCGCACGCTCTTTCCAAACACGCGCTTTTGCCGGAACGCCGAGCCCGATGACGTGCGGCTCGAAGTCCCGGGTCACGAGCGCCATCGCCCCCATCATGCTGTCGTCCGAAAGAACGGTTCCGGCGAGCACCGTCGCGTGATAGGCCACCCGCACGCCGCGTCCGATGACGGTCTCTTTAAGAGTCACGTCGGGCGACTCTAAAACGCTGTGGGTGTGGCTATAGACGTTGACGTAGTCGGACAAGTTGACGCCGTCGTGAAGTTTGACGCCGCCGATGTCGTCGATAAATACGCCCCGGTGGATCGTGACGTCGTCGCCAACCTCCAGGTTGTAGCCGACCGAGACCTCGACGTCTTGAAAGATGTTGAGGTTACGTCCGACCCGGGCGAAGATGCGTTCGGCCAACAGCCGCCGGAGCCGGAGGCCGCTCTCGACGGACTGACCCAGGGGCGTCAGGTCGAGGCTTTTCCAGAGCCATAAAAGTGGCTTCACGCGGGCGAAGCGTACGGGGTCGGTAACGACGTAGCGCTCCGCCTCGAACAGCACGTGGCGCGGATCGAGGGCGAAGGCGGCCAGCGGCGCGCGTTCGGTGAGTTCCGAGTAGGGCGAGGCGTAGAGGGCCTCGGCGAGCGTTTCGCGGACGACGTCGCTGCGGTCGAGCAGCGGGTCGTCAAGCCGCTCGGCCAGACTGCCCAAAAAGCGCGTTAAAAAAGCGTCCCCCTCCGGGGAGATGGCGCGCGGGACTAGCCAGGGCATACGAGACCTTTCATTGCAGGGCCTTTCATAGCGTTTACCTTAGCTTGCCACGGTTTCTTTTAGGCGTCGCCCAGCCGACGCGTTACAAAAACCGCACGCCGGTCAGCCCCAACTCGGGGTCACCCAAGAGCCGCACCCGCCGCTGCAAAAGGGAGGACGCACGCCCCGCCTCGGCGTCGCCTACGTCGCCCTGGGCAGGAGGCGCGATCAGCACCGGCTGCGCGGCGAGCGCAATGCTCCCGAACGAGGTCGTGCGCGCCAGCAGCGCGTCAAACGACCAGTCGTCGGCCCAGGTGTCTTTAAGCGCTAACAGCGCCGGTCGCCCCCGAGTCACGACCCGCCCGCTATGCACCTCCGGGACGGTGTTGGGACGGCGAAGGCGCAGCTGCGCTGGCAGGCCGGAAAGTCCGGCGTAAAAGAGGTCGACGAATTCGTCTAAAAGAAAATGGGCGCGAATAAGGCGCTGCGCTTCAGGGGCAAGTTCCTCGATGTCGTCCTCGTCGGGGTTTGAGAGGTCGACCCCGCGAAAAAGCGCGCTCAGCTGCGCCGGAAGGTTGTTAAGCCGGTAAAAGGTTTCTTCGGCAGCGGCGGGCAGGACGCGAAGCGGAGCCAACCGGAAGCCCGCCTCGCCCAAACGGCGCAGCGCGCTGAGTTCGCTCGGCAGGTCGGTGGCCGTGAGGCCGGTTAGGGGCACGGGAGAAGACATCACCCAACTATAACGATTTTTATGCCTGTTCAAGATTCTGTGGTGATGGCAAGGAGGGCATGACTCGACCTAAAAATTCCATGAGGGACCGGCGCAAGGCTCGCGCGGGCGTGCTAAAGTAGCGTGTGATACGTTCTTCACGCCGCTCGGGCTTCCGGGTGTTATTAGCACTTTTACTTTTAGTGGCTTTTGCCGGACTGATCGTTTTGCTGAGCAGCCGCTATGTACAAGTCGGTGAGGTGCGGGTTCCTGAGGTCGTCGGCGGAGGAGTACAGGACGCCAGCCGCAGCCTGCGCGCGCTCGGTTTCGAGGTGTCGACCTATATCGACGCCGCTGCCACCGCCGCGCCGGAGAGCGTGACCGCGCAGACCCCTGCGGCGGGCGCGGTCGTGCGGCGCGGGCGCGGCGTGGCGCTCGGCGTGAGCGCCCGGGGGGACGGCGGGATGCCCAACCTGGTCGGCCTGACCCAAGCGCAGGCGACGGTCCGGTTAGAGGAGGCGCAGCTCGAGGTCGCAAGGCTGGGTTACCGTCACGCGCCGCAGGCTGAGGGAACTGTGCTGAGTCAGCGTCCGGCAGCGGGCAGCACCCGCGCCGACCCGGCGGTACAGCTCACCGTCAGCCTGGGGCCGCCGCCGCGGCGAGTGGCGCTGCCGGAGGTTGTAGGCGAGCGTGTCGACGTGGCGCGGCGGCGCTTGGAACGGCTCGGCTTCCGGCGCGTTGAACTCGTCCCGACTCGGCTCGGCGCGCCCGGTGTCAACGCCCAGAGTCCGCGGGCGGGGGTCCGCACGGAGGTAAGCGCGCAGGTGACGCTCTATTACACCGTCGGCAACCGGCAGGTGGTGCCGGTACCCGCCGTCGTCGGCCTCGACGTCCAGGGGGCCGCCGAACGCCTACAGGGCGCCGGGTTGCGCGTCGGCTGGGTGGTTCCGGAGACCTTTGATCCCACCCAGCCGCGCGGGGTGCTCTCGGTCACCCCGGAGGACTACACCCTCTGGGGCACGGCGGTTACGCTCCGCACGAACGGCAACGCCGGAACGTTTAGGGCGCGTGAGCCCGCGTTGCCGCAAAGCCGTTTTGCCGGTCCTCAAGTAACAGGTTCTCAAACAACTGCGCGACCGAACACGCTCGAGCAGCCGGGTGGTGCCGTCACACCGGGTCAGACCGGAGCCGCAGCAGCCCGACTACCGGCTACCGGCGGGCGTGAGATTCCGATCTCTATCGACCCGGCGAACTACAGCTTTTTGCAAGGGCGCGCGTACACCCTTCGCGTCGAAGTGACCGACGCCGCGGGCGACCGGGTTGCCCTCAGCCGAACGATGGGTCCGGACGAAGTTGTGCAGGACACGGTAGTCGTGTACGGGGAGGCCGAGTTGCGGATGTACATCGACGGCCAGATCATCCTGGCATATAATCCGCCGAACCCTTGAGTGCGCGTGCTACCGAGCCCAGTTGGATTTTTGCGTAAAGCCGCCAATCGTGTATAAGTAAAGGGTGCTGCCTGTACTGGCGGCCACTGGAGGAGTCTGCGCACGCTCGCCCTGCCGTCTTTAGGTCTAGCCGCCGACCCATCTGCGGTCGTGAAGTCGGCTGAACCCACGATTCAAGCTTTCGGCGCTGCCGTAGAGACGAACCCGCTCTACGCCGACTACCTCCCCGGCTACGGGCTGCACCTCAGCACGGTCTACTAGAGCGACGAACTCACCGACGCCGTACAGGCGCGCTACATCACGACGGGCTCGAGCCGCTATCACCGGGCTCAAGCCAGCCGACTACGTGAGCTACACCTTAACCTTGGACGATTACGACCAAGAGACGCCCGCCGACCACATCGTCATCCGGGCCAAACCGGGAGAAGCAGCGGAGGTGTGGATCAACGGTGAGCAGCAGGCGGCTGGGAACAGCACGGGTATCTAGCGAACTATGTAGAGAAACTGTACTATCGGTCACGCAAGTGTTTTATTTCACAACAGTATTGCTCGTGAAATGTTTCTTTGATAATTCGTTCCAGCGGAGCTTGTGAAGGTATACCATCAGGTCATGAGCAAGCTCTACCACATCGGCTTCGGAAAAGAAGATTTGGGCCACCACCCGCCGACGGTCGCGCTCCTGTCCGGCGACCCGGAGCGCGCCGAGATGATAGCCCACAGCTATCTTCAGAACGCCCGTCCCCTCTCGACCCACCGTGGGTTGCATAGCTACCTGGGGCAGACGGCGGGCGGCACGCCCCTCCTGGCGGCAACCAGCGGCATGGGCGCGCCGAGCTTGTCGATCATCGTCAACGAACTTGTGCAGGTAGGCGTCCGCACGATTATCCGGGTGGGGACCAGCGGAAGCCTGCAACCGCACGTGGAGGTCGGCAGCGTGGTGGTCAGCTCGGGGGCGCTCTGCCGTCAGGGGGCCGCACTCGACATCGCACCGCTCGAATACCCCGCGGTGGCGGACCCTTTTTTGACGGTGCAGCTCGCCGAGGCCGCGCGCGCCCTGGGGGTCGCCTACCACGTGGGCATCACCGCCAGCGTCGACACCTTTTACGAAGGGCAAGGGCGAACGGGCGGGGCCAACCCCCACCTGTTGCGGACGCTTCGCGGCGTGGTCGAGGAGTACCGGCAACTGGGCGTGCTCAACTTCGAGATGGAGTCGGGGACACTTTTCAAGATGGGCGGCGTCTACGGCTTTCGGGCGGCTTGCGTCTGCGCCGTCGTGGCGCAGCGCACCGAAGCCGAGGAGGTCGTGCTTGAGCATAAGGACGCCGCCGTCGAGCGGGCGATCCAGGTGGCTGTGCGGTGTTGCGAGAGCCTGTAGGGAACAGATGTACCTCTGTCTGTGACAGGGTAGAACCCGAATCGGGGACGGCGGAGCCTCTAAAAGAGTGCCTCGGGCAGCTCGAGCACCCCTAGGAGCTGCGCCGCCACCGCGATGGCGACCGCCTGCGGGCTTTTGCCGGGAACGCCTGCGAGGCCGATGGGGGTCGTGACCCGCGCTAAGTCCGACTCCGTCAGGCCGTGTTTAAGAAGTTCCCTCCTAAAGTGCGTCCACTTGCTCTTTGAACCGATGAGACCGACGAAACCCCAGCGATCAGGGCGGAGGTCGCGCTCGAGCACCGCCAAGTCCTCCGCGTGGTCGTGCGTCAGGATGAGCAGGTGGGCACCCGCAGGTAACGTCTCTAAGACGGTTTCGGGTACAGGCGCGTGATGGCGTGTCACCGCGGCGGTGAGCGGGGTAGGGAGCGGACGCCCCAACTGCTCGGGTCGTGAGTCGATCAGGTGCAGGGAAAGCGGCAGCGTCCCCAACACCTGCACGGTGGCCCAACCCACGTGGCCCGCACCGAAGACGGCGACCGTCGGGCGTTTGGGGTAAACGGGTTCTAAAAGCAGCGTCACCTCCCCTCCGCAGCACTGGACGCCGTGCTCGCCGCCCCGCAGGTCGAGCGTCTGGGTGAGCAATTCCGGCACCGCGACCTGCTGAGTGAGAAGCGCTCGGGCGCACCCCACAGCGCGGGCCTCGAGGTTGCCGCCGCCGATGCTGCCCCACATATCCTGAGCGCTCATCACCATCTTGCTGCCCGCTCCGCGCGGCGCGTGACCACGGACGCGGGCGACGGTGACGAGCACAAAGGGCGTTCCCGCGTCGCTCAGCCTCTGCACCGCGCCCAGCCAGCTCAACCGCTAGTCTCCGGGGACAGGTTCGCGCGTCGGCGTCCGCACCGCGTCCACCGCCCGGAGGATCGCCTCGGGCGTCGCGGGCAGGGCCAGTTCAACACGTCTCGGCACTTCAGGGGCAAACGCCGACACCGCCTCACGGATCGCCTCGCGGACGCTCAGGGCCAGCATCAGGGGCGGCTCGCCGACCGCCTTCGAGCCGTAGATGACCCCCTCCTGCGCGGCTCGAGGGAGCAGCGTCACGTTAAAGTCCTCCGGCACGTCGGCGATGGTGGGGATTTTGTAGACGCTCGGCGCGTTGGTGACAAAGCGCCCGGAGGCGTCCCAGAGGGTCTCCTCCATCGTCAGCCAGCCCATCCCCTGGACGAAACCGCCTTCGATCTGGCCCTTGTCGACGAGTGGGTTGAGCGAGGCTCCGGCGTCCTCAACGATGTCGACGCGGCGCAGCCGAAACTCCCCGGTAAAGCCGTCCACTTCGACCTCGCTGACCGCCGCGCCGTAGGCAAAATAGTGAAAAGGCCGCCCCTTACCCGTTTCGGCGTTGAAGTGCAGGTTCGGCGTGCGGTAGAAGCCGGTGGCGAAGAGCGGCACCTGGGCCAGGTAAGCCTGCCGCACCACGTCGATAAACAGGACGCGCAGGCTCGGCTGAAAACGGCAGTAGACCACGCCGCCCTCGAAGACGAGGTCTTCGGGCGCGCTCAGACCTAAAAGTTTGGCCGCGACCCCGGCGAGGCGCGCTTTCAGGGTCTCACACGCCGATCTCACCGCCTGACCGTTGAGGTCCGCGCCGCTGCTCGCCGCCGTCGGCGAGGTGTTGGGAACTTTGTCGGTTGCCGTCGGCAGGGTGCGAAACTGCGCCAGTGGTACGCCGAGCGCGCTGCTCGCCACCTGAAGCATCTTGGTGTAGAGCCCCTGCCCCATCTCGGTGCCCCCGTGGTTGAGCCCGACGCTGCCGTCTAAGTAGATCAAGACAAGCGCTCCGGCCTGGTTCATCGGGGTGTTGTTAAACGACACGCCGAACTTGACCGGGGTGACGGCGAGGCCGCGCTTCGTGTGGGGGTGGCCAGCGTTGAAGGCCGCGACATCGGCCTTGCGTTCAGCGAAATCCGAGGCCTTTAGAACATCGTGCCAAACCCTCCCCAAACGGTTGTCAATGATCTCCTGGCCGTAGTGGGTGGTGGCCGTTTCGCCGTTCCCACGGTAGAAGTTGCGGGCGCGTACCCCTTCCGGCGCGAGTCCCAGATGTCTAGCCACTCGGTCCATGATCTCCTCGCAAAAGACCATCCCCTGCGGGCCACCGAAGCCGCGAAAGGCCGTCTGCGAGACCTTATGCGTTTTGCATACCCGTCCGCTGACGTGCAGGTGTGGGACAAAGTAGGCGTTGTCGGCGTGAAAAAGGGCGCGGCTCATGACCGGCATTGAGAGGTCCGACGAGAAGCCGCCGTCGCTATAGAGCTCGAGCCGCACCGCCCCCAGCAGGCCCTCGCTGGAGAAGCCGACCTCATAGCACCCCCAAAACGGGTGCCGTTTACCCGTCAAGACCATGTCGTGCTCACGGCGCAGGCGTACCCGGACGGGACGCCCGGTTTTGCGCGCGGCGAGCGCCGCCAGGGCCGCGTAAGGGGCCGCCTGCGACTCCTTGCCGCCGAAAGCGCCGCCCATCCGTAGACACGTCACCGTCACCTGATGTGCGGGAACGCCCAATACGTTCGCTACTACGCCTTGCGTCTCGCTCGGGTGCTGCGTCGAACTGGTGATGTGAACGCTCCCGTCCGGCTCGGGCACGGCCCAGCTGACGTGCGTCTCCAGGTAGAAGTGGTCCTGACCACCCACAAAAAGCTCGCCGCTGAGGCGGTACGCGGCCTCGTTCATGGCCCCTTCCGGGTCACCCCGAGTCAGGGTCTGGGGTGCGGCGTGAAAGCTGCCCCGCGCGATGGCCTCTTCTACGCTCAAAATAGGCGTCAGCGGTTCGTAGCTGATCTGCACGAGCGCCGCCCCCGTGCGCGCCGCCGCGTCGCTCTCGGCGAGTATCCAGACGACGGCTTGCTTGTGAAACATGACGTGCGTTTCGGGCAGGAGGGTTTCGTCGCCCTTGTGGGCGCTCGAGTCGTTTTCGCCCGGCACGTCCCGGTAGTCTAAAACGCTGACGACGCCGGGAACGGTAAGCGCGGGGGCCGTGTCCAGCCCCGTGATGCGGGCGTGCGCGTAAGGTGCGAGCACTGGCCACGCCGAGAGCATCCCGGCGAAGCGCGGCTGATCGTCGGTGTAGCGCGCGGTACCCTGCACGTGCGCGGCGGCGCTCTCGTGCGGCAACGGCTTGCCCGCGCTCACGCAGCTACCTCAGCGCTATGCTCGTAAAAAAATTTCTCGAAGAGGTTGCCGACGAGCGCGCGGCGGTACTCGGCGCTGCCGCGCAGGTCGCTGAGCGGCGTGAAAAGGCCGCGGAGCCGACCTGCGGCCTCGGCGGCGGTGCGCTCAGTCCACGGTCTGCCGATCAGAAACTGCTCGACCTCGAGCGCGCGAACGGGGGTTGCCGCCACGCCACCGTAGGCCAGCCGTGCGGAGGTGACGATTTTATCCGCCTTCAGCTCCAGGCTGAACGCCGCCGCCACGGTTGAAATGTCATCCGCGCCGCGCTTGCCGACCTTGTAGACCGCCTCTAACCGCGGGGCGTCAGGTTTGGGCACCGTCACCGAAGCGATGAGTTCACCCGGTCTCTGAACCGTGGTCCGGTAGCCGGTGAAAAAGTCGCTCAGAGCTACCGTGCGTTCACCCCCCAGCGAGACGAGCTTGACGCGCGCGCCACACGCCAAGAGCACCGGCGCGAGGTCGCCCACCGGCGAAGCCGTCGCCAGGTTTCCGGCCAGCGTCGCACGGTTGCGGATCTGCCGCGCCGCGAAGCTGCGGAGCATGGTTTCTAGAAGCGGCACCCGGCCCCCGAGCCGAGCCTCCAACTCGGAGAGCGTGAGCGCGCCCCCGAGCTCGAGCCCCGCCGCGGTCTCGGTCAGGCGTCTAAGCTCCGGAACCCCTGCCAAAGAGACCAGCACCGCATTGCGCCGCCCCACTTTGTTGAGCTCGACGCCCACATCGGTACCCCCGGCGATAGGCTTGGCACCGGGGTGGAGGCTCAGCAGCTCGAGGGCTCCCTTCAGCGACCGTGGACTGAAAAAGTGCTCGTCGCCCACGCTGTAGTCGGCAGCTTCGGCGGGTTGAGTCGAGGTAAAATACGGGTCGTCGGCAGCAGGCGCGCTCGGGCTGCGGGCCGCCTCGCGGATGGGCAGGTAGCCGGTGCAGCGGCAGAGGTTACCCTCCAGCACCCCGTCACCGCGCTCGCCCGAGTACTGGGCGGCAAACAGGCTCATCACGAACCCCGGCGTGCAGTAGCCGCACTGCGAGCCGCCCGCACGGGCGAGGGCCTCCTGCACGGGATGTAGCACGCCGTTCCGAACGAGCCCTTCGGCGGTTACGATCTCGTAATTTGAAACGGCCCCGAGCGGCACGATGCAGCTGTTGACCGCCTGAACCCCCCGCTCACCCCGGACGGCTACCGTACACGCCCCGCAGTCGCCCTCGGCGCAACCCTCTTTGGTCCCGACCCGGCCCGACGCGCGCAGGTAGTCCAGGAGCATCGTCGTCGGCGCGACGCCACTGATTCGCTCCTCACTACCGTTAATCCAGACCCTCAAGCTTTGCGCCACCGCGCCCTCCTGTTAGCTCCCTATTGTGCGCCTTGGGGGGCGAGTTTCGCAAGGGCAACAAACCGCACGCTGAGCTGTAAAACAGCCTTATCCGGCCAAGGCAGCCAAGGTCCGTGCCAGAACCCGCACCCCCTGCGCGATCTCGTCGGGGCTGCTGTATTCGTCCGGACAGTGGCTGACGCCGTCCTTGGAAGGGATAAAGATCATTCCGACCGGACACACGCGGGCCATAAATAGGGTGTCGTGGTAGGCGCGGCTCACCAGCGTCCGCGAGGCCAGCCCTTCGGCCTCGGCGGCGGCGTGGGCGGCTTCCATAATATCGGCGGCGCAGGTCGCCGGTGGGTCGGCGTTGAGCAGCTTGACGTCGGCTGTGACGTGTCGCTTTCGGGCAAGTTCCTCGGTATCGCGCCGGATGCGCGTCACCATCCCGTCGCGGCGCCTTAAATCGGTGTCCCGGACGTCCACGGTCATGAATACGCGGCTGGGAATGCTGTTGACGGCTCCCGGATGCACGTCGAACACGCCCACCGTCGCCACCGAGTCGGGCGTGCCGGTCTCCAGCGCAGCCGCTTCGACCGCCCGCGCAACCTCGGCACCCGCCAGGAGCGCGTCGCGGCGCTGCGGCATCAGCACCGCGCCCGCGTGACCCCCGGCCCCTGTCAGCGTCACGTGGAGCGTCGCAGGGGCCGCCACCGCGCTCACAACGCCGATGGGAACGCCCGCTGCCTCTAGTCTCGGCCCCTGCTCGATGTGAAGTTCGACGAAGGCGTGGTAGCAGCCGGACCCCAACCTCACGTCTGAAGGGTTCCCGGTGAACCCTGCCCGCGCCGCCGCCTCCAACACGCTTAGGCCGTCGTCGCCCCTAAGCTCGGCGAGCGCTCTGGGTAACAGC
This sequence comes from uncultured Truepera sp., assembly GCA_902806425.1. Classification (GTDB taxonomy): domain Bacteria; phylum Deinococcota; class Deinococci; order Deinococcales; family Trueperaceae; genus Truepera. Next base: position 15,410 of record CADCWP010000287.1, read on the forward strand.
ACCCCGGCCATGGCTCGACTGCCGAAACAGCCCACGCCGAAGCGCGTCGGTTCCTCGGCGGTAAAAACGATCAGCTCGAGACTCCTTTTGGGCGCGAACCCCGACGCTTTCAGGGCGCGAAGCACCTCTAGGCCGCCGAGCACCCCCACCGTCCCGTCAAAGCGACCGGCGAACGGGATCGCGTCGATGTGCGACCCGGTCGCTACCGCCGGGAGCGCGGGTTCGGTGCCCTCCCAGCGAGCGAACAGATTGCCGAGGGCGTCCTCACGCGCGCTCAAGCCGACCTCAGCGACGAGCGTTTTGAGGTACGCTCGAGCCTTCAGGTCGGTCCCGGTATAGACGACGCGGGTCACCGCCGGGGCGGGCGCGTCGGAAAAGCGGGCGAGGGCGTCCAACTGCTCGGTTAGGCGCGCCGCGTTGACCTCTACCTTCCTTTCCACTAGCCCTCCGCCAGCGCGAATGGGTCGCGGAACGCGTCTTTGTAGAGCAGATACTTGGCCTCGACCCGGCCGAGCGCCCCGAACCACTGCGGGCAGTACGGGGCCATGTAGATCGTGTCGCCCGCCGTGACCGGATACCAGAGGTCGGCCAACCTATACACGCCGCCGCCCGACAGCAGCAGCAGACCGTGCTCCATGACGTGCGTCTCGGCGAAAGGGAGGCTCCGACCCGGCGCAAAGGTCATGGTGCTCAGCATGAGGTCGAAGCTCGGGTGTTCCGGCAAGAGTTTGCGAAGGGTGACGCCGTCGTCGCCCAAAAACGCCTCGCCCGCCGTGTCGCGTTCGTTGCCAAAGACGGGTGCGGGCGCGGGGACGCCCCGCAGCGGCAGGTAGCGCCGCTCAAAGACGCAGAGCGTCGCCGGGGCGTCGGCGTGCAGCGTCGCCGGAGACCCGGCGGGCAGGTAGGTGTACCCATACTCGGTGAGGGTGCGGCTGCTTTCTAAAGCCAGCTCGAGCCTCACCGCCCCCGAAAGCACGAACACGAAGCGCTCGTACCCGGTCGCCGCGCCCTGTCCACCGGCTTCCATATGGGCAAAATACTGTGTGAAACGTGCCCCGAGCTGCGCTGAGATCAGTACTACGCAAGCCGTCCCCGTCCACCCCGGCAACTGTGTGCGGACATGACCATCGGGGGAGAAGAGCGCGTGCGTGCTCATAAGCCGCGTGCGGGTCTCGCCGAGGGCGGTAAACGTTCTGGGTAGGGTCAAACGGGTCTCCTCTCGGGCGTGACGAGCCGCCCGGACGGCGAGCCTACAGGGGCACCTGCGGCGATGATCTGTCGGCCCCGCAGATAGGTCGCGTGGACGCGGCCGGGGAGCGTCTTGCCCCGGTACGCGCCATCTTTAAACCGAGTAAGCAAGGTTTTCTCGTCCAGAGTCGTGGTGCCGCCCAAGTCGACGAGGGAGAAGTCGGCGTCGTAGCCGAGCCCCAGCCGCCCCTTTTCGGTCAAACCGAAGCGCCGGGCGGGTCCCTCCGCGCTGAGCGCCGCGACGTGTTCGGGTGAGACGCCGAGGCCGAGCAGCACCCCCAGCGTCGCCTGAACCCCGGAGACGCCCCCCCACACCTCGAAAAAATCCGCCGAGGTCTTGAGTTCGGGGGGCGCGGGCGAGTGGTCGGAGGCGATCAGGTCGAGGTCGGGTAGAGCGCCCAGAAGGGCCAGCCGTTCGCTCTCGGAACGCAGCGGCGGCGCGCATTTAAGCGCTGCGCCTTCACGTAAGAGATCGTCTTCGGAGAAGTATAGGTAGTGTGGGCACGTTTCGCAGCTTGCCCGCACGCCGCGCGCCGCCGCCTCGCGGACCAGCCGCACGCCGCGCGCCGTGGAGACGTGGACGATGTGCAGCTCGGCCCCGGTCTCTTGGGCGAACAGGAGGGCCTTTTGAATAGCCTCGAGTTCGGCTACGACGGGCCTCGAAGCGAGATAGTCCGCCCTCCCCCGCCGACCGGTGGCGCGAAGGGTCGCACTGAGCCCCTCCGTCAGCGCCTCGCTCTCGGCGTGAACCGCGACCGGCAGCCCGAGCGCCGCCGCCTCCTGCATCCCTCTAAACAGGGTAAGGTCGTCCACTGTCCGAAACTCGGGGATACCGCTGGCCGACATGAACGCCTTGAAACCGACCACACCGCAGGCGGCTAAGGCCTCGAGTTCCCCCACGTTGTCCGGCGTCAGGCCGCCCCAGAGCGCGAAGTCGGTCCGCGACGACCGTTCAGCCGCCACACGTTTAGCGTGAAAGGCGTCGGGCGTCAGCAGCGGCGGGTCGGCGTTTAAGGGCATCTCGAAAAAGAGTGTCCCGCCCCCCGCCGCGAGCGCCGCGCTGCCGGACGCAAAACCCTCCCAGTGCGTCCGGCCCGGTTCGTTGAAGTGGACGTGCGCGTCGATCAGGCCCGGAAAGACGTGCAGCCCGTCGGCACTCACCTCACGACGGCCCGCACCGACCTCACCGACGCCGACGACTATCCCGGCGTCGACGGCGAGATCGACCGGCCTCACCCCGTCCGGTGTGACCAGAAGCCCGCCCCGGACGACCAAGTCGGGCGTCACAGGTCGGCCATCAGCTGCCCCGGTAGGTGCTGTAGCCGTAGGGCGACAGCAGGAGCGGCACGTGAAGGCGGGCGTCTTCGTCAGAAACGCCGAAGCGCACGACGACCTCGTCTAAAAAGGCGGGCTCGGGCAGGGGTCCGGCGGTGCGGAAGTACCCGCCCGCGAAAAAGATGAGGTCGTACACCCCGACCTGGAACGCGTCGCCGGTCAGGAGCGGCGCGTCGGTGCGGCCATCGGGGTTCGTCGTCACGGTTTTAAGGAGTTCGCGGCGCTCACCCACCACGGTCCAGAGTTCGAGGGTGAGTCCGGCGGCGGGTCGCCCCCGCGCCGTGTCGAGAACGTGGGTGCTGAGGCTTCCCACCTAGAGGTCGTCGGCCACAGCGTCGACTACAGCGTCCGCAGCCAGCGTGAGGCCGATGCGCCCGTACGGCGGGCGCGGGTCGGTGCGGACCTGCACCGCCGGGTCGTCGGACTCGAACGCCTTGTCCCAAAGCCGGTTCTGCGCCTCGAAGCGGACTTCGGCGAGCTGGGGAAAGCGTGCCAAAAGGCGCACGCCCATTTCATGAACGAGGTGTTGGATGGAGCGGCTGTTAAAGTCGTGAAACGTGAAGGCCATGTGGTCGCGCACCTGTTCGGCGGCGACGTAGCCCACGGGGTCGTCGGCGACCATCCCGGACGGGTCGCGGTAGCGCCAGAACACGTCCAGGTGGATAAAGAGCGGGCGGTCCTGGACTTCGGGCAGCGTCGTGTGGGCGTCGCGCGCAAAGGCAGCGAACGAGCTGCCGGTGGTTTTGAGCAGCTGAAGCTCGAGCCGCCCGCACTCGTGGTCGGTCAGCGCGACGCCACTAGGCGTGCGCTCCAAGATAAGTTCAGCCACCGCATAATCGTCCCGCGAGCGCGAGAAGAGAACCGTGCTGGGCGTGAAACCGTCCCCGTCTGTTATCAGCGCCGCCCGAAAAGGAAACTCGCGCCCGGTCACGTGGACAGCCACCATGTCCGGGTAGGTCGCTAGAAAAGCCCGGCCCACAAAGTCTAAAAACGCCTCCAAGGTGCTGCCCTCGAACTCCAAGGCACGCTTCAAGATAAAGTTTTTCATGGTGTCGGTCGCTACGACGTTGTGGTTGTCACCGTCCGTGTAGGCCGCCGCGAAGGGGCCGCCCAGGACCTGCACGTCGACCTCGACGCCGAACAGCTCGCCCCCGCGCCCCGTAAAGGGCGACTCGGGGATGGCGGGAACGACGAGGGGTTTCGCGGCGAAGCGGTAGGTGCTGACGCCGCCCTTGCCGTAGTCGATAGAGGCGATCTGCACGGGTTTCGTCACGCAGCTCCTGTCAGCGCCTCCAGGCGAAAGCGCGCGATCCGGTAGATTTCGGCGAGCGCCCGTTCACGCTCACACTCGGGGGTGTTCGGGAGCCTCGACTCAAACGCCGCCAAGATGCTCGTCTTGGTATGGCCCTTGACGGCTAGGATGAAGGGAAAGCCGAACCGCGCTCTGTAAAGGTCGTTGAGCGTGTGAAAGCGCCCGTACTCCTCCTCTGTAAGGCGGTCGAGACCGGCACCGGCTTGCTCGGCGCTCGAGGCCGCCGTCATAGCCAGTGCTGCTTTGCCCGCGAGATCGGGGTGAGCGCGGATCAGCGCGAGCTGCGCTTCCGGACCCGCCGCCGCCACGACCGCGCACATAGCCCGGTGGAGGGTATCGGGCGACGCGAAAGGACGCTCCGGCCAGACGCCCTCGGCGACCCAGGGGGCGTGTTCAAAGATGCCCCCGAGCGCGGCGACGAACTCGGGTTTGGGGAACGCGTTGAGCGTAGTGGTTGAGGGCATCGGTCTCCTGTAGGTGCTTGATTTAGGTGCCAACTCCAGCGCACGCTATCTCCAGAAAAGGTGACGCGGCGCGCGGGAAACGTGGGGTGATTATATGTTTGGCACCCCAAAGCGTCAACGCGTGCGCGCCGCCAGAGCTATTGGGGCAGTTCGGCGAACCCTTACTCGGGCCACGCCCGGGTGCCGCCAGCCAGGTGAAAGACGTGCTTGAAGCCCCCCACCTCGAGGTACAACCCTACAAGCTCCGACACCTGCCCGCGTTCACAGACGAGATAGACAGCCGTCTCGGGTGCCAGCTCAGGCAGCTCACCCCGCCCTAGCGCGTCGAGACTTATGGGCGTCGGCACGAGGCCGAAGACGGCTTTGGGTAGGGGCCGCACGTCGAAGAGCGCGCCGCCCGCGGCGACACCTTGCTCAAGCACGTTCCTCGAAACACTCTCCACGCGTTACGTCGGTACCGACGGCCCCTCGACGGTCGCCAGCTCCCGCGCCGCGACCGAGGCCGCCCCGATCACGCCCGCGTCGGTACCGAGCTGCGCCAGATGGAGCTTGGCCGTAGGAAAGCCCTGAACGAAGGTGTCGGCGGCGGCCTGCACCTTGTCCAAGTAAAACTTCCCCGTCCTCATGATGCCGCCCCCCAGCACGAAGCCGTCCGGGTCGAGGGTTTTAACCAGATTGGCGAGTCCCAAACCCGTATACATCGCCGCCTGGTCGACGACCTTGAGCGCCAACCGCTCCCCGGCCTGCGCCCGCCTGAAAACCTCTTCGGTCGTCAGTGCAAAGCCGTAAGCGTGGGAGGCGTCCCGCGCCAGCGCCCGCCCCGCCGCGACCGCCTCCCAGCAGCCATAGTGTCCACAGCCGCACAGAGGGCCACCCGGCTCCAAGGTGACGTGCCCGACCTCGCCCGCGACCCCGTAAGCGCCCCGCACCACCCGGTCGCCGACGAAGATGCCGCCGCCGATACCCGTCGAGATGGTGATGTAGACGCTGCTCTGCAAGTTCTTGGCCGCGCCGTAGAGGTGTTCGGCGTAGCCCGCGGCGTTGGCGTCGTTCTCGAGCGCCACATCCAGCCCCAGCCGCTCGCTCAGGTCGGCGGCGATGGGCACGTCCTCCATGCCTGGAATGTTGGGGGCGAAGACGACTTTGCCCGCCCGGATGTCGAGCGGCCCCGGTGAGCCGAGACCGACACGGGTCACGTCGGGGTAATCCCTGAGAAGCGTCTGCGCCGCGCGCGTGAGGGCGTCTACGACGGCGGTGTAGCCGGTGCGGGGAGTCGGGTGGTGCTGGCGCGCCAGAATGTGACCGTCTTCGACCACGGCGGCCAAGATTTTGGTCCCTCCCAAGTCGAGTCCTAGGGTTTTCATGCTTGTTACGCTAGCACGGTAAAGTTAGGGGCGTAAGGTTGGAAGGTGGAAATTTAAGCATCTGTATCTGAGCGCTTGGTTTCAATTTGCATCTCGTACAACAATTTTGCCTTTGTTCTAATCATCAGCCCATAAGTTTAGCTCGGCTCTGAGGGCGTCCTCCGATAATTTGGCCTGCCTAACTTGACGCTCCATAAACACATCTGTCGTTGAGAAAATCTCATCATGAGCTTGGCGAGCTTGATAGTGATTGATCTCGAGCACGTTCTCCGAGTCCATACAAAGCTCGTCTCCTAGCCTGTCCTGAAGTCTAAGAAACGGGTTGATTTGTAGAATCACTTTGGGAGAAAGCGGAAGATACAGCACGTAGGCAGGGTAGTGCTGGGAACGTTCTAAAAAGTCCACTAATCCTATCTCGGACAAAAGGTAGTTGTGATAAAGTTTCCAGCTGTTGTTTTG
>CADCWP010000288.1 GCA_902806425.1 uncultured Truepera sp.
TCCACGGCTGCACCCGAACCGGTCGGCCGCTCTATACAGATGAGCGTTGTCTCGCGGAACGCCACGTCGATGCCATAGTCGTCTGCCAGCGTGGCCTGGATGACCTCCTTCTGGACCTCGCCGTAGAGTGAGACATACAATTCCTGCCGGGTATCGTCTTGCCGCAGGTTGATCAATGGGTCCTGCTCGGCGAGCTGCGCGAGCGCACCGTGTAGCCTCCCCTTGTCTCCAGGGCGGCTAGGAACGACCACCGTTTCCAGGGTCGGTGGGGCGAAGTAGTGGTGATCCGAGGTCGAATGCGATAAGCCGAGCGTGTCGCCGATCTGGACATCGCCGAGTCCCCAAAGCTTGCCGATCTGGCCAGCGGCAACCGACTCATGCCGGACGGCTGAGCCGTGGTCGAACACGCTGATCGCGGTGACCTTCCCCTGGCTACCTCGGCCAAATCGCAGCCGATCTCGCGTCCGCGCCGTCCCGGAGAACATACGAACGTACGCGATCTTCTCTCCGGCCAGACCACGTTCGACCTTGAACACGGTGCCCGAAACGGGGCCATCGGCATCACCTTCGCTCGCGGGCAGCAACTCCGCGATGCCAGCAATCAGCGGTTCCACGCCCGCACCCGTGAGCGCCGAGCCGAAGAACACCGGATGCACCAGCGCCTGCTTGGTCTGCGTCGCAAGTGCATGCCGGAGTTGGCAGTACGACACGCTCTTCGCGTCGTCGACGTACGCGGCCAGTAACGCGTCGTCGTGGTCGGCGATAAGCTCTGCCAGCTTCGTAGTGAAATCAGGATCCTCGGCGGAGTGCGGCCAGTACGTGGCGGCTCTGGTGCCCAGTCCGCCCCACGATCCCATAGGGATGATGGCAGGCGTCAGTCTCCCGGCAATATCCTGGAGGACGCGTTCCACGTCTGCGCCGCCACGGTCGATCTTGTTCACGAAGAAGAGGACGGGGACGTGCAGTCGCTGAAGTGTCCGCATCAGTACGCGGGTCTGCGCCTGTACGCCCTCCACCGCGGAGATGACCAGCACGGCGCCGTCGAGCATGCTCAACACCCGTTCCACCTCGGCGATGAAGTCCGGGTGTCCGGGCGTGTCGATCAGGTTGACCGTCACGTCATCGATGGTGAACGACACGACCGCGGACTTGATCGTGATGCCGCGCTGTCGTTCCAGCGCTAAGGAATCGGTCTGGGTACTTCCGTCATCGACGCTGCCGATTTGGTCGATGACACCGGCGGCGTGGAGCAGCCGCTCGGTCAGGCTTGTCTTACCGGCGTCTACATGCGCCAAAATCCCCAAGTTCAGCGTTCGCATAGAGCGTCATTCCCTCTAGATAGGTGGCTGTCCCCGTCTGGATGGTTATGAACGCTCTGCGCATCGTACTCTCCTTAGCGATCGGCTGATGCCGGGAGTGTATCAAACTCTGACCTTGCCCTGCAACCGAAATGGACGGCGACACGATCCACGCGGTCTCGACGACGCGGACGCCCCTGCCATGCTGATTTCGTCCAACCGTTCGGTGTACACTGCGGCCGGGGGAGAGGCGGAATGGACGATGTGCGT
>CADCWP010000289.1 GCA_902806425.1 uncultured Truepera sp.
AAGGTGTTGGCCGCCTCACGAATGCTAAAGCGGCGCTCCAACACAGCTTCGACGATCCGTTCACGTAAGTCCACGGAATAGCCCATACCGCAGCTTGATCTGCCTCACTCCTTATGTAAACCGCTGTAGGCGAAGTCGCACTCGTCCCCGGTACAGGAGGCATCTTCCAGGTTCACATCGACGACACGCTCGTATGGGACCGAGCCGTGCAGGGTGGTTTTCCTGAAGCAAAAGAACTTAAGCAGCTCGTGCGCGACCACATCGACCCTGAGCGGAGCTTGGGCCACTCCGACCGTTAGAGCGTGCCGGTCGCACGAACCCACCATTCGGGGTAGGCTTCTGTCAACGTTGCGGCTATCAGCCGGGCCTCCGGCTGACTCCGCGCCAGACCAAAACAGGTCGAGCCGGAGCCCGACATCAGCACGCCCGTGAGGCCCGTCTGCCGGAGGGCGGTCAAGACCTCGCCAACGGCAGGCTCGAGCCCCACCACCCCGGCTTCCAGCGCGTTGAAATAGTCCGGCTCCTCGCCCCGCTCAAGTTGCTCCACCAGCATCTCCAACTCTAACGGCGGCGTGGTCTCCCGCAGTTGCCTGTACGCGTTCCCCGCACTCACCCCGACGCCCGGATTGACAAGAACCAGGTGAAGCTTAGGCACCTCGGCGGGCATGAGAACTTCGCCGCGTCCCGTAGCGCGGGCGGCGGGCATATCGGCGGCAAAAAACGGTACGTCCGAACCGAGCGTTTCTGCAAGCTTGAGCAGATTAACGTCAGCCGGATAGAGTTGCGCCAGCCCCCGGAGCACCGCGCCTGCGTCGGATGAGCCGCCCCCGAGACCGGCGGCGGCGGGGATACGTTTCGTCAGTTCGATTTCGACGCCACGCGCTTCACCGGCTTCGGTCAGATACAGTTCGGCGGCACGGGTAGCGAGGTTCTGTTCGGGTGGAATGCCGAGGTCCGCGCCCGCAACCTCAAGCCTCACGCCCTCAGCAACCGGCGTGAGCGTCAGCGTGTCGTGCAACGCAACACGCGCTATCAGCGTGTCGATCTCGTGAAACCCGTCGCGGCGTCTTCCCCGCACACTGAGCCCCAAGTTGACCTTGGCGTGAGCTTTAAGCGTTAGCACCGGGCGTCCCAGGCGGCAGCTAGCGCTTCGGCCAGCTCGAGGTCGGCCGTAGTGGTCACCTTCATGAGCCAGCTGCTCCCTTCGACCAAGGTAACCTCGTGCCCCAGCGCCCGCACCAAGCTGGCGTCGTCGGTCGCGGCGTAACCCGAATGGAACGCCCGGTCGTGTGCCGCCAAGATGAGGTCTCGGCGAAACCCCTGCGGCGTTTGCACCGCGCGCAGGGTTCCCCGGTCGATGATCCGCCCGGTCTCAGCTTCCAGAAGCGTGTCCGCCACCGCCGATACGACCGAGGCCGCTCCATAAGCCTCCACAGCGGTGATCACCTTGTCAATGACGCGGCGACCCAGAAACGGCCTCGCCGCGTCGTGAATCAGCACGATGTCGGCGTCCGCCTCCTTTAACAGGTTGTAGACGCTCCCCTGCCGCGTCTCTGCGCCGAGCACCAGGCGCGCGCCGGTAGGTGGCTCGAGCCCGCGCAACATCGCCGGGGATACCGCCACCAGGGTCTCGTCCACCGCCCCGGCAAACGCCCGCACCGCGCGGGCTAGAAGCGTTTCCCCGCCCACCTCGACGAGCGCCTTCGGGCCGCGCCCGAGCCGCAAGCCCTCGCCCGCCGCCGGAATCAAGGCGGCCACCTTGGTCACTCGCGCCACCGCCGCGCTCTCTGGTTGTCGATCCCGAGTAGGTCGAGCGTGCGCGCCGTGACCGTGCCGATAAGTTCAGCAAGCGTCTCCGGACGGTGATAGAACCCGGGCGAGGCGGGCAAGACGCTCGCTCCGGCATCAAAGGCGGCGAGCATGTTCTGCAACATCGGCCTCGAGAACGGCGCCTCACGCACCACTAAGACAAGCGGGCGGCGCTCCTTGAGCGTCACATGCGCGGCACGCGACACCAAGTTGTCGGTGAGACCGTGCGCGACCTTGGCGAGCGTCCCGGCGGAGCAGGGCGTCACCACCATCCCGTGAGCCCGAAACGACCCCGACGAGACCGCCGCGCCGAGGTCGGCGTCCTTATAGACCACCTCGGCCAGGGCTTCAAGCTCGAGCACCGTCTCGTCGAGCTCGGTAGGAATCACCTGTTTGGCCCCGTTGGTGATGATGAGGTGCGTTTCGACCGGCAGACCCCGCAGCGTCCGCAGCAAGTCGAGGGCGTAGGGCATCCCACTCCCCCCCGACACCCCGACGACAACACGTTTTGGTACATTTGCAGACACACGACCACGATACCCCGGTGCCCATAGATTCGGCGTCAGCACGTAAGCTTAGGCATGACGTTCCACGAGTTTCAAACCTTACTGGGTGAGATGGTCGACGAGATTCCAGAGGAGTTTTTAACCGGACTCCAAGGCGTCCACGCGCTGCCTGAAGCGCGGCTCGAGCCCAACTTTTACAAGGTCTACCGTATGGGTGAATATCTCGACCCCGGCCCGGAAGACTTTCTGGGTGCGGGCGAAGGACTGGGCCGCCACATCGCGCTCTACTACGGCTCGTTTGTGCGGGTTGCCGAGGGCGACCCGACTTTTGATTGGGAGGCCGAGCTGTGGGAGACGCTGACGCACGAGTTGCGCCACCACGTCGAGTCGCAAGCAGGCGACGTGTCGCTGATCGAGGACGACCTGCGGCGCGACCGGGCGTTTCGGAAGGCGGGCCGGTGAGTGAGCTGGGTTCCGCCTGGACGGAAGGCGTGAAGCTTTTTAACGTAGGTGAGTATTGGGAGGCGCACGAGGCGCTCGAGCCCCCTTGGATGGTCTCCGAGGGTCCGGACAAGCACTTTTATGCAGGCGTGATCCTGCTGGCGGCGGCGCTCCACAAAGCGCATGAGATGGGTAATGCGCGCGGCGGGCGGCGCAACTACGCCAAAGCTCTGGCCCACCTTGCCCTGTTGCCCGACGTGTACGGGGGCGTCGAGGTGCGGCGGCTCGAGGCCGACGTTCACGCTGCGTTGCAAGACCGCACGCTCCGTCCGCAAATTCCGCCTGTTAAGCTGGCCTATGACCCCTCCGCATGATTCGCTACCTCACGACCAGCGCCGTGCCCGGCGGCCTGATACAGACAAACGGCTGACGCGCTTACGTCATAACCGCGTCTTTACCGGTGTGCTGGGCGGCGTTGCCGAGTACGTCGGGGCAAACCCGACCACCGTCAGACTGATTTTCGTGGTCGCCACACTCCTGTCAGGTGGCTTACTCATCATTGGCTACCTGCTCTTATGGTGGCTTCTGCCGAAGGGGCGCGCGTGAACCTCGCACGGTTTCCCCGGCGGCGCTACACCCCGGCCCCGACACCCGTCGAACCGCTGTCACACCTGAGCGAGCATCTGGGCGGACCGGAAGTGTACATCAAACGCGACGACCTGCTCGGTCTCACGGGCGGTGGCAACAAGACGCGCAAGCTCGAGTTTCTGGTCGCCGACGCCCTCGAGCAGGGTGCTGACACACTTCTAACCGTGGGCGCTGTGCAGAGCAATCACTGCCGCCTGACGCTCGCCGCCGCCGTTAAAGAGGGGCTCAAGTGTCGTTTGGTGCTCGAGGAGCGCGTACCCAACTCGTACAGGCCGGACGCCAGCGGCAATAACTTTTTATTTGGGCTTCTGGGCGTCGAGAAGCTTACCGTGGTCGAAGGCGGGAGCGATTTCAATGCTGTGATGCAGGCTGAGGCCGACGAACTGGCCGCTGAGGGACGCAAGGGTTACATCATCCCCGGCGGCGGCTCGAACGCGCTCGGGGCACTCGGCTACGTGGCGTGCGCCGAAGAGATCATGCGGCAATCTTTTGAAACGGGCTTGGCGTTCGACCAGATCGTGTGCTCGAGCGGCTCCGGCGGCACCCACGCAGGATTGGTGGCGGGGATGGTTGGCATCAACGCCAACATCCCGGTCACCGGCATCAGCGTGCGAGCGCCCAAAGAGCCACAGGAGGCGAAGCTTCACGCTCTGGCGCAAGAGGTCGCCGACAAACTCGAGATCCGGGGCGGTGTTCCGCGGGAGGCGTTTACGGTACTTGACGATTACGTCGGGCCGGGATACTCGCTGCCGACGGAAGGGATGATCGAGGCGGTGAGGCTGTTTGCGCGGCTTGAGGGGATTCTGCTCGATCCCGTCTACACCGGCAAGACTGCCGCCGGAATGATCGACTTGGTGCGGGGTGGGCATTTCAAACAGGGCGAGCGCGTGCTGTTTCTGCATACCGGCGGCTCACCGGCGCTCTACGCCTATCAAGATATTCTCTCAGACTGATGGCCGTTCGCTACGCCCACACCAACATCGTCGCGCGGGATTGGCGTAAGCTGGCACGGTTTTATGAAGACGTGTTCGAGTGCGTCCTGCTCGAGCCCGAACGCAACCAAGCAGGCAGGTGGCTTGAGCAGGGTACGGGCGTCGCCGGTGCGGCGCTGAGAGGCGTACATTTACGGCTCCCCGGCCACGGCGAAAACGGGCCGACGTTGGAAATCTACTCCTACACGGCGATGCTCGAGAAACCTACACCCTACGCCAACCGGCAGGGTTTCGGACACTTAGCCTTTGCCATTGACAACATTGAGAAAACGCTGGCTGCGGTGCTTACCCGGGGCGGCGCGGCGCTCAGAGAGGTAGTAACGACCGACGTTCCCGGTGCCGGGCGCGTCACGTTTGTCTACGCCACCGACCCCGAAGGGAACATCCTGGAGTTGCAACGGTGGGGTTGACGAAGCCTCTAACCGTCGGTGTGTTGGGCGGACTCGGGCCGGAAGCGACCTTGGACTTTTATACCAAGGTATTGAGCCTCACCCTCGCCACGCGCGACCAGGACCACCTGCATATGATTATTGACAGCAACCCGCAGGTTCCGAACCGCAACGAGGCGGTGGCCGGGACAGGACCGTCGCCGGGTCCGATGCTCGCAGAGATGGCGGCTGGTCTGGAAAAAGCAGGTGCCGACTTTCTGGTAATGGTATGCAACGCCGCGCACGCCTTTCAGGGAGAGATTGAAGCCGCTGTCTCCATCCCGTTCGTCAGCATCATCGAGGAGACGTGTGAGGCGACGCTACAGGCGGTGCCGCGACTGAAAAAGGTGGGGGTGCTAGGCTCGAGCGGTTGCCTGGACGCCGGACTCTACCAAACCGCCTTTGCAGAGCGCGGCGTCGAGGTTCTCGTGCCAACAGACACCGACCGTGACCTCTTCATGACGCTGCTCTACCGTATCAAGGCGGGCGATAAGGGTACAGACGTGCGGGGCTCTATGCGCGCCCTTGCGGAGTCGTTGCTGGGGAGCGGCGCGCAGGCCATCGTCGCCGGGTGTACCGAAGTACCGCTCGTTCTGGGCGGCGACGATCTCCGCTGCCCACTGATCGACGCGACCGCTGTCTTAGCCGAGCGCACGGTCCACTACGCGCTAAACGGCCTCCAGACTCCGATCAACCCTTGACGCCCCCTGCCGTCAGCCCGCTGATGATGCGCCGCTGGAAAAAGATGATCAAGACCACCAGGGGTAGCACGCCCAGCATGATCGCCGAACTGATGATCGCCCACGGAAAGGCGTACTCGCCCTGATAGAGGGTGATGCCGACCGGCACGGTGCGCATCTGAAGTGTCGTGTTAAAGGTCAGCGCCAGCAAAAACTCGTTCCACGAATTGACGAAGACGATGATAGCAGCCGTGACGATCCCCGGCGCGCTTACCGGCGCGACAATTCTAAAAAGCGCGCTCACGCGGGTACAGCCGTCTACTAGGGCGGCGCTCTCGAGGTCCTGCGGAATCAGCTGGAAAAAGCTCGTGAGAATGAGCGTCGCTATCGGCAGGCTGAGCGCGACGTAGGGAATGATGAGCGCCCAGTAGGTGTTGAGTAGGTTCGGCGTGAAGATCGGCGAGTTGAAAACCTCACTCAACCAGGGAATCTCCACCCCGACAAAAAGGCGGTAGAGCGGCACCAGCAGCACGAGCGCCGGAAACATGCTGGTGGTGACGATGAGCGTCAGAATGACCCTGCGCCCCGGCAAGTTAAGACGCCCGAGCGCGTAGCCAGCAAACGCCGCGAACAGTACGCAGAGAAGTGTCGCTACAACGGAAACCACCGCCGAATTGAGCAAAAAGCGTCCAAACGGGTTTTCCGTAAACACGGAGACGTAGTTCCCGAAGGTAAAGTTTTCCGGCCAGTAGGTGATGGGCAGCTGCCGCAGTTCGCCGCTGGTCTTAAACGAGGTCAAGAGCAGCCACACCGCCGGAAAAAGGCCGTTGACGACGACGAGCAGGAGGGCAGCGTACCTAAAAAGCCGGTTCATTCGGTGTAGATCCAGCGCAAGTAGAAGACCGTGATCGCCAAGCTGAGCAAAAAGAGCGCGACCGAGAGCGCCGCCGCGTAGCCGATGTCGAGCGTCAGGGTGGTGTTATAGACGTAGATACCGAGGGTTTCCAAGGCGCGGCCCGGCCCACCCCGCGTCATCGCAAAGGGCACGTCAAAGGTTTGAATAGCGGTCAGCGTACGGAAGATCAGTGCGACCGCGATAGCAGGGCGGAGAAGCGGCAGCGTGATCTGCCAAAACCGCTGCGCGACGCTCGCCCCGTCGACCTCGGCGGCTTCGTACAGCCCGCGGTCGATGGACTGCAATCCGGCGAGCAGCACGAGCCCTACGAACGACGAAGTTTTCCAGATGAGGGTGTAGTTGACCGCGACGATAGCGGGTACCACCCGGGCCAGCCAGATAGGGCCTTCGACGCCGACGCGCCGCAACAGGTCGTTCACGACGCCGTATTGGTCTTGAAAAAGCCACGCGAACATGAGGCCGATCAAGACCGGCGGCATCGCCCACGGCAAGAGCAGCGCCACCCGGACGAGCCAGCGCCAGCGCGTTTTGATGTCGGCGACAAGCGCCAGCGGCAAGCCGACCACAAACGACCCTAAAACGCTGACGACGATGATGAGCAGCGAGACGCCGAACGCGTTCCAGAAGCGCGGGTCGTTCCATTCACCCTCGGCTCCAGGATGAATCCCGAGAAGCGCCCACACCGCCAGAAGCAGCACCGTCCAGCCGACGGCTTGCCCTCTAGCTCGCCGCCGCACGGTGGCCCAGAGCGCGGCGACGCCGCCCAGAAGCAGAAGCCGCCAGACGAGCAGGTGCGTCACGCTCCAGCGCAAGCCCTCGCCCCAAGCCATGTCGTGGAAGTTCTCCAGGCCGATAAAGGGTGTGCCGCGCGCGGGGTTGTTGAGCTTCTCGTAGTGCAGCGACTTCCAGACGACGTTGAGGATGGGGTAGAGCATGACGAGCGCCAGCACAGTAAAGGCGGGCACCAGCAGCAGGTAGCCGAGCTGCGCTTCTGAGGGATTTCCCGACGCCAAGCGCGCCCAGAATCCTGGGCGCTTATAGGGTTTGGGTTGTAGGGCCATCCGGTTACTGCTCGAGGATGTCTTCCAGCCCCGACTGCATCTGCGCCAGGGTCGTCTCGGCGTCCTGGGCACGGGCGAAAAAGGCGTTCATGTTGGTGCGGATCAGCTCCGAGACTTCACCGTAAAAAGGTGTCAGCGGGCGCGGGCGAGCGTTCGTGATGACGTCGAAAAACTGCCCGAACTGCGGGGCGGCGGCCAGGACCGCTTCATCCTCGTAGAGCGCGTCGCGGGCCGGAATGTGGCTCGCTGAAATGGCAAGCTCCTTTTGTGCGTCGTACGAGGCCATGTACTGCATGACCTGGAAGGCTTCCTCTTTGCTGTCGCCAAAGGGGTTCATGGCCCACTGAAAGCCGCCGACGCAGGTCGCCGACTCGCCGCCGTCAAACGCGGGCAGCGGCGCAACGCCGACTTTACCGGCGACCTGGGTGTCCTCACCCTCCTGGCCCTCCTGAAAAAGCGCCCAGGCGTAGCCCCAGTTGAGCATGAATACCACGTCGCCCGCCTGGAAGGCCTGACGGCTTAAGTCGGTCGTCTCCTCGGCGATGCCGGGTTTGGTAATGCCCGAGGCGAGCGTGTCGTCGTACCAGGCCAGCGCCGTGCGGCCCGCGTCGGAGTCGACCGTGACGCTGCCGTCCTCGGCCCGCCAGTCGCCGCCCGCCGTCCAGAGCGCCTCTAAAAAGGTGCAGTTGGTGCCCTCGATAGCCGCGCCCTGGTAGTTGAAGCCCTGCAAGTTGGGGTCGCCCTCGCCTTCGGTAATGGCGAGCGCCTGCTCTTTAAGCTCCGCCCACGTCGTCGGCGGCTCGAAGCCGTACTTCTCCAAGAGGTCGCTGCGGTAGTAGAGAAACTGCGCGTCGGTCCAGGCAGGGATGCCGTAAAGCTGACCGTCTACGGTGTTGGCCGCGACGACGCTATCTAAAAAGGGCTCGAGAAACTCGTCTCTGGCCGCGTCACTCTCAAAATAGCCGCCCAGCGGCTCCGCCCAGCCTGCCGCCGCGTACTGTGGCGGGTTTACCACGTCCATCAAGTAGAGGTCGATGTCGCCGCTTCGGCTCGTAAGGATCGTGCTCAGGTACTGGTCGCGCACCTCGGTCGTCGCGCCGCCCTCCTCTATCTCCGTCTCGATTCCGGTCTCGGCCGTGAACTGTTCTAAAATCGGGCCGATCACGTCCGGTCGCAGCGTCGAGCCGATAAAGACCCGTACCTGGGCAAAACTCACGCCCAACAGGGTGCAGCACAGGGTCATAGAAAGCGTAACGAAAAACCGCCTTGTCATCTTTTAACCTCCAGAACTAAACTGTCGCTCAGTAGCGTTCTCTCACTCTACCCTGTAAGATCCGCCTTAGCTACCGGGCCGCTTTAGGGTGAGAGCGGCGCGCACTGCAACAGGACCGCAGAAAAATCAGCCTGAGACACACCTCGTTGTTGGGCCGAAACACGGCGTCCGTCTGGAGAGACTGCGGTGCACTGACCTCACGCCTGGTTTGGCGGTCCACCTGACCAATGAAAAAGGGTGCCGCAGCACCCTCGAGTGGCGTCTAAACCTTTTAAAAGTGAAAGTTGACGCCGCTGCGCGCGCGCAGGTAGTACGACGTGCGCTCGGAGGGGTCGTTGCCGATGATGTAGCTCGGCAGCGCCTCGGCGAAGAGGCCGAACCGTCCCAAACGAAACTCCACGCCGCCGAGGGCGTGCGCCACTAGGTCGGCGGCTTCCAGGTCACTGACCGAATCCGGCTGATTGCTAAAATAAGCGTCGGCCCCGAGCCCGGTATAGACCGAGTTGGGCGACATTGGCAGGTAAAAGCGGAAGATGGCGTCACCGCTGGCAAGTTTGAAGCCGCCGCTAAAGGGGTTGCCCTCGATGGCGGCGCGGACCCCCAGGCCCGGCAAAAAGTCGAGACCGAACTGCGCGCCGAGCTCGAACGAGTCGGTGATCTCCTCGATGTCGTCAGGGCTCGTCAGCGGCGTACCGAGCGCCGCACCGAGGTAGAGCTGTTGAGCGAAGCCAACCGGCAACGCGAGTAGAAAAATACACAAAAGGCTTTTCATCATCGCAAAATCCTCCAAAACGTACCTTACGTGGTCCAACTCCCGGCGCGGTGAGAGGACGATGACGCTTCTGCGTCCTGGCCGGTAAACCCAAGCGCACTGTACCCACAGCGGCTTAAGGGAAGCTGAACAGTTTTTCTCAGTCAACTCAGGAAGCGTGTTGTAGCGCGTTGTTTTGATCTGAACCCTTAAGCTGCTCCACACTACAACGCCCGCTGCAAACGGCATAAAAAGGCGGCACGCGCTTCCTTTGTGGTGGCCTCCCCAAGCGCGCGTGCCGCAGTAACAGGAGTCCACTGGGCGGGCGAACTCCTGTTACACATTATAAGTACAGTATGGCGCGCATGTCATCTGTGTAATTTTAATCATTTCTTAATTCAGCCGCCGATTAGGAGCAAAGCGCCACACACCTCCGCCCGTCCAAAAGGTCTTGAGCCCAAACCCGAAGGTGCGGTAACGTCATCTGAGTCAAGGAGGCTTGCATGGCACCCCCCCAAAGCGCACCCCGTATCACAGTCTGGAACGAATTTCGCCACGAGCAGAAAAACCCCAAAGTCAAGGCCGTCTACCCGGACGGCATCCATACGGCCATCGCCGAAAGTCTGCGCGCGGACGGTTTCGAGGTGAAGACGGCGACCCTAGATGAACCCGAGCACGGTCTGGGCGAAGACGTGTTGAGCGCCACCGACGTCCTCTTCTGGTGGGGCCATATGGCGCACGGTGAGGTCGTCGACGCGGTCGTTGACAGGGTATACGCGCGCGTTCTAGAGGGCATGGGGCTCGTCGTGCTGCACTCGGGGCACTTTTCAAAGATTTTTAGGCGGCTTATGGGGACCACCTGCGACCTCTCGTGGCGCGACACCGGCGAACGCGAACGGCTGTGGGTCGTCGCGCCGCAGCACCCCATCGCCGAGGGCTTGGGCGACAGCTTTGTTGTTCCGCAGGCCGAGATGTACGGCGAACCCTTCGACATTCCGGCGCCCGACGAGTTGGTTTTCGTCAGCTGGTTTCAGGGTGGTGAGGTATTTCGCAGCGGCGCGTGCTTTAACCGGGGACAAGGAAAGATTTTTTACTTCAGGCCGGGTCACGAAACCTTCCCGATCTACTATCAGGCCGAGGTGCAGCAGGTTCTGAAGAACGCCGCGCGCTGGGCTGCGCCCACACCGTCGCGGCCCAAGACCGGGTTCGGCCATCGGCCCCAGCCCCTTGAGTCCATCTTGGCCCCGGAGCCCGCATGAACGTCGGTATCATCGGCGCGGGCGGCGTATCGGTGTTTCACTACCAGGGCTATGTGGCGGGCGGCGCGACGGTCGTCGCCATCGCCGACGCCGACCCGCTGGCCTTGGCGCGGCGGCAGCGCGAGTGGAACATTCCCAAGGGTTACAGCACCTACCAAGAACTCTTGGCCGACCCGAGCATCGAGGCGGTCTCGGTCTGCTTGCCTAACGCGCTCCACCATCCGGTGACGCTCTCCGCGGCGCGGGCCGGGAAACACGTCTTATGCGAAAAACCCATCTCGCTCTCCCTGGATAAAGCTGAGGAGATGATCCGCGTATGCCGCGAAGCGGGCGTCGTCTTGCAGACCGGGCATCATCTGCGGAGCGACAGCGCCTCGCTGCGGACCAAAACGCTGATCGACTCGGGCGCGCTCGGGCGCATAACATTTATGCGGCTGCGCCAAGCCCACGATTGGGGCGGCGCGAAGAGCGTACGCGACTCTTTCGGCAAGCTCGCCAACTCGGGCGGCGGGACGCTCCTCGATAACGGCTGTCACATGATGGACCTAGCCCGCTACTTTGGTGGCGACGTCCGTGAGGTCTACGCGAACATCGCTACGCTGGGTTTTGACGTCGAGGTCGAGGATACCTCGGTGGCGACCCTGACCTTCGCGTCCGGGACTATCGGCAGCGTTGAAAACGCCTGGACGGCGACGGGTTGGGAGCAGGCGTTCTGGGTGTACGGCACCGAGGGGTCCTTGGAGTACTCGAACCGCACGGGCGTGCTGACCCACCGCTTCCGCAGCTCGCCGGGCACGACCTTCGGCGACCCGGACATCTCGCATACAACCTTCGGCGGGCGCGACGCGCACACGGCTTGCGAGATCGACTTCTTAGCGGCGATTCGTGGTGAACGTGAGGTGGTGTGTACGGGTGAGGACGGGCTCGAGGCTGTCCGCTTGGTCCTAGCGTGTTACGAATCCGCCAAACAGAACGCGCCCGTGCCGCTTGCGAAAGAGGCGCTGATCCCTCAAGAACTTCCCCACGGTTGACGCCCGCGCAGCAAGAGCCACCCTGCCGACACGGTACAGGGCAGCTTCGCCTAGCGCGTTTTGAGAGCCATTCAGAAAACGTAGTCTTTGGGTGCCCGTTACTCCGGGCGCCCAGACAACTTCAGCGCCCAAAGTCTCCTCGAGCCGAGAACCTTTCATAGCGGGTCAGGTCTTGTTACCAACCACGACCCAATCATGCCGTAAGCCCTTACCACGTAAAGGTCGCGCGGTGACCGGAGGACGGCAAAAGTAGCCTTCCGCCCCGGAGCGCAAGTGAAGAGGTCTACAGATAGAAGCTGCCCTGAGCACCTAAAGATCAGATAGCTATATCACCACACAAGCTTACGGGTGGCCTGCTTTGAGGCAGTTGGGGTTACGACCGGGTGCTACCTGCCCTACACCCTCTGTTGCTGCCTAGCGCACCCGGTAACCATCTGCGAACGAATCCGGTAGACCTAGCCGAATGGGGGAAGTGGGGGAGCAAGCGGCGCGTTATCGTGGCCTATGAACGAAACACGCTCACCTCACCCCAACAGCTCACAATGACTTTTTTACGGGGGTTCTCGGCTGATCTTACGGCGCTCGTGGCACAAGCGGCCCCCGCAGTCGTCGGCGTGCACCACCGCCAGGGTCAAGGCTCGGGCTTTCTAATCTCCCCCGACGGCTTTGTGCTGACGAACGATCATGTAGTGTGGGGCGCGAGGAGCACAGAGGTCCGGTTTAGAACCGGCGAGGTGGCTCGCGCCGTGGTAGTCGGTAGCGACGCGGCTACCAACCTCGCGGTGCTGAGGATCGGGGCGGACGACCTTCCCTACCTGAGCGTCGCCCATGACGTCGCGCCCCTCGTCGGTGCGCCGGTCGTAGCTATCGGCACCCCCTACCGTTTCGAGGGCTCGGTGAGCTTCGGGGTGGTGAGCGCCCTCGGGCGCAGCCTCGTGGTCCCTTCGGGTGGACTGCTCGAGAATCTCGTGCAGACCGACGCGGCGGTCAATCCCGGAACTCGGGTGGGCCGCTCGTCGACACCTCGGGCAGGCTCATGGGCGTGACCACGGCGGTGGTGCCGTTCGCGCAAGGAACAGGCTTCGCCGTGCCTGCCGCTACCGCGCACTGGGTTGCGGCGCAGCTTATCCAGCGTGGTGCGGGCGGCGTGACGCTGGGCAGCGTGGACGACTTGCAGCGCCAACTCGTGTTTTCTAAAGGCCGAGAGCTAGAACTCGAGCTTCTGCGGCCAAGGCACGTAAGCCGTCTCGCCGCGTCACCCAAAAGACGCCCGGCGGTGGTGAACCGCGTCCCGCCGTACCCGCGGATTCTAAACTGAGTGTTTAGACAAACGGACACCGCCTCGAGAACGTCTCCACGCATTCCTCTCCGTGACCTAGGTCAAACGCTACGGCTCGTCTGGCACACCAGCCCGGCGCAGACGCTGCTGGCAGCAGGGCTGAGCTTAGTCCAGGCCTTTATTCCGGCGCTCACCATCTGGATCAGCAAACTGCTTTTAGACGCGGTCGCGCAGGCCATCGAGGGCCGTCTGGGAAGCCCGGAAGCGGCGTTCGGGCGGCTTCTCGGGCTGCTGGCGCTGCAAGTCGGGGTGGGGGCGGTCTCGAGTATCTTGGCCGCGGCGCAGGGGACCAACCGCGAGCTGCTCGGCGACGCGCTGCAAAACCGCATCAGTTTAAGAATTCTGCATAAGGCGGCGGGCCTCGAGCTTTCGCAGTTCGAGGACGCGGCCACCTACGACACGCTGCAAAACGCCTACCGTGAGGTGGGCTCGAGGCCGCTCGGGGTCTTTACCCAGATCGTCTCACTGGCGCAGGCGCTCATCACTTTAGGCACCGTGAGCGCGCTTTTGTCACAGCTCGGTGCGAGCGTGGTGCCGCTTGTCCTGTTAGCTACCCTGCCCGGCGTCTGGGTCACGAGCCGCTTCGGGACGGAGGGCTACCGGATGATCCGCCGCCAGGTCGCCGACGCCCGCATCCAAAACTATCTGGGCTACCTGCTCACGAACGACAGCGCCGTCAAAGAGGTTCGGCTGTTCGGTTTCGAGGACTACCTCGTCTCGCGCTGGAGGACGTACTACGCAAAGTTCCGCGCCCAGCTCGTGTCGCTGGTGACGAGGCGCAGCTTGTGGGGTTTAGCCGCCTCTTTAAGTTCGGCGGCGTTTGTCGGGGCGGCGACGCTGGTCGTCCTCCGGCGGGCGGCCCAAGGACTCGTGAGCGTCGGCGACTTCGGTCTCTTTATTCAGGGCATCGTGCAGCTGCAAAACCAATTTTCGACGCTTCTGTCAGGCTTTACCGGGGTCTACCAGAACCTGCTCTACATGCGCAATCTCTTCGAGTTCCTGGAGCTGCCGACCCGCGACCTTGACGCGGGTGAAACGTGGCAGGGGGCGGTCGAGACAATTGAGTTTCAGGGGGTGGGCTTCCGCTACCCCCTGACCACGAAAGACGTGCTGAGAGACGTGTCGTTTAAGGTCACGCGTGGGCAGGCACTCGCCCTCGTCGGCGAAAACGGCGCGGGCAAAACGACGCTCATAAAGCTTCTCACCCGCCTTTATGAACCGACCACGGGACGGGTCCTCCTCAACGGCCTCGACGCGGGTCGTTTCAGCCCGCGCAGCGTGCAACGGGAGATGAGCATCATTTTTCAGGATTTCGGGCAGTACCAGATGACGGTGCGTGAAAATGTGGCGCTGGGGCGCACCGAGGCGCTCTCTGACGACGCGGACGTGGAAGCGGCGAGCCTGCGCGCCGGTGCCGCCGACTTTGCTAAACGTCTGCCGAACGGCTACGGCACCATGCTGGGGCGCTGGTTTGCCGGGGGCCAGCAGCTCTCGGGCGGTCAGTGGCAGCGCTTGGCGCTGGCCCGGCTCTACTTTAGAGACGGCTCGGTGCTCGTCTTCGATGAACCGACCGCCGCGCTCGACGCCAACGCCGAGTTTGAGGTCGTCGAGGCGCTTCGGAAGGGGTCGGGGGGCCGCATAACGGTCCTTATCTCGCACCGCTTCAGTACCGTCCGCATGGCGGATCAGATCCTTGTACTCCAAAACGGCGCGATCACCGAGGCGGGTTCGCACGACCTCCTCCTCGAGCAGGGCGGCCTCTACGCGCAGATGTTTAGGATTCAAGCTAGGGGCTACTATGATTACGCCCCGACGACGCACTCAGAGTAAGACGGCAACTGGGCGTCGTACCTGTCTTCGTTCAACACGACGCTTACGTTTCACTTTAACGTTACTTCCAACACCGACCGCGCCGCAGGCTGTACCCAAATCCCTCAGCAACCTATAGCCGAGCGGCGCAGTATCGCGCAAGCCTCACCCCTCGGACGTCCCCCCGGCGTCACCGAGCCAGCTGTGGTGAAAAAACGTTCCCCGCGCCCTGTCGGTGCGCTCATAGGTGTGGGCTCCGAAAAAGTCGCGCTGGGCCTGGAGCAAGTTGGCGGGACTCTGCGCGCTCCGGTAGCCGTCGTAAAAGGCCAGCGCCGCTGAAAACGCCGGAACCGGGACGCCCCGGGTTACGGCCGCCGCGACTACGCGCCGCCACGCCGCCTGCGCGTGGGCCATCTCCCCCTGAAAGTACGGGGCGAGCAGCAGGTTGGGAAGTGCCTCGTCAGCGTCGTAAGCGTCTCTAATCTTGTCTAAGAATACCGAGCGGATGATGCAGCCCCCGCGCCACATCTGCGCCACGCCGCCGTAGTTAAGACGCCAGCCGTAGGTTTTCGCGGCGGCCCGCATCAGCATGTAGCCCTGTGCGTACGAGGTGAGCTTGGCGGCGTAGAGAGCGGCCTCGAGGTCCCGAACGAACGCCTCGCGCTCAGGTGCATCGGCGACTTCCGGGCCGACCAGCCGCTGAGACGCCGCGACGCGTTCGTCTTTAAGCGCCGAGAGCGACCGCGCGAAGACCGCTTCTGCGATGAGCGTTAAGGGAATCCCCTCCGAGAGCGCCGCCATCACCGTCCAGCGCCCCGTACCCTTCTGGCCCGCCACGTCGAGAATCTTTTCGACCAGCGGCGAGCCGTCCTCGTCTTTGACGCTCAAGATGGTGCCGGTGATCTCGATGAGGTACGAGTCGAGGCGGCCGGTGTTCCAATTCTTAAAAACCGCGCTCATCTCGTCGGCAGAAAGCCCCAGAACCTCCCGCATCAGCCCGTACGCTTCACCGATAAGCTGCATGTCACCGTACTCGATGCCGTTATGAACCATTTTGACAAAATGCCCCGCGCCATCCTCACCGACGTAGTCGCAGCACGGCTCACCGTGGACGTGCGCGGCGATGGTCTGAAAAATCTCTTTGACCTGTTCCCAGGCCTGGGGCGAGCCCCCCGGCATGATCGAGGGGCCGTGACGCGCACCTTCCTCGCCGCCGGAGATGCCGGTGCCGACGAAGTGAAACCCCTTCGGAGTCAGCTCAGCGTCGCGGCGGCGGGTGTCTTCAAAGTTTGAGTTGCCGCCGTCGATAATGATGTCGCCGGGTTCCAAAAGGGCGGTGAGCTGCCCGATCACCGCGTCGACGCCGCCGCCCGCTTCAACCATCAGCATCACCTTGCGTGGGCGTTTAAGCGCAGCGACCAGCTCCGGAAGAGCTTCAAAACCCTCCACCTGGGTGCCCCGCGCCTCGCCGGTTGTAAAACTCGTCATCTTTTCGGTGGTGCGGTTATAGACCCCGACCCGGTAGCCGTGGTCGTTCAGGTTTAAAACCAGGTTCCGGCCCATGACCGCTAGGCCGATCAGCCCGATGTCCAAGTGCTCGTCCGCCATGACCTCACATCCTTTCAGGTAAGCCCCAGGCTAGAACTTATCTCTAAAATGGTGTTGTAGACTGGGCCGTTTAATCTTACTCGCTCTGCTCGCTCAAACCCTTGGCGAGCAAAGCCCGCCAAGGGTTTTTGAGATGGCTTCTAGTGTACCGCGCCCGGGCAACGCCGAACTTGCAAAGGGTGGGAACTGCTTCGCTACGGAGACCTTCGCGCTGGCAGCGAGAAGCAGCCACCTCGTGTGACCACGGGGTGCCGTGCGTCACACATCACTGTTCCAACTCCAGAAAACGGCTGGGTTCGTCCACGGGAGCGGCGACGCCCTCGAAAAAGTGCTCGACGACCAGGCCCGCAGCGCCACAGGCCCAGGCATCGTCACCCCAGATGTCCACGACGAGGTCTACCGGGACGGTTTTGGTAAGCTTGCGGCCTACAAACGCCCTCCGCATAGCCTCCAGCAGCACCTCGCCTACCACGACGCCTTCGCCGCCGACAAGGATAAGGTCCGGATCGAACATGTTGGCAAGGTCTGCCAACCCCTCGCCGAGCCGCTCGCCCGCGGACTCGAGCAGCACCACCGCGCGGGCGTCACCGTGCGCGGCGAGGTCGGCAAGGTCTTCAACACGGGTTACCGGACCCTCGGGGTAGCACGCGTTAAAGTGCGCGACGAGGTTTGGGCTCGAGACGTAGGCCTCCAGGCAGCCCCGCATCCCACATTCGCACAGGCGTCCGTTCCTTTCGGATAGGGTGTGGCCGAGCTCCCCCGCCCCGCCCCGTGGCCCCCGGTAGAGCTGTCCGCCCAACACCAAAGCCGCGCCGACCCCGCGCCCCAGGGTTACGACGGCGAAGTTCGTGGCGTGGCGCGCGCGGCCAACCAGACGCTCGGCGGTTGCAAAGGCGTTTACATCGTTGTCGATCCACACCGGAACCGCGAGGCGGGCGCGCAGCATCGGGCCGAGCGGAACGCCCTGCCAGCCGGAACGGTGCGACGCCACGCAGACCCCGTGCTCGCTGTCGATCAGTCCGGCGAGTCCAAGACCAAGGCCGATCAGCTTGGTCTTGCCGGGTGCCGCGGTAAGCTGCTCCTTCGCACGCTGAGCCGCCTCGACGACCCCCTCGGGACTGCTCGAGCGGAGTTCCACCCTGGTGTGAGCGACAACGTTTAGGGCGAGGTCGGTCAAGACGGCCTGGATCTCGTGGTCGAGCAGCTTCATACCGATGGCGCGGTGGCCCGCATAGTTGATGCCAAGGGGTACCGGATTGCGCGGTAGATGTCGGGCGAGTTCGGGGTGCTCGACGAGCAGGCCCTCAGCCAGCAGGTCGCCGGTAACGATAGTGATGGAGGCGGGACTCAACTTGGTTCGTTCGGCGATGCGGGTGCGGCTGAGCGGTCCGGTGCGGCGGAGTTCGTCCAAAATGAGCCGCCGGTTCATGGCCCGAGCGGTACCCTGGTCTACTTTGCGTGGGTGCATATGGTCCATCCTAGCGCGCGTATGGAGTGCGAGGGAGGTTGCGCGCGAACAGGCCTAACGGCTATGGTTGCTACGCTGACAGCGACACAAAACCTTTGTATGTGTCTTCACTTGACAAAGTGAACCTCGGTTGCTATGTTCACCACGTACCTAAAACTGTTTTCCCTCACGCCCTTTTAGCGTTACCCGCTGGGGAGAACACAAAAGCGTTGCTCATCTGAACGTGGAAGGGAGAGCGTCCATATCTAAGGCGTACATCAGCCATAAATACGCGTGAGTTGATAGGGAGACCTATGCGGCAACCTCAAAAGCTAAGAAGCTTCTACACACTGAGCCTCAGGGCCAGCTCTCGATGTGGGGGCGGCAAGACCATCTTCTGGGATGAGACGCTCGACGATGTGCCTGACCAGGCCACCTGGCGCACGGGTGCTACGGGCTGCGCAGCCTTCAAGGTGGCTGACGACATCACCAGTCTTGGGGCCTGGGCAGCTACGCCTACAACGCCAACCCGGCGGTCCGCGTCGACCGCGCCTTTGTGGTGCCTAACACCACCGGCGTGCGGTTTCACAGTATGGTCACGGTATCGCTCAACGACCAGGGCGGAAGCGACCATATCAACAACACCGGTGCAGGCGTCCCCATTTCAGAATCCAACACCGCGCCAAGCTACCTGGTCAACTACCCACAATCTGAATGTGGTAAGGTCCAGCTCTCTACAACATAGGTTGACCTTAGGGTCCCCCCGGCTTTCATCTTCGGGCTTAGTAGCTCCCCACCGCAGAACGCGGGTACCGGAGCAGAAAGGTAAGGCATGAAAAAACTCGTTCTACTAACCCTCCTCTCTTTAGGCGTCGCGCTGGCGCAAACCGAGGTTCGCTGGTTTGTGGGCCTTGGTGGAGGCAGCGACGAGCCCACCATCGCCGCGCAGCAACAGATCGTCGACGAGTTCAACGCCTCGCAAAGTGACATCAGACTCAACCTCGAGATCGTCGACAACGCCCAGGCTTACGACGTGTTGGCGACACAGATTTCCGCCGGTAACGCGCCCGACTTGGTCGGTCCGGTAGGCATCAGAGGGCGCTCGGCGTTCCCTGGTGCCTGGCTCGACCTCTCGCCGCTGATCGAAGCGAACAACTACGACCTGAGCGACTTCGACCCGGCCTTAGTCGACTTCTACAGGCTCGAGGGCGAGGGCCAACTGGGGATTCCGTTCGCGGTTTTTCCCTCGTTTATCACCTACAACAAAGACCTGTTCGACGAAGCCGACTTGCCCTATCCGCCCGAAGCGTACGGCGCGCCCTACGTCGACGAGAACGACGAGGAGCAGCCCTGGACCTTGGATACGCTGCGTGAGCTGGCCATGAAACTCACGGTCGACGCTAACGGCAACGACGCGACGAGTGAGGAGTTCGACCCAGAAAACATCGTGCAGTGGGGCTTCGGCCACATGTACGCCGACCTGCGCGGCCGCTCGACGCTGTTCGGCCCCGGCAACTTCGCAAACGATGAGGGCAACGCGGTCATCCCGGACCACTGGAAAACCGCCGCGCAGTGGTACACGGACGCAATGTGGAACGATCACTTCTACCCGAACGGCCCTTACGGCGGCAGCGCGCTCCTAGGCGAGGGCAACTGGTTCGATTCGGGCAACTTGGCGATGTCGCAGACGCACCTCTGGTACCTGAGCTGCTGCATGACCTCGCTCGAGGCCGACTGGGGGGTCGCCCCCGTGCCGAGCTCTGAAGGCGAGACGACCGCTAAGCTGCACGCCGACACCTTCGGCATCTTGAAGAGCAGCAAAAACCAGGAAGCGGCGTTTTCTGTACTCACCTACCTGCTCAGCCCCGAGATCGCGGGTCGGCTGGCGAACATCTACGGCGGGATGCCCGCCCGCATTTCTTTGCAAGAGTCCTTCTTCGAGCAGTACGCCTCGGAGATGTTTCCCGACCAGGACGTCAACTGGCAGGTCGTCGCCGACGGTCTCGGTTATCCCGACAAGCCGAACCACGAGGAGGGTATGCCCGGCTTCCGCGAGGCGACCGACCGCTACACCGCCTTTGCTCAGCGTCAGGAGAACGAACCCGACTTCGATGTCGAGGCCGAACTCGAGGTTTTAAGGCGCGACTTGCAGCGCATCTTCGACGCGGCCAACGCCCGCGGCAACTAGAGTAGCCAATCCATAGAGCGGGTGCCGCAACGCGCGGCACCCGCTCCTGCCGCCTGGGCACAGGCTCGATGGGAGAAACTTATGGCTATGCTTTTAGACGAAGTGCAGCGCACACGCAAAAGCGGCAAGCGCGAAAAGATGGGCAAGCTCGCGCGCACCGAGGCGAGGTGGGGCTACACGTTTATCGGTCTGTGGATAGTCGGCTTCGTCATCTTTTACTTTGTGCCGATGATCGCCTCGCTCGTCTTTTCGTTCTACGACTTTCAACTGGCGTCGCCGGAGCCAGCTCGCTTTGTGGGTTTGGCGAACTGGCGGCGGCTGCTGTTTCAGGACCCGCTCGTGTGGAGTGCGCTCGGCGTCACTTTCAAGTTCGCGCTCATCTCTCTGCCTATCGGCATGGCTTCAGCCTTTTTTCTGGCGGTCTTGTTGAATTCGGAGCACCTGCTCGGCAAGAACGTATTTCGCACGCTCTTCTAC
>CADCWP010000290.1 GCA_902806425.1 uncultured Truepera sp.
ATGGCTGTAGCTCGTAGACGCTACGACTACGACGTCGGACTATGTGTTGAGTGATGTGAGAGCACCCGAGACGCCTTCAGCGGTCCTCCAGTGGCGTGAACGGGGCGGCGAGGAGTGTTGTGTAACGCGGACCCTTAGGGGTCAATTCGCTGCGCATGAGATCAAGCGAGCTGAAGGTTACAGGAGCCTCGAGCTGGACCGCGCTGAGCGTTGACGCAAGCCTGGCACTAACCTCACGACCGGCGCGCGGTGGCACGCGGCCAAGCGTGACGTGTGGGTGGTAGGTACGCTCCTCAGCTGGCATCCCGAGCCGAGCACGCTCGTGCTCCAAAGCTCCATACAAGCCGTGCACAGGCACCGGATCAGCCAGGCCCAGCCAGACGACACGTGGCCGTGCGGGGCTGGGGAACACGCCGAGCCCGGTTAAGAAGACACGAAAGGGATGGTACAAGGCGGCGATCTTTTGTACGACGGCGCGCGCATCATGGGCACCAGCTTCGCTACGTTCGCCGAGAAACGCGAGGGTAATGTGTAGTGTCTCCTCGCGCACCCAGCGGATACTAGGTAGGTCCGCTCGTAGTGGCTCGAGTACATCGGTGGCGACGCGCGCCCGGAGCTCAGCGGGCAAATTGAGGGCGATGAATAGACGCATGGTCAGCGGGTCCTCCGAGCGCGAGGTAGACGTGCTTTAAGTTGTTGACCGGCGTGTAAAGAAGCCACTTGCTCACGTGTTTCAATCACTTGTCATCACCGCGCAGCTCCTAGGGAAGCACCTTAGCGGCGTTACTTATCGTCTCCTCGAGCTGCCCCAGCTCGACTTTCGCGGCGAGTTCCGGCTTCGGGGTCAGGGCCGCCAGAAACGCTTCATCTGCCTGGCCGGTGCCAACGGCGATGACCGTAATACCTTGCGCCCTTGCTAAGCGCGCCGCGTCGAGAGTCGCTTCCCGGCTGTCGGGCATCCCGTCCGTGACCAGCAAGATGACCTTATCGCCACGCCGCCGCCCGAGCCGCCTCGTCGCCAGCCGTAGTGCTTGGGCCATGGCGGTGCGCCCGGCGGGCTCGAGGGTCGACAGCTGCGACCGAAAACGTGCTACGTCGCACGACGGCCGCGAGAGGAGGTGGGCGCGGTCGGCGAACCCGATGGCAGCTACTGCATACTCGCGCCGTCGCGCTTCGACGAACAGGCGCAAGGAGCCGCGGATCAGCCCCTCCATTGCCCTCATCCGACATGCTGGTGGAGTGGTCGAGGAGCAGGTAGACGGTACCGCGCAGCTGTGGCCGTTTGAGGAGCGCGCCGAACAGAGACCGAGCTAACTCCGCGGGAGCGGATGCCCGTTGGAGGGGCGCGTCGCGGATGTCTAAGTCCGCGGCGACCCCGACCTCGACCTCTTCGACTGTAGGCTTGCCGTCTATGCTGCATTGTACCGTTGCGCCGTAGACTGGTAAAGATGGCGCAGGTCACGAACGACCTGCCGTTTGTCGCCTTGCTCGCCCAATGTGTAAAACATAGGCCGATAAAACGTCTTGTCAAACGCTTTAGG
>CADCWP010000291.1 GCA_902806425.1 uncultured Truepera sp.
CGCCTTCCAGCCCAGTTCTGCAAGGACATTGGGGAGGCGGCCGTGCTTGAGATCGCCTAGGGCGCCTTCGACTACGCTCACCCGGTCGGCCAGCATTAGGGGCAGCCAATGGCCATAGCTGGATTCGCTATACCTAAAGGCGAAGCGGCGGATCGAGCCGCTCAGTCCCGAGGGCGGCGTCGATGTTCCGAATACGGAGGTGACGTCTGGTCGCTCGATGGAATGCAGGATCTCGGTAGTGATCGGCTGCTGCGGCGGCCGCTCCCAGCTGTAGCCCGTGTGTTCGCCATCGTTGCGATGCTTCATCGGGTAGGTCGGGTCGTTTTTTGGATCGGCGTCCACGCCCCAGCCCTTGATCTGCGAGGGGTCTTTAGCTGTATGTTCCATAGCGGTTCCTCTCTACGTTCTGGCCGACGGCGGCATCAGCACCGGCTTGATGCAGTCATCGAGCTTCGCTGAAAAAATCCGGTAGGCATCCGACACATCCTCTAAAGGGATATGGTGGGTGATCAGTGCTTTCGGATCGAGGATGCCGTTCTGCACATGCTCAATCAATCGCGGCAACAGCCGCTTCACCGATGCTTGGTTCGCCCGGATGGTAATGCCTTTGTTCACCACATTTCCGATTGGGACGAGAGCGTCGACCGGGCCATACACGCCGACGATGGAGACAATCCCGCCCTTTTTCACGGAGTTGATCGCCCAATGCAGCGCGGTGGCCGCCCCTCCCTGCATCAGCAATTTTCTGCCGAGGGTCGTCTGCAACGCACTGCCAGCGGCTTCAGCTCCCACGGCGTCGATGCACACGTCGGCGCCCAAGGATTCGGTGGTCTTTTTGATGAATACCACCGGGTCTTCCAGTGACCTAAAGTCATAGACCTCGCAGGGAGCATAGTTTCTCGCGAATTCGAGCCGGTAATCCACATAATCAATCACGATGACTCGTCCTGCCCCGAAGAGCCAGGCGCATCTGGCCGCCATGATGCCCACCGGACCGGCTCCAAAAACCACAACGGTATCACCGGGTTGAATACCGGCCATTTCAGCCGCCTGATATCCTGTCGGCACCACGTCAGTGAGCAGTACTGCGTCGTCCAAGTCCATGCCTTCCGGAATGACCGTGGGACTGACATCGGCATACGGGACCCGGACATATTCCGCTTGTCCGCCATCGTAACCGCCCGCTGTATGCGAATAGCCGAAGATGGCACCTACCGCGGTGGCTTGGGAATTGGATTCATGGCAATTCCCATACAGTCCCTGTTGACAGAAGACGCACGTTCCGCAGGCGATATTGAACGGCACCAGTACGTGGTCGCCGATCTTTAGTTTCTCCACCTCCTCGCCGAGCTGCTCGACCACGCCGGTGAACTCGTGGCCGAACGTCATTCCCACCCGGGTATCCGGCACGGACCCGTTGTACAAATGCAGGTCGGATCCGCAGATACACGATCGCGTGACCCGGACGACGGCGTCCCGAGGGTGCAGGATCTCCGGCATGGGTTTATGGTCGATTCGGACCCGCAGAGGCCCCCGATA
>CADCWP010000292.1 GCA_902806425.1 uncultured Truepera sp.
TATGCCGCACCTTCGTCTGATACTTAGGGTCGGTAAAGCTTAACTCGCGCGCTAGGTCCACCGTGCTCCGACGGGTGTCAATGAAGGCGCTGCGCAGCGCCTCTAACTCCACACCTTCGTACAAGCGATAACCGCGGTAGCTGTCCAGCAATGGCGGCTCACCCAACGCGACCCGGAGCCGCCGCTGCCCCCACCGCTCGATTCCGACGATGTGGTTGGCGACCTCGCGGTTGTGCGGCGTGTCGGGGGCGTCTATTAGGCGCTTCGCTACCTCCTCGCCCGAGCGCTCGAGCAATTCCACGAACTGCTGAACCGAGCGCCCCTTCGCCTGCCGCTCTAAGATGGGGCGCAGTACGCTCCCGATCATGCGTCCAATCAGACTCATACCGACTCCTTTTCTTATTTCTTATAGGTGAGGTACCGCCGTCTGCGCCCAGCACGTGGCGCGACCTTCCGTGAACAAAACGTGCGACAAGCGCAATTTCAGCTCGCCTTCACCGCACCTTTCCGGAAACGCTTTTTCATGTTCTCCTGAAACGTCTCCGAGTCATTGACGTGTGGGAACGGCGTCTCGGGAACAGGGACGCCGAGAAAGCTGCAAAGCGGCCCCCACCCCTCTTTGACGTCATAGATCAGCAACCGCTCAGGCGGCACGGTGCGGTTGACCTCTTCGATATGAGCCTGGAAGACGGCTATGGTGTGTTCTTTGTCCCGCTCTTTACCCCTGAAGGTCTGCACCTGAAGGATGCGCCGCACCACCCACACCGAGCGCCACATGCGCGGCGTGACGAGAAGCTGTAGAAGTTGCCGTAGGCCGCCGCGTGATGCCGTGAAGATAGTTTTGCTCGCGCTCTCAAACCAGCGCTCGGGGTCACGGACGCTCAAGACCACCTTGGCTTCGGGGTACGCCGCCATAAGGGGTTTGTAAAAGGTGCAGCCGGGCCAATCCACCGTCGCCTGATAACCCTTAAAGAGTCCTTCCCAGGCCACCGGCTTACCCCGTGAGGCGGCGTCCCAGTACCGCGCGTGTTCAGGATGCTCCATAAACTCAAACATGTGGTAGCACTTGCTGAAGCCGAGCGTCTCGAGGGCGGCCTTGAGGGACGCCGTGCCGGTTCTGCCGAAGCCTGCACCGATAACTTGGAGGGGCATAGTAGAGTCTGACGCAGTTGACAAGCGGGCGTTTGGGGGTGCGCTACGCTCGGGTGCTCACAGCAGCCGTCAGCCCTGACAGGCTAAGGCAGTCCCGACTCTAATCGAGTAGATGGCGAGATGCGGATGGTAAGGGTGACGGCGCAGCACGCTGTTCTCGCACCCTATAAGCGCATAAACCGTTTCACTACGTCCAGTTGGGTGGGACAGTGGGGTGGTAGCGTATAGAGGAGCGTGAGCTGTGGCTGGTGTTGGGCAGGTCGAGAAACAAGGCAACTCGCTGTGTCAATGAATCAAGCAGCTAGGTAAGCGTGCCGCTGCGGGCCTGAATTGAAGCTACAGTCACCCGTAAGCATAAGGATCAGCAACAAAAACCTTGATTGAA
>CADCWP010000293.1 GCA_902806425.1 uncultured Truepera sp.
GCTGGTGAGCTGAGTTCCACGTCCACTATTTCGGTGTAGAGCCGGTCTCGCTTGAGAACGATTTTGCCTCCGTAGTATGTGGCCTGACCGTTACCCGTAGGAAGCGGTTGCGGTTGGCCGCCGTAGCTGACCAACACGTACTCGCCGAGAAGGTTCCCCGGGAGGGGTTCCGGGCCGAGCGCTTCGGAGCTGCTATAAGTGGTCATGGTGAAGCAGAGCGCAACTGCGCCCATCTGATGAGCTGAGAGGCTTCGTGTAACGGTAGTGAGCGTACACGCACGGTCAACTCCTCGAGGTGAATACCTCGAGGAGTTCGGTTTGGTCTCTGAGCGGCCCTATCATTTTTATTTCTGATGGCAAGGTTCACGATAGCATCTGCGCTTTTTAGAAGTGGTTCGTGTGCTTATCTACCTGCTTTATGATTGTGGTGCTTGCACCCTGTACTTCGTCCTGACATAGGCGCGTTGTAGAATTTGGTAATGGCCTTTGAGCACCCCATGCTGCTTACAGATCAACCTAGTTACACACCGCACATCAGCCGTTTGCTGGGGATGATGCACTACGCGCGTGAGACCACGCTGCGCGCAGCTAGAGACCTAAACGTGGCGCAACTCGACTATCTGCCTCACCCGTCGGGCAACTCCATCGGGATGCTGCTCGCCCACATCGCGGCGGTCGAGGAAGGGTACTACCTCGGGACGGTAGCCTCGCATGAGGTGGACTGGGAGACCCCGGCGCGCGCGCTCGGTGAGGCGGGCCGTGAAGCGCTATGCGGCAGGCCGCTCGAGCATTATCTGAACGAACTGGAGCGGGTGCGGGCGCAGACACTTGACGGGTTTCTCCATCTTGACGACGACTGGTTACACGTCGAAGATACGAACTGGGAAGAGCCCGCCAACAACTATTTTCGCTGGTTTCACGTCTTTGAGGACGAGGTGAACCATCGCGGACAGATTCGGCTGCTTCGCAAGCTTTTCCCCGAAGGTTTATAGCCGGTACCGGGCGCGTCACGCCTAAAGCTTATGGTAGGCTGGCGCGTTATGTCACTTGAACGCACCTACGCAATGGTTAAACCCGACGGCGTCAAACGCGGTCTGGTTGGAGAAGTGGTCCGGCGGCTCGAGCAAAAAGGCTTCCGGATCGTCGGCATGAAGCTTATGCAGATCCCCCGCGAAACCGCCGAAAAGCACTACGGTGAACACCAGGGTAAGCCTTTTTTTGACCCTTTGGTCTCGTTTATTACCAGTGGCCCGGTGGTGGCGATGGTCGTTGAGGGCGAAAACGCCATTTTGGAATGGCGCAAGATGATGGGCGCGACCAACCCTAAAGACGCGGCCCTGGGCACGATCCGTGGCGACTTTGCCTCCACGATTGACGAAAACGTCGCGCACGGTTCGGACGCGCCAGAGACGGCCGAACGCGAGATCGGCATCTTCTTTAAGCCCGAAGAACTCCTCTAAGGACCCCCTACAATTATGATGCCCCGCACCGGGGCATTTTTTATAGGGTGTCGCCCGTAGCGTTAAGGAAGTCCGACCCCCAAATACCGTTAGACTAAGGCCGTACGAGGAGGAAGCCATGCCGCAAATTTCTGAAGCTCTCAAAGCCTTGAAAGCGTCCGCCACAGTTGCGTTTAACACCAAAGCTACTGAGCTCAAGCGTAGCGGCGTCGATGTCGTTGCCATGACGGCGGGCGAGCCCGATTTTCAGCCCCCCGAGCACGTCATCGCTGCTGCGCACGAGGCCATCGACAAGGGCATGACCAAATACACGCCCGCCGAGGGCACCGCCGAACTGCGCGAAGCCGTCGCGGAGAAGTTCAGGCGTGAAAATGGCCTCACCTACGCGCCCAATCAGATTTCAGCGAGTACCGGCGGCAAACAGGTGCTTTACAACGGCTTTATGGCGGTTCTAAACCCCGGCGATGAGGTTATCATTCCCGCGCCTTACTGGGTCTCGTACCCGGCGCAGGTGCAGCTTGCGGGCGGCGTCTCGGTGCCGGTCACCACGCGCCCGGAAGACGGCTTTATTCCGAGCGTAGAGGACATTGAAGCGGCCATCACCGCCCGAACCCGCGTCATCGTCATCAACTCGCCGTCGAATCCGACCGGGGCCGTCTATCCCCCCGAGGTTGTTCGCGGGATCTCCGAGTTGGCCCAGAGGCACGACTTATGGCTTTTCTCTGATGATCTGTACGAGCATCTGGTCTACGACGGCGAGTTTGTCTCCGCCGCCACCTTCGCGCAAGACCGGACGCTCATCATCCACGGCGCGAGCAAAGCCTATGCGTTGACGGGTTGGCGCATCGGCTATGGGGCAGGACCCCAGGAACTCATCAAGGCGATGAACAAGCTTCAGGGGCAGGTCACGAGTAGCGCCAACGCGCTCGCGCAACACGCGGTCGTGGCGGCGCTAAACGAGGTCGAGAAGACAAGAGCGTTTATCGAGATGACCAAGGAGGCCTACAAAGCGCGGCGGGACGTGCTGGTGGGCGGCCTCAACCGCCTCGGCCTCAAAACGCCCACGCCGCAGGGTGCGTTTTACGTGATGAGCGACCTTACGCCCATCCACAAGGACGAGACTGAAGCGGCGACCCTGCTGCTCGAGCACGCCCACGTCGGCGTCGTCCCCGGCACCGACTTCGACGCACCGGGTCAGGCCCGGTTCTCTTACGCGACGAGCATGGAAAATATCGAAAAGGCGTTGGAGAGAATTGAAGCGTTTGTAGGGGCAAAGGTTTAGGGCTTGAGCGTCACCACACCTCGGTTATTTAGGAAGCTTACATGTCCGATTTGGCAACCTTTAGCGTATTTTTCGCCTCGGCCCTAACGCTCGCTGTCATCCCAGGGCCAGGAATGCTCTATGTGCTGGCGCGGACGGTACGCGGCGGCAGGCGTGAAGGCGTTTTGTCAACGCTCGGCACGGGAGTCGCTGGGATGCTCCACACCCTTGCGGCAGCGCTCGGCGTGTCGGCAGTGCTCGCTACATCCGCACTGGCTTTCTCCGTCATCAAGTGGTTAGGCGTGGCGTACCTGATTTACCTTGGAGTAAAGACGCTGCTCGAGAAAGACACCCTTGAAGTCAACGCCAACTTAGTTTCTTCATTAAAGGACGCTTTCGCTCAAGGCGTCACGACCAAGGTCCTTAACCCCAAAACGGCGCTTTTCTTCCTCGCCTTCATCCCCCAGTTTGTTAATCCCGACGGGCAAGTATTCCTGCAGTTCGTAACACTCGGTTTGATAACTACGCTGCTCACGAGCGGGGTAGACTTCATCGTAGCGCTTGCCGCGGGACCGCTGAGTGGCGTACTTAAGAACCGCCGGGGTCGGCGGGTGCAGCGTGCCTTGTCGGGGGGTGCGCTCATCGGTTTGGGCGTGTACGTCGCCGTAGATAGGTAGGGGTCGAGCGAAACGGCTTCGCGGAGAGAAATTTTAAGCGGTTACAAAACGCCTGAGTGACCTCCGGTTGCGGCTCGAGGGTTTCGCTTGACTCTCCCCAAAGGGCAGACCCTAAAGTATCCCTATGAACGAGCCGATAAGCGAGACGGTCCCTGGCACCGACCTTATGACCATCGGGCGCTTTTCTCAGGCGTCCCGGTTATCTCTCAAAGCCTTGCGGCTCTACGACGCTCTGGGCCTGTTGCCACCCGCCTATGTGGACCCGGCCTCGAGCTACCGCTACTACACGGCGGAACAGCTCAGGGACGCGCGGCTGATCGGGCTCTTGCGGGGGCTCGAGATGCCCTTAAACCGGATTGCGCATGTGCTGACACTCCCCAGCGGGCAGGCTGCGCGGGAGGTCGCGGCGTACGGGCGAGAGGTCGAGGCGGAGGCGGCGGCGAAACGAAGGCTCGTACGCTATCTCGAGGAGTGGCTCGAGGGGAAAGGGAAAGCGATGTTCGAGGTTGAGGCGCGTGAGGTGCCGGAGCAGAAGGTGTTGACGGTGCAGCGCAACGTGTATGTAAGGGACCTGTCGCCCTTTATCGGGGGAACGGTCGCCAAGCTCTACAAGCATCTTGTCCAAGCAGGTCTTGAGGCGGCGGGGCCGTGCTTCGTCATCTACCATAACGATGTCAATGAGGACTCGAACGGTCCCGCCGAGGTGTGCTTGCCGTTTCGGGGCGCTGCGGAGCCCGCCGGGGAGATGCGGGTGCGGCTCGAGCCCGCCCACCGCGAGGCGTTCACCCGCATCACAAAGGGGCAGGTAGCGTTTCCAGGCATCTTGAGAGCTTTTGACGCGGTACACGACTGGGTGCGGGATCAAGGCTTGGAAGAATCCGCCCCACCGCGCGAGGTCTATTTTGCCGACTGGGAGAAGGTGGGGCCGGACGACCCGGCGTGCGACATCGCTTGGCCTGTCACGTAGGTTTCGGTGGGATGTAATCAAGCAGGTGGGAACTCCTCATCTCAAAACTCGAGAGGTTTGAGGTTATGACACTTCAAAGTACACGCGACTTCTATAAAAGTTCGGCGGCGATTACAGCTCTTGACCCCTTGCCCCCGCTCGGCGCAGTGCCCCGTGATACGGCTTCGCTCACGCGCTACGTGCAGGGTTTGGTGCTTCATGAATACTGGGCCACCGAATATGGGGTTGAGCTTTCCGAAGCGCGTAAAAGCGAGTCTCACACCCGCCGGGTAGGTCAGCTGCTGAGCCGAATACTCACCCTCGACGGGCAGCCGCTTTCCGCCACGCGTCCACCACACAAGCGGCTTGTCGGAACGTGTCGCCACTTCTCGGTGCTCTTCGCCGCTTTGTTGCGCCAGCAGGGGATTCCCGCTCGAGCGCGGTGTGGTTTTGCGACCTATTTCGTTCCCGGTCAGTTCGTCGATCATTGGGTTGGTGAATACTGGGACGACACCCGGTCGCGATGGGTTCGCGTTGACGCGCAGCTAGACGACCTTCAGCAGGGGAGTCTCAAACCCGACTTTAACCCCCTGGATGTGCCGCCTGATCGTTTTGTGGTTGCGGGCGACGCTTGGGAGCTGTGTCGTTCGGGCCAGGCGGACCCCTCTCAATTCGGTATTCACGGTATGTACGGACTTTGGTTTATTGCGGGAAATGTGGTGCGTGACTTTGCAGCGCTTAGTAAAGTGGAGATGCTGCCCTGGGATGTGTGGGGTGCGATGCCTACGCCTGATGTGCCGCTAAGCGGCGAGCAGGTTGAGCTTTTTGACCAGATAGCTACGGTTGCGCGTGCGGCCGACGTCTCAGTCTCAAAACTTCGTAAACTTTATAAAGATAGTCGCCTGTATGTGCCGACGAGCGTTTTTAACGCCGTGCGGGGCTGCTCGGAAGTGGTTTAGCTCAGTAGATCGACCTAAAAGTCAAGCGTGGCTATAGCAATTTTTATAGATACTGAGCTGGCTAAACGCAGGTGTTGCCACTAACAACTTAGCTAGAGAAAGCCTCGAGCGTGGGGGCTCGAGGCTTCGCTGCTCTGATGATCCCTACGCTTAACATTCGAAGCGGCGCGGGCCGTCCCTTCGCCCCGAGCTCGGGGCGAGCCGCGCGAGGTGTATTTCGCCTCCGCCGCGCAGATTGGGCCACATGACCCCCTTTGCGACGTCGCCTTTCCGTTTCGTTGAGCCGGACCAAAGATTTCGGTAGCTAAAGGTGCCGTAGTTTATCTACAGCAGTAGGCCAGTCTGAATACAGACAGTTTTGAGCAACGTCCCTGACCGCAGCAGTCAGGGACGTTCACTAAGAGACTTCTCCGCCCTGAAGTGGAAGTGACCCGAGCCAACGTCTAAGGAGTGTTCGCCTTGCTCAGCGGCACCTGTGACGACCGCCGTTTCGAGGCCTCTCTCCATCACGTAGCTCGCAGGTAGGGTTACTGTAGCCGTGGTGTTCGCTGGGACGGTCACGTCGATGTGCAGCGCCTCGCCTTCCAGATGCCAAGCGGTCTCAATGCGCCCGTATGGCGACCGTAGCGACGTGCTCGCCGAGGTCAGGCCCCCGCCCAGCTTCGGCCTGACGTAGAAGTGTTTGTATCCCGGCGCTTCGGGGTCGAGCTCGAGCCCCGCTACCTTTTCGTAGAGCCACGCGCCGATAGAGCCGTACGCGTAGTGGTTAAACGAGTTCATGCCGGGGTCCTGAAAGCCCCGCTCCTCCGTCCAACCGTCCCAGCGCTCCCAAATGGTGGTCGCGCCCTGCGTCACCGAGTAGAGCCACGAGGGCCAGCTCGTCTGGTTCAGCAGGGCGAAGGCTGTGTCCAGTTCGCCATTGTAACTCAGGACGTGCGGCAGGTAGGGTGCGCCGACGAAGCCGGTGGACAGGTGCCCGTCGCGGCGACGGATGTCGGCAACGAGTTCACCTACGGCGAGCGGGCGCAGCGGTTCGGGCAGGAGGTTGAAGTGCAGTGCCAAGACGTAGGCAGTCTGGGTGGGCGTAAAGGTGTCGTTAAAGACCTCCGAGACGACAGGGCCGTAGTCGACGACCTCGAGGTTGCCACGGGAGATGGCGTCCGCTTGGTCTGCGTTGCGCCCGGTCGCCGCAGGGGACGCAGTGGGTACCCCTTCACCGCCCTTAAGAAAGCGCCGCCCAAAGGCCTCCTTAACCTTCTCGGCAAGCCCGAGGTACCTCTGCGCGTCGTCCTCGCGTCCTAGAGCCTGCGCGATGTCCGCCATCAGCTTCGCGTCATAGGCGAAAAACGCCGTACCGATGAGGTCGCGCGGGGTGTCGGCGTTGATCGACAACCAGTCGCCAAAGCCGCGCCACCCTTTGTAGTCGGGGGCGCAGCGGATCGAGCCGGGGCTGCTCGTCTCCAAAAAGTCCATAAAGCGCGTCATAACGCCGTAGTTCTCCTCCAGGATGCGGAGGTCGCCGTAGCAGAGGTACATCGTCCAGGGGCAGATGATCGCCGCGTCGGCCCAGGCCGGGCCGCCGTCGTCGAAGCCGGGCAAAACCGCAGGCACCACCGGCGGGATGCACCCGGCGTCTGACTGCGCGTCGGCTACGTCGCCCGCCCACCTGGTCATAAAGCCCGCCACGTCCATGTTAAAGGCCGCCGTGCGCGCGAAGACCTGGATGTCGCCCGTCCAGCCGAGGCGCTCGTCGCGCTGCGGGCAGTCGGTCGGCACGTCGACGAAGTTGCCCTTTTGCCCCCAGACGATGTTGTGCTGAAGCTGGTTGAGGGTGGGGTCCGAAGTTTGGAACTGACCCGTCTCCGCCATCTCCGAGTGGAGGACGACGCCGGTCACGGTATCCCGCGTCACTTCGCCGGGGTAGCCCGAGAGTTCGACGTAGCGAAAGCCGTGAAAGGTAAATTTCGGCTCCCACACCTCCTCACCCTCCCCCTTAAAGGTGTAGACGTCGGTGGCGCGAGCGCCGCGCAGATTGGTGATGTACAGACTTCCGTCCGCGTCTAGCACCTCGGCAAAGCGGAAGACCACGGTGGTCCCGGCGGGCGCGGTTCCCCTGAACCGAACGCGGCCCACCATGTTCTGCCCGAGGTCCAAGACCACGCGCCTATGAATGAGGTCGCTCTTGTCCACGGGGTCGCTGATGGGTTTTAGCTCCTGTATTCGTCGCACCGTCGGCCCGTTCGTCGCCACGAGCGCCGCCCCGGTGTCGTCGAAGCGTTTTACCGGCAGCCAGCCCCGGTCGTCGAAGTCGGGCGTGTTCCAGCCGGGAAACTCTAAGCGGGCGTCGTACGCCTCGCCCATGAACATGTCGCTCTCGAGAATGGGGCCGAACCCATGCGTCCAACCCTCGTCGCTCACGACCGTCACGCTGCTGCCGTCTTCGAGGGTGACCTCGAGCTGCGCCAGCAAGCGCGGTTGGTCGGCGTAGTTCTGTCGCCCCCCCAAGCCCACGAACCCTACCGCCCAGCCGTCACCTAGCATCGCACCTAGAGCGTTGTCCCCTTCGCGCAAAAGCCCGCTCACGTCGTAGACCCCGTACTGGACGCGTTTGCGGTACTCCGTCCAGCCGGGGGTGAAGACGTCTTCACCCACAGTCTCCCCATTGAGCGAGCACTCGTACACGCCGAGCGCCGTGACGTAGAGCCGGGCCGAGGCGACCGCCCCCAGCAAACGGAACGTTTTGCGCAGAAAGGGCACGGGCACGGTCGTACGGGCACCGCCTCTCAGCGCCGCGCCGACCCAGCTCGCCTGCCAGTCGCTGCGCCCCAGCAAACCCAACTCGAACCAGGCGGGCTCGCTCTCGCTGACCTCACCGCGTTCATCCCACACCTTGACCTGCCAGTACACCCGCTGACGCGACCTTAACGGTGGTCCTTCGTAAGGAACGAGGACCGACCTGTCGGCGTCTTGTCTGCCGCTATCCCAGAGGTCCGCCTTTTCTTTGAGCAAGTCTGGGTTGCTGGCCGCTAGGATTTGGTACGCCGTTTGACGAGCGCCGCGCCGGTCACTCTCAAGCTGCCAGCTGAACCGGGGCGCTATGACGTCGATGCCTAGGGGATTCGTGCGGTACTCACAGGTCGGATTCAAGATTCGGGTCATGACGATTCCTTTGCTTCTAAATGCGGGTTGGCAGGGCTTAGCGTCAGCAGTCGCACGGGGCCAAAAAGCCCAGAGACTTCCTGACCCGGGCGAACGTAGTGGGTCGGGCTGACGGCGTTTAAGTAGGGGGCCAAGGTGTTTAAGATGAGCACCTCGAGCCGGTTCTCGCCGCTGACGGCAGCACCGCCGAGGTCGAAGCGGTAGGGCGACAGGACGCGAACCCCGACCGGCCGACCGTTGAGCCACACCTCGGCGGTGCCCCGCACCCGACCCAGGTCGAGAACCAGAGCATCCGGAGAGCCCTCCAGCACGAATGTCGTCCCGTACCGCAGGCCCCCCGAGTAGGTCTCGAGCCCCTGCTCGGCCCAAGCACCCAACGCCACCTTGCCCGGCCCTACGTCATAGGTCACGGGTCCCTCGAAGACGCCCCCGCCCGTGCGGCCAGCTTCCGGCAGGACTCGCATCAGGGCCGTGCGCCGCGGAGCAGGTGATGAAGAGATAGGGTAGCTCGCCCCGTCGGCTGACAGCTCCGCGCCGTCCACCCAAACGCGAACCTCTCCAGCTACGGGGACCGTCA
The DNA here is from genome assembly GCA_902806425.1 of uncultured Truepera sp. Taxonomy (GTDB): domain Bacteria; phylum Deinococcota; class Deinococci; order Deinococcales; family Trueperaceae; genus Truepera. The sequence goes on from CADCWP010000293.1 coordinate 9,040, forward strand.
TCCGGGTTGCCCCGACCGGCAGCGTCCAGCGGAAAAGCTCGGGGACGACCTCACCGGCTCCAGCGTCGGGGACGAGCGCTACAACCGTGGCGTCGGTGGGCCTGTCCTCGAGCCACATCGTCCCCGGTAGCGGCGGCGGACGCCGTTCGAGGTGCGACCAAGCCGGGTCAAGCCACGGCTGACGGACGAGCGCTGCAGGTTGGGACGCATCCTCGTCGTGCTGCACCGCCCAGTGCGTGCCGCTGATCAAGCTGAGGGTCTGTCCCGGTCCCGACACGGCACCGTCAACGAGCACCGACAGCGGCTGACCGGTGTCCTGAACCTCGACGCTCAAGGTGTTCCGGCCCTCCTGCACCTGCCGGGTGATGTAGGGCTGGACCCGCGCCAGGCTGTAGTAGGGATCGAACCCGCCCTGACGTCCCAGCTCCTGGCCGTTCAGCAGCGCCGCACAGCTGGCGTCGGCGGCGACCTGGACGGTCAGGCTCTCGGGCACGAAGGGAACGTCGAAGTCCAGAGTGAAGGCCACTCGAGAATCCTTTTTAGGCGCTTCGGGGATCGTCATGCGCTCGGGGCGGGTAAAGGCGTCCGGATCGGCGACGAAGGCGAAGTAGGCGCGTAAGTCGGTCTCGGCCTCAGCTAGGAGGCGAAACTCGAGCAGGTTCATTCCGGTGTGAAGCGTGACCGGCTCGAGCCACAAGTAGCCTCCCTTGTCCTCACCCAGCGATGTGCCGTTTAGCCAGACGGTTTTTTGAGCAGCCGCACCAAGGGCTAGATGTAGGGTCTTCTCCTCCGGCGCGTGGATGACGGTGCGGTATTGCACGCCCTCTCCTGCGGAGAGCTTACCGAACGCCAAGAACTCTTCGGGAACGTGGCCTTTGGGGCCGAGGGTGGGGACGTGCAGGGGGTCTTTGTAGAGGCCGCGCTTTAGGGAGTACACGGCTTCCTGCCAGCCTTCGGCCCGTGGCCCCTTCACCTCGGACGCGGGTTCGGGCAGTTCGGCTTCGGGATGGGGGCCAGTCCACCAGCCGTAGCGCCCGAAGGTCGCGTGGACCGTTCCGTCGAAGGCGTCGGTATCCCCCTCCACTGACGTTTCAAGCCGGTGAGCGAACGCCCAGGTCTGTACGGGCGGGGCACCCACATAGTCGGGTTTGTCGAGGTCGCCGTAGCGGTTGTCGAGGGTGGGCTCGAGGGTGAAGTCCCACATCTGCGGCAGCGTCTGCACCACCTTCTCGCGCGCTTCGGTCTGCCTTAGGGGGCTTTCGGCAGCGTCCGCCCACACCAACAGCGCCGCCGGGGAGCGGTCGAACGGCACCGTGACCTCGGTTCGGTCGCCGCGCGGGGTGCTGGGAAGCGGCATCCGTTCCCCGCTCAGCGGGTCCCACAGCTCCGGCTGCCCCTTAAAGCCCTTTACGCTTACGGTCATACTCCGGGCGTAGCGGGCCGGGTCGAACGAGTAATTCGTCTTGAGCCAGGTTGCGCCTTCGCTTTCGGTCCGTGAGGCGTGAGGGAAGGCGGCGGGAATAAACAGAATGTCGGTGTCGCCGACGCGGCGGTGGAGCACGGGTACGGGGGCGTCCACGCGGCGCTCGAGCGTGGCAAGTATTTTAGGCAGGTCTTCCGCCCGCTCGACAAGCTGAGCTTTGCCCTCCTCGAAGAGCGCGTTGAGTTTGTCCAAGAGTGCGTTATTCCCGAGCACAAGCTGGGGCGCACACCCTACGGCGATGAGCGTCCCGCTGCCCTCCGCGAAGGCGACGAGCTTCTCCGCTGTAGGGGCCTCGAGGGTGGTGCACACGGGCAGAACGACCACCGAGAAGCGCTCACCACCGATTTCCAGATGACCGTCTCGAACCTCGCCACGCCCCACCGAGGCGTCATCCAAGATATCGAAGTCACGGCGGTCCTGCTCCAACACGCCCGGTTTGGGCTCTAAAAACATCATGCGGCCGACCAGCGCCTCGTAGACGTCGTTAGCGGTCTCCGCATGGTTCGTCGCCGGACGTTCGGCCTTGCCGTAGTTTACAAGAGCCTCTTCACTCACCGGCTGCGCCGCCAGCGGTGAACCGTAAGCGGTGAGGTTCGCCTGCACCGTGGTGGTCGGGTGCAGGACGCCGATGTCGCAGACGTGCTCGCCTTGGCTCAGGAGGTAGCAGAGTCGGCCCACTGCAGCCGCAAAGACGGGATAGTGCCGCCAGTAGGGTTGCCGCCAGCAGGTCGAAGGCGGGGCCCACTCCCACCAGCCACCCCAGGTGCTGTAGTAGACCGCGTGCGGGTCGTAGAGCGTCGCGCCCGCGCCCAGCCAGGGCAGAAGCCAGTCGAAGGTTTCCTCGAGGGTGCCGCCCCAGCCGCTGCTGTGAAAGGCCTCGATCCAGACGCGCGGGCGTTTATAGAGGTGGGCGAGTGAGCTGTGAATCTTGCTGTTCCCGTGATGGTCGCTCCCCGGTGCCCCGAACCAGCGGTGGGTGCGCAGGTAGTCGGCGTAGAGCTGCACGGTCCCGAGCGGCTGACCGGAGCGGGCCGGACCCTGTTGGTCGAAGCCGCAAAGCAGGCCGAACCGCTCGTGCCAATCGAACAGGGGTTTGAAGAACGCCTCTTCGGAGAGCGCCGCGCGCACCTCCTGGTAGTCGGCGCGGACGGTCTGCGCCGCGTCGTCCGTCCCCTCCCAGAGGGCGAAGAGCTTGTCTTCTAGGCTGTACCCCTTGCGCTGACGAAACGCCTCGGCAAAGCCCGTGCTCCAGGTCGGGAGATCGGGCAGCTCGTCCTGGAACGACCCGACAATGACGTGCCCGAAAAAGCGGCCCACCCGCCGCTCGAACGCCCCGTGAACCGTATCCAGCAGGCTCCCGCACGCCTCCGGGCTGAAGTAATCGAAACCCCGCTTGATGCTGTAGACGAGGCGCAGGCGGCCCGGCCCTTCGGCGCGGGCGACGCGGCCCTCGAGGGGCACCCGCATGGGCACCCCGGCCTCGTCATCCGTAGACGTGTAGAACGCCGCCAGGGGGCGGCCTTCGGAGGGGCAGGTAAGTCCCAGGTTGCCTGCGCCCTCGGTCGTCAGCGTCTCGAGCGCCTCCCCGCTAAAGGTGCCGTTTTGGCGCACCAGGTCGGCCTGCAAGTTTGCCCCGGAGAAGCCGATCTGGTCGTAGAACCACACGCGCATCCCTATGGCCTCGGCGTCCTCGCACACTCCCTCAAAAAGACGCCACCACCCTTCGCTGAGAAACGCCGGGCGGTCCGGGTCGGAGCCGTAGAGCGGCCCGGTCGGGGCGAGGTTGAGGATGACGACGTTGTAGACGCCCCCTGCCACAAGCTGCTGCATCTGCCAGCGGAGCCGCTCGCGCGTGAGCACGTCGCCGCTCCACCACCAGATCGGTACGGGCGAAAAGGCTTTGGGTGGACTGGCGAAGCCTCGGGCGAGTTCGGCTAGGCTCGAGCTGCCGTCCCTGCGAGAGGCCGTCAAGGGACCACCTCCGGGCTGGCGTCCGGAGGCTCACCCGAATTTCGGTCAGGCGTCACTATCTCGATCTCGCACCCGGAGGGCGCGCCATACTCGATGACTATCTTCCCGGCATCGTCCAGCTGCCAAGCCACGTAGATAGGTCCTAGCGGCGTCGGCACCTGGCCGCGCGCCCAGGAGAGGTGAAAAGGCTTCGGAGCGATCCGGACCTTTTGATAGCCGGGGGCGGTGGGCGTCACGCCCAAGACTTGCGTGCTCAAAAAGTAGGCCGGGGCCGCCGACCAGCCGTGGCAGAGGCTGCGGCTCCAGTGGCCGCTGCCGATCTCGCCGGGGAAAGTCTCCCAGAAGGTGGTCGCCCCTTTTTCGAGCATCCGGTTCCACTGCTCGCGCAGGATCGTCATGGCGTCCTCCGCGTAGCCCGCGTCAAAAAGTGCCTCGAGGGTGAAGAACAAGAACCAAGGGCTGCCGACCGGCACGACCTCGTCGGGGTTCCCGAGGGGCGCGAAGTCGGGGCTGCTGCCGACGAACTGCCCCTCCTTGGCGGCGAGCACAAAGCGCATCACGGCCTCCCGCCGGGCTTCGGGCACTGCGCTACAGAGCAGGACAAGCGTGTTCGTCGGCTCGCTGATGCGCGTTTTCGCCTGAAACGCCCCCAAGGTGCCGGGGTCTCTGCCGAGCCGCGCACAGCGCGCCCGGTGCCGGGCGAAGGCCGCCTCGTCCCGGACCGTATCGACGTAGCCCACATGAGCTTCGGACCAGCCGTAGGCGTTGACCGCTTCCCGGAGCCGTTCGCCGAGGCGCGTGTAGCGTTCAGCTTCGTCGGCTCTGCCCAAAGCTTCGGCCATCCGGGCTGCGACGCTGACGGATTGGGCCAGCAGGACCGTGTTGCTGACCACCTCGCCATAAGATTCTAAGTCCTGCGCCGCCCAGTCCACCAGGTTCCAGACGTCGGGGATGTCGAACAGGTCGCGCTCGCTCAGGAAACCCTCGCAGCGCGCTAGACACTCCTTGACGTCGCCGTAAAACGCGCCCAAGGCGTCCCGGTCGCCCGTGTGCCAGAAGTGCTCCCAGGCCATCCACACCCACAGAAAAGACCACATCGGGATCTCGTTAAACCAGCCGCTGACCACGTGCGAGGTGACGAGGTGGGGGCGCTCCAGGTGCGCCGGTTTCACTACGTCCATGCGCTCCGAGAGCGACTGCCCCGCCAAGCGCACGCAGTGCTCAGTCAGATCAAAGGCACCGAAGGCGACGGCGTTCACCAGGGCGCTGTTGCGGGCGTCGCCGACCCAGTAGACCTGCTCGTACGCCGGGCAGTCCACGTAGGTATCGAGCATACAGAGCTGGACGGTGTAGGCCGCGACCTCCCAGACCTTGCTCAGGGTCTCGTCCGAGCAGGCGAAGCTGCCGACGTGCGCCACGGGGTAGGTGCTCAGCAGGGTGTCGACGTGACGAATCTTTAGGGGAGCGCTCAGCTCGCGCAGCGTCACCGAGAGGTAGCGAAAGCCGCGCCGCCCGTGCGACCTGAACCGCTGCCGCCCTGCCCGGCAGGTGTAGCGGAAGCTGTTGCGAGTGTTGCTCATGAAAAAGAGGCCGCCGTCGTCGATGCCTTCAAAGGCGTTGACGTCGACCACGGCACCCTCCGGCGCGTCCAGGTCGAAACGCAAGTAGCCGATCACTTCGCGTCCGAAGTCGACCACGAGGTGCACGTCGCCGTCCCCTTGCGGGTAGACGGTCGTCCAGTCGGCGGTGTCGTGGAGCAGGGCTTGGGGGGCGTCGACCAGCTGCGGGCGTTCTCCGGTGAGCTCAGGGCGTGGTGAAGCGCGGGTGATGTCAAAGCTACAAAAGCCGCCCAGAACGGCGTAGAAATCCTGGATAGCGGTGAGGAGTGCCACATCGACGTAATCCCTGTCGACCACGACGGGGAGCCATTGGTCTTTACGGTCTATCGCCCCCAGCCCCGCCTCCCAGTAGCGGTCGACCTCACCTGAGTTCTCGTCCAGGTCGCCCAGAAAAACCCAGTCTGCGCCCGGCAAAAACCGCTCGGCCGACACTGTGATAGCTTCGTCGCTGCTGAACAGGAAGGCGGGCCAGTGCACGTCCCGGGTCATCACCAGGGTGCGCCCCGCCTTGAGGCGGACGCGCCACGGCTCGGTCACGTCGGCCCGTCTCCTGTCCGAACCTAGTTCCCGGTCACCCACCCGCAGACGGACCCGCTCGTAGTTGGCGAAGGTGTAAATCTCTACAGTGCAATCCTGAAGCGCGTGAATTTCGCTGAAGACGATCCGCCACCGCTTGCCGGGCGTGCCCGCTGTCATACCCAGGTCGGTGGCCTCGGTGAGCTTGCGCAGGTCGAGGTAGTGCAGCACGCCGCCCTTAAGCCTGGCGAGTTCGGCGGCCTTCACCGCGACCGGTGAGACAGGGTCTTCGGTTAAAAAGGGAATGGGGCGGGGGTGCAGGTCGCCCCACGGCTCAGCGCCGTAACTGCCCACGAGCGTCGCGTGATCCCAGCCGCTGTCATCGTAATCCAGCCCTTGCCAGCCCGGGGGCTCGGCGCGCGCGTCGAACTGCTCCTCGAATTCGAGCTGCAAGGAGATGCGGGGCACCGCCCGGTGAAAGGCGTCGCACCGTTTTGTACGCCAGCTTTCGTCGCTGACGATACGGGTCTCATGTCCCTGGTCGTCCTCGAGGATGAGTTCGCAAATAAAGCCGGGTCGCCCGACGATGTAGGAGAAGGTGGGGTCGCCCAGGTGATTAGCTAAAACGGCGATGACGTTCTCCCCGTCCGCTTCGAGGTACGCCGTCACGTCGTAGCGGTCGTGATAATAGTGAAAAGGAAACCCTCTAGCTGGCCCACGCCCCAGGTGCTGAGCGTTGACGCTCAGCTCATAGCGCGAGTCGGCGGTGATCAGTAGGGTGGCCCTTCCTACCGTCTGCGGTGCGGTAAACACTCGCCTAAAGTAGCGCCAGGCGTTCTGCTGGGAAGCGTTGTCCCGCCCCCAAAGCCACCCGCTTCTGGAAAAGCGCACAGCGTCTTTCACGCTAACCGAGACCACCTTGCAGCCCGGCCATAAACCGCCTCGCAGCAAACGAGAAGAGGATGATAAGGGGGAGTGAGGCCAGCACGTACCCGGCGAACGAGGTCCCGTAGTCGGTGCTGAACGAGCCGCTAAACGAGAGCACCCCGATGGAGATGGGTTGCAGGTCGCGCTCGAAGATGACGATGAGCGGCCAGATGATGTCGTTCCAGGTGAAGAGCAGCGTGAGGATGCCCACCGTGCTCAGCGCGGGCAGCGCCAGGGGCACGGCGACCCGGAGAAAGAGCTGGAGGTCGTTCGCCCCGTCCAGGCGGGCGGCCTCGAAGTATTCGGTGGGCAGCGTTTCGAAGAATGTCCGCATGAGGTAGACGCTAAAGGGAATCTGCACGGCCGCCCAGGGCAGGACGATAGCTTGCGGGGTGTTGACCCAGCCGAGATCCACGACCTGCACGAACATGGGAATGACCAGCAGGATGCCGGGCAGCATGATGAGGATCAGCATGGCGAGAAAGAGGAATTCGCGCCCCCAGAAGCGGTAGCGGGCGAAGGCGTAGCCCGCCAGGCTGGAGAGCAACATCACCAGGATCACGGTGGGCAGCGAGTACACCGCGCTGTTCAGGATGCTTTTGGAGATGATCGGCCAAGCCTTGACGTAGTTTTCGACGTGCAGGGGGAAAGCGGGTAACCAGAACTGGGTGAAAAATTGCCTCGCGTCCTTAAACGAGTTGATGACGACGAAGCCGAACGGGATATAGGTCAGCAGCGCCAAAGCGAGCAGAGCCAGGTTCAGCGGCGCGTCCTGACGCCAGACCCGTGAACGGCGTGAACGGCGCACGGCGACCTTGTCCGAGACGGGTCTAGACAGCGACATCGTGGGCTCCCCTGTACCGCGAGCGGAGGATAAACCAGCTAAACGCCAGCGTGAGCAGCATGAGAACAGTTCCGATGGCCGTCGCGTAGCCGTATTTGCCGTAGGTGATAGCCTGCTGGTACAAATAGAGGCCGGGCGACTGCGTCGCGTTGATGGGCCCACCTCCGCCCGTCACGATGAGCATCGGGGCAAACTCCTGAAGCCCCGCGTTGACGCCCAGGATGACGACCAGAGCGAGCGGACCACGGATGGACGGCAGGTCGATGGCGAAGACGCGCCTAAGACCGCTACAGCCGTCGAGGAGCGCGGCTTCACCGATGGAACTCGGAAGGTTCTGCAGGGCCGCCAGCAGAACTAGAAACGCCACCCCCGTCACCAAAGGAAACCCGATCATGATAAGGGCTAAGAGCGCGGTATCGGTCTGACCGATCCAGGGCTGGACCCACCCGGAGAGCCCAACGGCCTCCAGAACCTCGTTGAGGAGGCCCAAGCGACCCGCGTAGATGCGCTGCCACACCAAGAAGATCACGGTGGCTGGAATGACCAGGGGAACCGTAAAAACCATTCGCCAAAAGGCCCCGGCCCTAAAGCTGCGCAGGTTGTAAATGAGTTCGGCACCGAGAAGCGCCATGACGGTGCTGAGGACGGTGCGCGCCAGGGTGTAGATAAAAATGTTTCTCAGCGACTGGAGAAAGATGTCGTCTTGAAGGAGCGCCCGGTACTGCTCGAGCCCCACGAAGTTCGCCCCCGGCGAGCCGTTCCAGTCGGTAAACGAGTGGTAGACCGCAGAGAAGGCGGGGGTATACCTGAACCACACGAGTAGGGCGAGCGCCGGTAACAGAAATAGATAAGGAACGTAGGCAGGCGCAAGACGCTTTCGCCTCACGCCGGGGTGTGTGTACTCGTCTCTCGCTCGGGTCGTCATGGCATCGTTCCCCAATCTGTAGCGGCCCTAAAAGCCGCCATCCAAAGCCGCGTTTGCGTCCGGCCCGTGTTGAAAGACAGAATGGGCCACCGAAAGACGAAGAGGATACGCCTAGGCGTATCCTCTTCGTCTACCGTTCATCTTAGTTAGGGCACCATTCGTACCCCTGCTGCTGACAGAGGTCGTTTGCCCCGCTTAGCCAGATCTCCTGAAGTCGGGTTTTGGTCGCCTCCTCATCGGCCTCACCGAGGAAGTAGGCCTGCATCGCCTGTGACCAGGCGTCGCCCGCCTCGAGCGTCAAGCGCCCGTCGGGGTCGGTGAAAAGGCGCTCGGGCAGCTCGGCGATCTCCTGAAACCCGCCCATCACCTCGCCCGTCTCCGCCCCCGCGACCATCGGGATAAACCCGGCGTAGCTCGCCGCCAGCCTGCCGAAGTTCTGCGGTGCGGACAAAAACATCAAGAAGTCCACGGCGAGGTCCAACTTGCCGTTTTCAGCCGCGGACTGCGCGATGCCGTACTGCCCCGCACTGCTCGGCCCGCCGACTCGGTACGCCGTACCCTGCGCGTGGGGCGTGTCGGCGGCGGTAATCGGCGGGAGGTACGTCACGCCGTACTCGAAGGGGACGGAATTCGCGTAGAGCTTGGATTTCCAGGTTCCGGTCCAGACGGTAGCAACCTGCTCGCCGAAAAAGAGCGGGTCGAGTTCGTCAGCTGATGGAATCCCGGCGTAGTCGATGGGGAAGAGCGAAACGAACTCCTTAGACATTCTTAGGTAGTCGTCCATGCGCGCGTCCGTGGCGACGAGCTTCTCGTCGAGGATGGCCTTTGCGATCTCCTCGGCGGCCAGCTGCCGCCAGGGCCTCTCGGCGTCGTTGTACTTCCCCATGTAGAAGCTTTCGGCTTGGTCGGCCCAGGCGACGGTTAAAAAGATGTCGTCCGCCCACCACCAGTTCGACCAGCCCTGCTGCTTCATAAACATGCCCAGCGGGTCCACGCCGGTGGTTTCCCTCAAGGACTGCATATCGCCGACGAAGTCGCCCCAGCTCGTCCAGCTCTCAGGGTCGATGCCCGCCTCGTCGAGCATGGTCTTGTTGTAAAAGAGGCCTGTCTCGACCCAGTCCAAGGACGCCTGATACCAGTTTCCGTCGGCGGCGCGCGTCTGCGCGAGGACGAAGCCGGGCAGTGAATCCGACCACTTCTCGTGCCCGGGCGTCCCTTCGGCGATATACGGGTTGGGCCGGTCGAAATAGGGGTTGAGCGGCACCCACCAGGAGCTGCCCCGCAGGTTGCGGGTGCTGAACTGCTGCCACATGATGTCCGGTGACTGACCCGCCGCCATCCGGGCGGCTAGAAACGTCTCTAGATCCTGCGTCGCGGGTAAGCTGTCCACCAGTTTGATCGTCACGTCGGGGTGGAGCGCTTCGTACTCGGCGGCGATCTGCCGCATCAGCTCAGCTGTTTCAGGGGCGTTGGCGGGATCGTAGTAAGCGTTGAGATAAACCGACAACTCCCCCGAAAGCGCCTCTTGCGCCAGAGCGGTTGAACCGAGCCAGAGGGTGATGATAGAGACGAAAAGAGCGGTTCGAGAACGTATCAACACAGAAGACCTCCTCACTACAACTAGAACGTGCCTGTGGACGACGGCGGGTCGAAAAGCCTATCTGATCCAACGAGTCCTCCTTGATCGTTCCCGGCGCGGAGCGCGGACGATGAGGTCTTAGGCGTGTGAACGAGCAGCTTGGCTTGTGAATCCCCATCAGGGTACTCACTCAAGCTAGCAGCTGTCAACATGGGTGTGTGAATCCGTATGGAAAAGGTGTTATCTTCGGGTACGCTACACGCCTACACGGCGCACCTCGAGGCTAGGCATAATGAGCAGGTCGGAAAACTGAGGGGCCGGTGGGGCGCTTTTTTCGGAGCCGCTCGCGCCGCACCCGACCTTACGCGCTAAGGAGACCCGAGATGACCCTACCCACCCCGCTCAAGCAACCCAAAAAAGCGCGCGTCGGCCTCTACTCCGTCGGGCTCGAGGCGTACTGGGAGCAGTTTCCCGGCCTCAGGGCGCGCCTCACCGAGTACGGCAAGTTCATCGAAACCCGGATGTCCGCCTGGGGCGAGGTGTTTAATTACGGGCTGGTCGACACGGAGAGTGCAGGGCGTGCGGCGGGCGAGTGGCTAAACGCACACCACGTAGACCTGGTCTTCTGTCACGCCGCTACCTACGCCACCAGTTCAACCGTGCTGCCGGTACATCAGCTCTGCTCCGCGCCCGCTGTGTTCTTAAACCTCCAGCCCACCGCACGCCTGAACTATGACGGCTCGACGACCGGCGAATGGCTCGCGCACTGCTGCGCCTGCCCGGTTCCCGAATTCGCCAACGCCTTAAACCGCGCCGGAATCCCCTTCCGGGTGGTCAGCGGCCTTCTCGGGCTCCCCGCCACCCCGGCGGGTTCGCTGACCGACGAGGTGACCTACGAGCGTCCCGAGGCGGTGCGCGCGTGGCGGGAGATCGAGGGCTGGGTGCGGGCCGCCTCCGCGCGCCGCACCCTGCGGGGGAGCCGGTTCGGCTTTTTGGGCAACACCTATAGCGGGATGCTCGACCTCTACAGCGATTTCACGATGATCCAGGCGCAGACCGGCCTCCACGTTGAGGTCTTGGAGCTGGGCGACTTGGCGCGTCTCCTAGACGAGGTGACCCCGGGGGAGGTCCGAGACACACGCGCCGAAGTCGAGGCGATGTTCGAGCTGAGCGGCGACTCGCCGTCCGACCCGATCGCCCGCAGGCCGACCGACGAGCAGCTCGATTGGTCGTGTCGGGTCGCGGTGGCCCAGGAGAGGCTGGTGCGTGAATTTGATCTGGACGCGCTCTCGTACTACGTTCACGGTGCTCCCGGCAGCGAGGACGAGAAGGTGCAGGCTGGGTTTATCGTCGGACACTCTCTTTTGACCGCGCGCGGGGTTCCCTGCGCGGGAGCAGGGGATCTTAGAACCGCGGTAGCCTTGAAGATCTGTGACAGCCTAGGT
>CADCWP010000294.1 GCA_902806425.1 uncultured Truepera sp.
GAGCGCGACGTTCTTTTCGAACGCCTTGGGCGTGCCGAATTCGTCGACCATGACCGAGTGGTCGATGACGAGGTGGACGGGCACCTGCGGGTTGATGCGGGTGGGATCGCCGCCAAGCTTGGTGATCGCATCGCGCATCGCGGCGAGATCGACGACGCAGGGGACGCCGGTGAAATCCTGCATCAGCACGCGCGCGGGGCGATACTGGATCTCGCGCTGGACGCTGCCCTTGTTCTGCTGCCAGTCGACGAGCGCCTGGATGTCGTCGCGCGTGACGGTGACGTCGTCCTCGAAGCGGAGCAGGTTTTCGAGAAGGACCTTCATCGAGAAGGGGAGGCGCGACACGTCGCCGAGCGCGGCGGCGGCTTTGGCGAGCGAGTAATAAGCGTAGGAGCGGCCGCCGACGTCGAGGGTGGAGCGGGTGTTGAGGCTGTTGTTGCCGACGGCGGTCATTCCGCTTTCCTTTGCTTATGCATGCGCTGACCGTTGCCTAAGGTGAGGGCAGCGAACGCGTGATCGGGGGCGCTCTAGCAACCCGGATACGGCGGGGAAAGATCGTTGACGTGTGTGGTGCCGCCGGCGGGGCTTTAACCGTAGTACCCATACTCGAACTCTAGGGCGTCGAGAGAGATCTCCTGGTCCAGATCGAATGCGGTCTTCATTAGTTCGGCATGTCGCGGCGGTCCTAGTCCGTGAAGGCATGCCAACTCCTGGACGAAACCTCGCGGCTGCCGCATCAAGTCGGCATCAACCTCTCCCCGTCCGATCCGGAGCACCGGGTGTCCCTCCGTTCGGACTGTCGCTTCGATCGAAACCCCGTTCATCAGGAAAACGGCAAGACCCTGCATCTCAACGTCGCTGGCCACGGGAGCGCTAAAGCGGGCCGTCTCACCCGTTGCTCGAAAGATTTGTGCCGCGGATTGGGCCACATTTGTCCCGAGTGCTATAACCTCTGAACAGTCAAACGTGTTCAGTGCGTCCATTATCGCCGTGTGGAAGCGCAATTCAGGTATAGATCGCGTCCGCCCGGCAAATTCCCGAAGCGCCGTTGGGGAACTGAGGTACAGTAAGCGGCCTAGTCGGTAACGCATTTTAGAAATTTTTCGTTTTCTCTGAAACAGTTTCTCTCTTCCCAGTGAGCTTAGGATGTCCCGCACCTCTCGCTCATACCGCTCACGGAGAGCGGTTGCGTCGGCAACGATGTTTGCAACCGTGGCCCGACGGGCGCGTATCAAAAGCCACAGCCAAAGCCCCAGACGTCTGATTTTCTCAAAAGAGCCGCGCTCCTTAACCGCTTGTGAGTAATCAGGCATCGGAAACCTGAACCCCTCGTCTTTGAGCCGCAATTCAAGTTCAGGAGCAACTTTTGGATACAAGATCAGCAGCTTCTTTATGTTCCCCACTAACCTCATCCAAGACGCCGACGATGCGTCTTCTCTGAAATCTGATGCGCTCATAAGCCACTCGCGGGCGCTCACAGTTATGTCTTTAGACGGGTTACCCTCGTGCAACTGAAAACCCAAATCTGC
>CADCWP010000295.1 GCA_902806425.1 uncultured Truepera sp.
GATATCCGTACCCAGAGCGAGTTTGACGCGGGCCACCTACCCGGCGCGCACCGGCTTCACGCGGGGCAGGTGCTGTGGAACCTGGGCGACCTGCCCAAAGACCACCCCCTGGTGACGCACTGTCAGTCGGGGGCGCGCAGCACGGTGATCGTGAGCGCGCTGCGCGCCGCCGGGTTCGAGAACGTTCTCGAACTCACTGGCTCGTACCTCGGTTGGAAGCGGGCACAAGGGGAGAGCGTAGAGTAGGCCCCTAGGGACGCCTCCAGCGCGCGTCCGTCCACTTGTCACTGCTCCGGGAGCTTTCGACGGTCTTTTCGATGAAGTGAACGCCTCGTGCCCCGTCGTAGACCGTCGGAAAATCAAGCGCATTTTCAGGAACCTGCCCGCCCTCTTTCCGGGCACGCATCGCCGCCGCCGCACCCCGGTAGACGTTGGCGAAGGCTTCTAGAAAGGCTTCCGGATGTCCGGCGGGGATGCGCGAGGCGTTTTTGGCGGCGTCCGACAGGTAGGGGTTGTTCGGTCTCCTGACCTGCACGGGCTCGCCGGAAAGCTTGACGAACAGCTCGGTAGGCGTTTCTTGAAACCACTCGAGCCCGCCCCGCTCGCCGTACACCCTGAGCCGAAGTCCGTTCTCCTCACCCGCTGAAATCTGGGAGGCGATGAGCACACCCCTAGCCCCGCCGTCAAAACGCAGCAGGAGGTTGCCGTCGTCGTCGAGCTGTCTGCCGGAAACGAAGGCGGTCAGATCGGCGCAGAGGGCGTCCAGCTCGAGGCCCGTAACGTACGAGACAAGCTGCTCGGCGTGCGAGCCGATGTCACCGACCGCTCCCGCGACGCCGCTCCTCTCGGGGTCGGTGCGCCAGTCGGCCTGTTTGTTGGCGACCTCCGAAGCGAGCCAGCCCTGGTTGTACTCGACGATGACCTTGCGGATAGTTCCGAGCTGCCCGGACGCCACCAGGTGTTTAGCCTCTTTGACCATCGGGTAGCCCGAGTAGTTATAGGTGACGGCGAACACGACGCCGGTCTTTTCCACAGCTTCAATCAGTGCGTCCGCCTGCTCGCTCGTGTGCACCAGCGGTTTGTCCGAGACGACGTTGAAACCGGCACTTGCGAAGGCGTGCGCGACCGGGAAGTGCATGTGGTTGGGGGTGACGACCGAGACGAAGTCGATGCGCTCGCCTTCGGGCAGCGCCAGTTCGCCGTCTAACATCTCCTCCCACGAGCCGTAAGCCCGGTTTTCGGCTAAGCCCAGCTCGAGCCCCGAAGCTCTAGCCTTCTCCGGCGTAGACGAAAGCGCCCCGGCTTTGAGTTCGATCTGGCTGTCCAGCGCGGCAGCCATGCGGTGAACCGCGCCGATGAAGGCGTCCTTGCCGCCGCCAACCATGCCCATCTTAAGTTTTTCAGTCATCGTGCTCCTTTGCATTTCGCTGGTCGAGCCACGCAGTTATCTCTTTGGTCAAGCTCTCTAACGAAACTGCCCGATCAGCCGTAAAAGTAGGGGCGTCTGTGGGGTAATCGAAGTCCGAACGTGCCTGTTCCCGGTAGCGCAGGAGATCCTCCCACGTTTTTAGAACGTGCGCGGGGCGGCGCTGCCGCGTCTCGAGCCTCGTCTTCCAGAGCGCCTCATCTGTGAGCGTGCAGGTCACGACCCGCAACGCCGCCGGGGTTTGTGCCACCCTCTCGGCGTGCAGATAACCGGCCCTGCCGCGCAGCGGGCTGTCACAGATCACGCTGAAGCCCTGTTGTAGCAGGCTCCCGGCCACTGAGAACATGCTTTCGTAAGCCAGTGGGCCGTAATTCTCCATATGCACCATCAGTACATCCGAAAAGTCATCCTTATCGACCACGGGCCAGCCCAGACGTCTACCCAAAGCCCGGCTCAGCGCGCTTTTGCCGACGCCTACGGGTCCTCTAAATACGAGCAAGGTTTGTGGTGAGGACCTCACCCCGCCGCCTTCGCTGGGCCTAGGTTAGGTCGTTGCATAAAGCCTCGCTATTCATAAAGATGTCTTGTCGTACAGCTCGTTAAAGCTCAACGTCGCATCTACACAGGGCACCGGAACGGCGTCGCTAGGCGCAAAGAGGCGCTCCTCCCATCCCTGCGGCTGCCGGTAGTAGCCTGTGACCGCACGTTTGCGGGAGTCGATGAGCAGATACTGCACGCTCTCCAGCGCCAGATACGCAAAGCGTTTCTCGAGTCTGTCCTTGCGCGCTGTAGACGGACTGACGACCTCCACAACTACGTATGGTGACGTTTTGTAAAGGTCATCCGCTGGGGGCACGCAGACCACCATCACGTCAGGATAATAAAAGAGGCCTTCTTCACTGCGAAGTTTCATGTCGCTGCCGTAGACGCGGCAGTCGCTTGTGGCAGCGGCGTTTCCCAACAACCGCATGACGTTCGCCCCGATGACGTTGTGCGTGACGCTGCCCCTAGCTAACGCAAAGACCTCGCCGTAGACGTATTCGTGACGGGCCTCAGCGTCGATTTCGGCCTCGAGGTACTCGTCTACGGTGATACTCTGGATCAGCCGCGCGCGCATGGCGTTAAGTTTAAGCGTCCCGCCCGAACGCCGCGTCGAACGCCCCCGCCGCGGGCGCGAAGTCGAGCCGTTTTACAAACGCCGCCGACTCGGTGCCACCGTGTATTCGGTCCATCCGAGAATCCTCCCACTCGATACTCAGCGGCCCCGCGTAGCCGACGTCGTTCAGGGCCACGATGATAGTCTCGAAGTTGATGTTGCCGCGCCCGACGCTGCGAAAATCCCAGTAGCGGCGCGGGTCACCGAAGTCCGTGTGACCCCCGAACACGCCCGCCTCGCCGGTACCGTGGCCCCACCAGGCGTCTTTCATGTGGGCGTGGAAGATGCGCGCGCCGAAGGTGTATATGAACTTTACGTAATCGACGCCCTGATAGCCCAGGTGCGAGGGGTCGTAGTTGAAGCCGAAACGCGGATGGTTCCCGACCGCCTCCAACGCCCGCGCCGCCGAGGCGACGTCGAAGGCGATCTCAGTGGGGTGGACCTCGAGCCCGAAGTTGACGCCCACTTCGTCAAATACATCCAGAATCGGCCCCCAACGCCGTCCGAAGTCCTCAAAGCCCTTGTTCCAATACTCCTGAGAGGTCGGCGGAAAGGCGTACAGCGAACCCCAGATGGACGAGCCGGTAAAGCCGTTGACCACCCCCAAGCCCATCTTGGCAGCGACGCGGGCAGTGTTTTGCATCTCCTCAGCCGCGCGCGTCCTCACGCCCTCGGGGTCGCCGTCGCCCCAGACGTGTGCGGGCACGATGGCTTTGTGACGGTCGTCGATAGGGTCGCACACCGCTTGACCGACCAGGTGGTTCGAGATGGCGTAGCACTTGAGGCCGTGCTGCGCCAGAAGGTCGAAGCGGCCTTGGATATAGCTGTCGTCCTCCAGAGCTTTACTGACGTCCAGATGATCCCCCCAGCAGGCCAGCTCGAGGCCGTCGTAGCCCATAGTTCTAGCTAAAGGCGCGAGTTCGGCCAGCGGCAGGTCGGCCCACTGGCCGGTAAACAGGGTGACGGGTCGCGCCATCGTTCCTCCAAAAAATAAGGCGACGCTGAGGTCGCCTTTAGAATAAGCGACCTTAGAAGGGGGAGTCGGGGAAGTAGAACTGCTCGGCGTTTTCGGGGGTGATCAGCACCGACTCGAGCAGGTACTCGCCGACGATGGGCGTGGAGGAGACGAAGTTCAGCGCCGTCGTCTCGATAGCCGTAGAAATCTGCGCGGGCGAGTACGAGACGTTCGCCGGATAGAGCGGGTCGCCGTCTATAATGCGCTGGACGATCTCTTTTTTACCCGCGCCGCCCACGATAAACAGGTCGCCCTCGCGGCCCGCTTCGCGCACCGCCGCCTCCACGCCTTCAGCCATGTCGTCGTCGGCGGCCCAGATGGCGTCGATGTCGGGGAACTGCGTCAAAAAGTCCTGGGTGGTGGTGTAGGCGTCGTCGCGGTTCCAGTTGGCGTAGTTGTCGTCGAGAACGTTGATGCCGCTGCCTTCGATGGCCGCCATAAAGGCGTCAAAGCGTTCTGTGTCAATGGTCGTCGGGATGCCGCGCAAGATGACGATGTTGTCGCCCTCACTCAAGGTGTCGGCGAAAAACTGCCCCGCCACCTGGCCGAAGGCGACGTTGTTGCCCGACACGTAGAGGTCTTGAATGCTGGGGTCGGCCAAGCCGCGGTCGACGACGGTGATAAACACGCCCTGCTCTTTAACCTGCGCGACGGGTTGCGTCAGCGGGTCGGACTCAAACGGCAACACCACGAGCGCGTCGATCTGATTGATAGCGACCAGGTCTTGGAGGTCGTTGGCTTGTTCGTCGGCGTTGGCTGCCGCTACGATCACTACGTCGATATTCGGATAGGTGGCCTCGACGCGTTTTTCGGTTTCAGCTGCCCAGAAGTTGAGGCCGCCCATAAAGCCGTGGGTGGCCGTGGGAATCGATACGCCGATAGTCACCTGCTCTTGTGCTTGGGCTGCGCCTAACGCCAGGAGAGCGGTAGCGGTCAATAGTGTGTGTTTCATCAAGTAGTTCCTTTCGTTCTAATCGGGTTTGTTTGGGTGGTTGATAGCAACCTGTGGACGCTGGTGCGGTGTCGGTTACCCCATCAGGCACCCCCTATACCGACGCGCCGTGGGTCTTGCTCGAGCACTACTCACTCTCGCCACCCCGACGCTGCAACAAAACCGCCGCGATGATGATGACGCCCTGCACCGCGCCGTTTAGGTACTCGCTGATAAAACCGGTTAAGTTAAGGACGTTGCCGATGGTCGAGAGCATAATCGCCCCGACGACGGTTCCCCAGATATGCCCGGAACCGCCCCGGAGCGCCGTGCCGCCGATGATCACCGCGGCGATGGCCTCGAGCTCCCACAAGACCCCGGTGCTCGCCGAGGCCGATCCCAGGCGCGGCACATAGATGATCGTCGCTAAGGAGACGCAGAGCCCCTGCAACACGTAGGTCAGCGTCTGCACGCGGTCGACCTGAATGGCCGAGTAGCGGGCGACTTTTTCGTTGGAACCGATTGCGTAGACGTAGCGCCCAAAACGGGTGCGGTGGAGCACCACGCTGCCGACGACGGCAACCGCCGCGAACACCCAGATCGGATACGGCACCCCTAAAAGCGACCCCGAATAGACCGGCCCATAAACGGAGCGCACCGCGAAGTCGAGCGACAACGTGCCCCCGTTTGCAAAGTAGGTGACCAGCGAGCGGTAGATGCCGAGTGTCCCGAGCGTGACGATAAAGGGGGCGATACGGCCCCGCGTGATGGTGAGGCCGTTGACAAGTCCGGCTACGAGCCCCAGCAGCAGCGACGCCAGCACGCCGATTAAAACCGTTACGACCCCGGCCCCAAAGGTGCCCACCGCCGCGTTCATGGTGATGATCATCGCGCCCGCAATAAAGGCCGCCATCGACCCGACCGACAGGTCGATGCCGCCGGTGATGATGACAAACGTCGCGCCGACCGCGATAATGCCGATAAACGCGCTTCGGGTCAGGACGTTAAAAAGGTTTGTCGGGCTTAAAAAGACAGGGTTGATAAGCGCTCCCACAACAAACAGGGCGATCAAACCGAGCAGCGGCCCCAGCGTGCGGACATCGAACCGTGCGCCGCGCCGCGCAGGTACCTGGACGTTAGGCTCTGGCTGCATCGGGTGTTCCTTTCGGCTTGCCCGGCCGGTCGCTGCGTTTTAGGCCGGTGGCGTAGCGGACGATCTCGTTCTCATTGATGTCATCACCCTCCAAGATGCCCATCTGCACACCCGAACGCATCACCACGACGCGGTGGCAGAGTCCGACGATTTCAGGCAGCTCAGACGAGATGAGGACGCACGCTTTACCCTCGTCCAGAAGTTTCTGGACGAAAAAGTAAATCTGCCGTTTCGTGCCGACGTCGATGCCGCGCGTGGGTTCGTCTAACACCAGAATATCGGGGCTAACCTCCATGATTTTGGCGAGCACGAGTTTTTGCTGATTGCCGCCTGAAAGTGAACTGACCTTGGCGCTGAGGTTGGGAACGCGGATGCTGAAGTCGCGCACCGCGCCCGCAAGCGCCTCGGCCTCGAGTTTCCGGTTGATAAAGGGGTCAGCGTACTTTTTAAGGGCCAAGAGCGTCAGGTTGGGCCGGAGCGCCATCTCGGTGACGAGCCCCTTGCCCTTGCGGTCTTCGCTGACGTAGGCGATCCCCGCCGCTACGGCGTCCCGCAGCGTGCCGATGGTGAGCGGGCGACCGTTTCGGGTCAGCGTGCCGGTCTTTTTGCGCAGGCCTAAAATGCCCTCGAACAGCTCCGTGCGCCCCGCCCCGACGAGTCCGGCAAACCCCAAGACCTCGCCGCGCCGCAGCTCGAACGAGATGTTCTCCGCCCAGCCGGGTACCGATACGTCCTCGGCGGTGAACACCACCTCGGTGCCGGGGGGGCGTTTGGGCGGGTACATATCGGACAACTCGCGGCCGACCATGAGGTTGGCCATCTCGTCTTGGCTCAGCTCGCGCGTCGGCTGCGTCGTGACGAGCCGCCCATCGCGGAGGACGCTTACCCGGTCGGAAACCTCGGCGACCTCCTCGAGCTTGTGTGAGATGTAGACGACCGTCACACCCTGCGCTTTAAGACGGCGGATGAGCTTGAACAAAACTTCTGTTTCCCTGCCGGTCAGCACGTCGGTGGGTTCGTCCATCAGCAGCACGCGCACGTCGCGGGTGATGGCCTTGGCGATCTCGACCATCTGTTTTTGCGAGACGCTCAGCCGTCCGACGCGGGTGCGGGGGTCGATGGGGGTTTCTAGCTCGCGCAATACCTCGGCTGCGCGTTCTCGCATCTCACGGCCCCGGACAAACGGTCCCCGGTGCTGCTCGACGCCCAAAAAGATATTCTCCTCGACCGTGAGGTCGTCGGCGAGGTTGATCTCTTGGTGGATCAAGACCACGCCCTGCGCTTCGGCGTCGCGGCTGCGCCTAAAGCCGACGTTCTGGCCGTCAAGCTTAAGGGTACCGCCGCTCGGGCTCAGGTAACCCGACAAGATTTTCATCAGCGTCGATTTACCCGCGCCGTTTTCACCTAAAAGGGCGTGGACCTCACCCTTTTCCAGAGTCAGCGAGATGTCGTCCAACACCCGAACAGGACCGAAGTCCTTGGCGATGTGGTGGGCCTCGAGCACTAGACGCCTCCTACCGGGGTCACAGCGGGCCGCGGTGTGGACGCGGGCGCTTTTAAAAGTTCCTGCCAGGCGAGCGCGACCGCGCCGATCAGGCCCGCGACGTCACCGAGCTGGCTATATTCGATAACCAGGTGCCGCGTCGAGAGGGGCAGTGAGCGCTGATAGATGGCGTGCCGGATGGACGCCAGCAAGAGGTACCCGACTTTGGTAATGCCGCCGCCGATAATGACGCGCTCGGGATTAAAAAAGTTGATCAGGGCCGCGAGCGTCTGCCCGATGCGTTCGCCGCTCCCCTTGATGATGGCGTTCGCGGCGGCGTCCCCTTCGCGGCTGGCCTTGCCTACGTCTTGGGGCGTCAGATGACCTGCACGGGCTAGTACCGCCGCCAGCAGGTCGCTGTGGCCGCCCGCGGCGGCAGCTTGCGCCTGCTTGGAGATGGCCGGACCTGCCGCCAGCATCTCCAAACACCCCACGTTGCCGCAGGGACAGACCGGCCCCTGCGGGTCGGCGCAGATGTGCCCGATGTCCCCCGCCGAACCGTCTGCACCCCGGTAGATGAGGCCCCGGCAAAGGATGCCCGCGCCGATGCCGGTTCCGACTTTGACGAAGATCGCGTCCGTAAAACCCTCGCTGTGGTTCCAGGCTTCACCTAAGGCCATCACATTGACATCGTTGTCGATAAATACCGCCGCGCCGAACTCCTCACCGAGGTGGTCGCGGATCGAGTACCCCTCCCAGCCCGGCATGATGGGCGGCGCGATCAGCAGCCCGGTGCGGAACTCGACCGGCCCCGGCACGCCCATGCCGATAGCGGCGACCTCACCGGGGGAGACGCCGGTTTCATCTAAAAGCGCGTAGATCATGCCGGTGATCTGGCTCAGGCACGGCGTCGGCCCCGCCCGCACATCGAGGGCGCTCGAACGACTCCCCAGCAGTCGCCTGTGGCTGTCGGCGAGCCCCAAGGTGACGCTGGTCGCGCCGAGGTCGATACCCAGCACACAGGCGAGGTCGGCGCGCAGCCCAACCGCCGAGGCGCTCCGCCCCTGCGTCGAGACGTTGGCGTCGCCCTCGGCTAGGAGCCCGCAGGCGAGCAGCGCGGCCACGAGGTTGTTGCTTTTGGTTTTGGAATAGTTTAGGGCTCGAGCGATCTCCGAGCGCGACCCCTCTTTGCGCCGTACCAAGTACCTCAGTACGGCACGTTCGTCGTACGAGAGCAGGTCTAGAAGTTCGGTTACTGAGCTGTAACGACCAACCAACGCCACGACGTCTCCTCATTAAGGGTTACTGCACCTGCTGTAACCGCCCTCTCTCGCCTAAAGGACTTGTAACTTACATTTAACTGTAATCACGACTATAAACACGATTGAATGACCTGTCAAGGTCGAAAATTGACCCGAAACGGGTCGAGGTGGATGTCTTTGGCTTAAATGATACCTAAAGTTTGTTCCGCCTTCAGCTCGAAAATGTGTAGGAAAAACTGGACTAAAGTTTGTACTTTGACCTACTTTAGGCCAGTTATTGAGCTTGACGGCCTCCACAAGACCGGTCTAAAGTCAGGGGTAAACAATAAGGCTGTTTCCAGGTTTCTTACCACGCCGCCCTCGGGTTGGGTGGAGGGCGCGTGTCCACGGGGTTGCGTGTTGAAAGGACGGGGACGATGAAGAGATGGTCGTTGGTGCTGACGGCGGGGTCGGTGATCGCTCTGGGAGGAGCGCTGGCCCAGTCGCAATCCGTAGGTGCGACAGGTGGCGCTCAGGCCGAGCTGCCCATTGCCGTACAGATGTATACACTGCGTGACCTCGGCAGCGCCCCGGAGCAATTTCGGTTTGCCGCCGCGTCAGGCTACCGTAACGTCGAGACCGTCGGGACTCACGATCTAAGCGCTGAAGAGATGAACGCGCTGTTAGACGAGACTGGTCTCGCGGTCATCTCGTCACACGTCGATCTGAACACCCTGCGGACCGACCTGGAGAGCGTCGTCGCCTTTAACGAGGCCATCGGCAACACCACCATCGTCATGCCCTACCTGGGCGAAGGCGACCGTCCCCAAGACGCTGCGGGCTGGCAAGAACTCGGCGCTGAGCTTGGCGAGATCGGGGCGCAGCTCAAAGAATCAGGGATGCAACTCGCCTATCACAACCATGACTTCGAGATGGAAGAGATTGACGGCGAACTCATCATCGACCATGTTTTGAACGCAGCCGACCCTGAAAACCTGATGTGGCAGGCGGACGTCGCCTGGATCGACCGGGGCGGACAGGACCCAGCCCAGCTCCTCAGCGACCACGCGGGCCGGGTTATCAGCATTCACGCTAAAGACAACTATCCGGAAGGTGAGGGTGAGGACGAAGGCGGGTTCGCCACGGTCGGCAGCGGCAGGCTCGATTGGGACGCCGTTCTGCCTGCTGCTGACGAAGCGGGGGTGCAGTATTACATCGTTGAACACGATCAACCGGCAGACTACCAGACCATCGCCGACTCCTTCGAGTTCTTGAGTGCCGAGCTGCCCGCCGTGTTGGGTCGGTCGGACACGGACGCTACCTCCGAAACGTGCGCCACCTACGGCCTGCTCGAGCCCCACGCCCCAGCCAACGCCCTCACCGAAGCGGAGCGCGCCGACGGCTGGGAACTGCTTTTTGACGGTCAGAGCCTGGACGCGTGGCGCGGCTTTAAGCAGGACGCCATGCCCACCACGGGTTGGGACGTTCGCGGCGGCTGCCTCGTGCGAGCCGCCGAGGGTGGCGGCGACATCATCACCAAAAAGCAGTACGACGACTTCGAGCTGACCTTAGAGTGGCGCGTCCCGACCGGCCAACCCGGCAACAGCGGGGTCTTTTTTAACGTCACCGAAGAGGGCGACGCGGTCTACGAGACCGGCCCGGAGATGCAGATTCTAAATAACGCCGTACACCCTGACGGCCACGACACGCGGACCTCTGCCGGGTCGAACTACGCGCTCAATGAGCCCAGCGAAGTTACGGTGATGCCCGCAGGCATGTTTAACACCGCCCGCGTCCTGGTCGAAGGCAACCACGTCGAACACTGGCTCAACGGGGTAAAGGTTGTTGAGTACGAACTCCACAGCCCGGAGTGGGAGGAGCGGGTGGCGGGCAGCAAATTTGCCGACTGGCCCTACGGTGAGGCGGACATGGGCCACATCGCGCTGCAAGATCACGGCGACCTGGTGTGGTTTCGCAACCTCAAGATTCGTCCGCTGGGCGCGGCGTCGGCGTCAGCAGCGGGTGCTGGGCAGAGCGATCAGACGGTTCAGGATCAGGCTACTCGAAGTCAAGCTGTGCAAAGTCAGGCCGGAGGGCCGGTAACGGTGGCCCGCGACCCCCGCTTGGCGGCGGGGGAGTTGCCGGTAGCCTTGCAGATGTACTCGCTTCGCACCTTCGGCTCGGTCGAGGGCGGCGTGTTTGAAGAACAGCTGGCGCTCGCCGCCGACGCTGGCTACAGCTGGATCGAAACGGTCGGCACGCACGACCTGAACGCGGAGGCGATGAACGCACTTTTACAAAAGTACGACCTCAAGGTCGCCTCGACGCACGTCGATATGGACACGTTGCGGGACGGGCTGGACGAGCTGATCGCCTTTAGCAAAGCCCTCGGCAACACGAACGTCGTCATGCCCTACGCCGAAGCCGAGGACGCCGCGGGCTGGCAGGCGCTCGGCGCTGAACTCGGCGAAATTGGGGCGCGGCTTAAGGGGGCCGGGATGACGCTGGCGTATCACAACCACGCCCACGAGATGGAGATGTTGGACGGCAAACGGGCTATCGACCATCTTTTAGACGCGGCCGACCCTGACGACCTCAAGTTGCAGGCGGATTTGGCGTGGGTAGCACGGGGCGGCGTCGACCCGGCGGCGTTTGTCGCGGCTCACGCGGGACGCATCGTCAGTGTACACGCCAAAGACAACGCGCCCGAGGGTGAAGAAGATCAGGACGGCTGGGCTGAGGTCGGCTACGGCACGCTTGACTGGGACGCGATCTTGCCCGCCGTAGCGGACGCCGGGGTGCCGTGGCTCGTGGTCGAGCACGACAACCCGAGAGACCATCTCACGGTGGCGCGGCGAAGTTACGAATTTTTGCGGGACGCGCTGCCGGTGGTTTTGGGCCTCGAGCCGCGGCCGGGGATCTCAGCGCGCATCGGGGGGGCGCTCGCCACGGTCGAAGAACTTACGCAGGGTGCGCTGGCGTCCGCGCAGGCTGCCGCGAGCGCCGAAAACGTGGAAGCGGTTAAAGCGGCGGTCAATGAGGTCTTTACGGCGGTCTGGGGCGTTGACGCCGACATGGCCCGGAGCGGCGACGCCGACGCGCGGTTCTTGGGCTGGAACGAGCGCTGGCGCGTGAGCGACCCCGAACACGGCATCGTCGGCAATGGCCTTTATGCCCGCGAACAGCTCCGTGACCTCAAGCGCCGTAGGAACACACCCAAGGCGGCGGCGGAGGCCGCTGAGCGGGCCGACGCGTCCTTAAGCAACGTCATTGGCTGGACGTGGCTCGACGACGGGGTGCTCTACGGCGAGAAGTCTGAGCGCCCGCGCGTCGACCTGACCTATGTTTGGGACTACCCGGTAGATTTTTGGAACAGCACCGCTGACACGGGCTGGCTCTTCGAGACCTACGCGCAGGCGCTCAACATCCTCAAAACCGATTACGAAGGCGACACGGCGATGGCGCAGGCGCACGCGCAGGCACTGGTGCCGCTTTTGGAAAAAGCTCTAACGGGCGTTGACGCAAACGGTGACGGCAAGGTCGCGCCGGTGCGGCAAGAGGGCGGCCTCGACGCGGTGATGGCGCAGGCAGAGGCGGCAGGTTGGACGGGCGCGCAGACGCAGGCTGCACGGTGAGGGGGGTAATGATAAAACGCACGTATTGGGCTGTGCTGGTCTCGTTGGCGCTGGGTTTAGGTGGCGCTGCGACGGCACAAGATCAGCCGTCCGGCTGGCAGACGTTGTTCGACGGCTCGAGCCTCGACGGCTGGACGATGTCCGGGCCGGGGGTTTTTGAACTCCTAGACGACGGCTCAATGGTGAGTCAGGGCGGTCTGGGGCTCTTTGTCTACAAGGAGCAGACCTTTAGAGATTTCGAGCTCGAGCTCGAGTGGCGGGTCGACGACGCCGAGGCGGCGAACTCGGGCGTCTTCGTCCGCTTTCCGGAGATCACCGCCGACCCCTTCGACGCGGTTGACGCGGGTTACGAGATTCAGATCGACGACACCGACGCGCCCGACCGCCACACCGGGGCGGTGTATACCTTTTCCGCGCCCACCAAACTCAACTCGCGGCCCGCAGGCGAGTGGAACACCTACCGTATCCGCGTGACCGGGCAGCGCTACGAGGTCTTCCTAAACGGCGAAAAGGTCAACGACTTTTTTGGCGACCGGGGGCGTGAAGGCTACCTCGGGGTGCAGAACCACGATCCGGACTCGAGGGTCTACTTCCGCAACATCCGCGCCCGCGCGGTGCAGCCGGAGAGGGTGTATGAGAGCATCGGTGAGATGTTTGCGGCGGATACCCCGGACAAAACCCGTGTGCTGATGTTTACCGGCGCGGCGGGAGAGCGCGACGAGGCCGCCACCGCAGCGGTCGCAGCCGCCCGCGAGACGATGGCCGACCTTTCGGGTAGAAGCGAATTTCAGCTCGATCTGCTGGAGGACGCCAGCGCCTTGACCGCCGAGACCCTGGCCGACTACGACCTGCTGATGTTCGCCAACACGAGCGGCAACATCCCGCTCGGCGAGGACCAAAAGGCCGCCATCCTGGACTTTTTGCAGGACGGCAAAGGCTTCGTCGGTACCGCCTCGGCGGCAGCCACGAACTACAGCTGGGACGCCTACCGCGAGCTGCTCGGCGGCGGTCTCGTCACCCCCGACGCCGAAGCGCCGCTGACCAGCATGAGCGTCGTGCTCGAGGAGCCCGAAAACCCGGCGGTAGCGACCCTGGACGGCAGTCTGACCACCACCGACGTGCTCTACACGCTCGACACGAACCCGCGCTGGGGGTCGCGGGTGTTGGCCTCGGTCGATACCACCAGCATCGGCGTCCCCCAAGGCCCGGCGGACAGTTCGAGCAACGACTTTCCGGTGGCCTGGTGCCGCTACGCGAACGGCGGGCGCGTCTTCTATACCGCGCTCGGCGGGGCGGCGGGGTCGTGGCGCAATCCAACATTCATCTCGCACCTTCTGGGCGGGATGCGCGTCGCGGCGGGTCTGACGGAGACCGACTGCTCCGGACGCCGCGTCAAAGAGACCATCGCCGAGAACATCTGGCCCGATGACATCGCGGTCGACGCGCGCGGAGACGTCTGGATAGCCGAGCTGCGCGGCAAACTCCACCGCTACGACGCCGCTACCGGCGAGACCACGCAGATCGCCCAGATCGCCACCACCGACCCGACCAACATCGAGCACGGGCTCTACGGCGTCGAGGTCGACCCCGAGTTCTACTCGGGTCAGCCCTACGTCTACCTCTACTACGCCGAGCAGGAGACGTTTATCAACACGCTCGTCAAGGTGCCGTGGCGAGGCGGCAGGCTCGTCCGGGCCGAGGAACAGGTCATCTTGCGCGTCCCGACCGAACCGCAGTGCTGCCACCAGGCGGGCGACCTCGAGTGGGGTCCGGACGGCAAGCTCTACATCTCAACCGGCGACACCGGCTTTTCTGAAGTCTATCCGGACTGGGAAGTGAGCCAGGAGCGCATCGACGCCTTTGTGGCGCGCAACAACCTGGACGGCTACAACTGGTCGCGGCTGGCCGACTCGGAGCGCACCGCGCAGAACCTGCAAGACCTGCGCGGCAAGATTTTACGGATCAACAAAGACGGCACCATCCCCAAAGACAACCCCTTCTTCGGCGAGCCGGGCGTGCGCTGGGAAGTGTTCGCCTACGGTCTCCGCAACCCCTACCGCATTCAGTCCGATCCCGAAACCGGCTGCATCTATATCGGCGTGGTCGGGCCGGACGAGGACGTAACCTATGATGAGTACAACGTCTCGTGCGAGGGTGGCGAAAACTTCGGCTGGCCGCGCGAGTCCGGCAAACTCTTCTACAACGAGTGGACGGCGGCCGACATCCCGAACTTCAAGACGCCCTTGTGGGAGTACACCTACGAAACCGGTGGGCGCAGCGCCTCGGGCGGGCCGGTCTACCGCTTCGACGATGAAAAGTTTGCTTTTCCTGCGGCGTTTCAGGACAAGGTCTTCATCTACGACTGGTCGCGGCGCTGGATCAAGTGGGCGGACGTAGAGGACGGGCGCTTTACCGACATCAAGACCTTCGACACCTTCGAGGAAACCTCGCCCATTTCGATGGAGGTCGGGCCGGACGGCAGCCTCTACGTTGCCGAGTTTACCGGCTTCTGGGACCCGGCACCGGGCGCGCAGGTCACGCGTTACCGCTGGGTCGAGGGTAACGAAGCGCCCATCGCGGCGGCGACGGCTGAGCCGTTCTCCGGCCAAGCTCCCTTGGATGTGAGTTTCAGCAGCGACGACGCCTACGACCCGAACGGCGACCCTCTCTCCTACGCCTGGGGCTTCGGCGACGGCGCAAATTCTACCGAGGCCAACCCGAGCCATACCTACGCTGACAACGGGACCTATACCGCGACCCTGGTGACGACCGACGCGCAGGGGCAGGAGAGCCGACCGCAGACGGCCCAAGTGACCGTAGGCAACACCGCGCCGACGCCCGAGATCACCTCGCCCGCAGCGGGCACCCTTATCGAGCCGACCGTAAGTTTGCGCTTGGCCGCTACCGCCGCCGACCCCGAGGACGGCACCGTGCCGCCGCAGAACCTGAGCTGGACGGTGACGCAGGTGCTACCGGACGGCAGCGAACGCGACGTCGTCAGCTTTACCGGAAACGAGGGCGAACTGCCGGTGCAAGAGGGTGCAGGGTGGGACGATGGGGCCGAGTACCGCGTCGCGCTGAGCGCGACCGACGCGGGCGGCCTGTCGCAGACTTCTGAACGCACCGTACGCCTGACCCGTTTGCAGGCGGGCCTTTACGACGGCGTGGCCGGGTTTGAACTCGAGCCCACCACCGACGAGGAGGCGGGTGAAGCGGTGCAGCAGGCGAGCCCCACAGCCGCGGGCGACTATCTGGCGTGGCAAGACGTGAACCTGACGGGCCGGTCGTCGTCGTTCGTGCGGGCGTCGCCGGGGACGACCGGCGGGCTGCTCGAGCTGCGCGCCGGGGGGAGCACCGGTCCACTTCTTGGCAGCGCTGAAGTGACTGGCGACGAAGACGTGTGGCAGACGGTGGAGATTCCGCTCGAGCCCACCCCTGCTACCCAAGACCTCTACTTGGTCGCCAAACCGCTGCAAGGCGACGCCGTTGACCTGCGCGTGAACTGGGTGCAACTCGTCGGCGCGGGAGTTCCGGATACGCGCGTGACCCAGACGGGTTCACAGACGCCCGCTGCGGCGACCCCTGAAGCCGAAGGGACTGAGACCGGCGCGGCTCCGGCTACCGTGAACTTGGAGGCGGGCCGTGAGGTCTTCGAGGGCAACTGCACGACCTGCCATTCGCCCGACGGCGAGGCCGTCCCCGGTGCCTACCCGCCCTTGGCGGGTCACGCGCCCGAGCTTTACAACACCGAGGGGGGCCGCGACTACCTGAGCAACCTGCTGCTCTACGGCCTCCAGGGGGAAATCTCGGTCGACGGCGAGACCTATAACGGCGTGATGCCGGGCTGGCAGGGGTTGTCGGACCAGCAGCTCGCCGACGTGCTTAACTACGTCCTTTCGGACTGGGGCAACGACGCCGACCTGGAGGATTTCGAGCCCTACGGCCCCGGCGACTTCGCCCCCAAGCGAGACGCGGGTCTGAGCGGCCAGGACAACTACGAAAACCGTCCGGAAGTGGAGGAGGGGCAGTGAACCTTAAAGTCGCGCTGGTCGCCGCCCTGAGCGTAGCGTCATCCGCCTACGCCCAAAAACCTGAGCTTGTCGGTGAGGCAACGGTTAGCCTGTCCGATCAGGTGCAGTACGAGATCCGCTGGCAGACCCTGCTGCCCAGCATCGGGCGAGTGGAGTATGGCCCGGACGACGCCTACGGCCGGACGACCGCCCCGGCTCCGGCCTTAGAAGGAGAACACGTCCACCTGCTGACGAACCTCACGCCGGACGCGACCTATCACTACCGCATCGTGACCCGGGACTGGTCGGGCAACGAGACCGTCACCGAAGACCGAACGTTCGTGGCGGCGGCGACGCCTGAGGCGCTGGCGGTTCAGGCGGGTGCTCCGACCTCTTCGGCGCTCGTAGACGACACCTTTGAAAACGGCCTCGATGAGACCATCTGGCGCGTCTACAGCAACACCGAAAGCGGTCAACTCGCCGCCGAGGACGGTCACCTCACCATTCAAAACGTCGGCAACGGCACGGATTACGGTCAGCTTGGCCTCGCGCTGCTCGAGCCCATCGACCTGACGCGCGCGACGACGACGGTGACGGTCTCCTACACGGAGACGGGCAACGCCGAGCAGAACCCCGGTTTCTGGAACGTGGGCGACTTGGAGGGTGACGACAACTGGAACCACCCCGGCGTCCGCGCGACGGTCAGCGGGGAGGGGGTCACGCCGACCGCCACGCCGTCCGCCGAGGGCACCTGGACCCCGCCCGAAGGTGTCGAGGGTCTCCAGGCACCCTACACCCTCACCTGGACGATCACGCCCCCCGAGGGGGAGGGCGAGTTTAGCAGCACCATGCAGATCGACGGCGAGGAGGTCTACTCGGGTACCTTTACCCCCGGCGCGTTCAATCCGGAGGAGGCGTACTTCTACCTCTACACCTCATCCCCGACAGAGGAGGGCGCCACCGCTATCGACGCGGTGACGGTCGAGCAGGAAGGTCAGGGCACGTTTGTAGCGGCCCCCGAGCCCGCGTTCGACCCGAGCACGAGCTACCCTGTTACGCAAGGAAGCCTTCAAGTAGACGGCGACCTCGCCGAGCTGGGCGACACCACCGGCGTCAACTTAGAGGCGCACGCCGCGGTCCAGATGGAACCTTATAACGGTCCGGAGGACCTGAGCGGCAACGTCTGGCTGCGCTGGGACGACGACAACCTCTACCTGGCAGCCCGCGTCCAGGACGACGTTCACGACCAGACGTTCGCCGAAGGCGAGATGTGGCAGGGCGACTCGTTGCAGCTTGCGCTGGCCGCAGGCGCGCCGGGCGAGGCCGAAGGCTGGTACGAGTACGGGTTCGCCCTCACCGAGGACGGCCCGCAGGTGTGGCGCTGGCTCGCGCCCGAAGGGGTCGAGACCGGCCTGGTCGAGGCGGGGCTCGAGGTCACACGCGACGACGAGGACCAGGCGACTGTGTACGAAGTCGCGCTTCCCTGGGCGGAGCTGGCTCCTCTAAGCGCTGAAACAGGTCAGCTGTACTCGTTCAGCTTTATCGCCAACGACAGCGACGGCGACGGCCGCAAGGGCTGGCTCGAGGTGGGTTCGGGTATCGGCGGTGCCAAGGACCCGGGCCTGTTCCTGCCGTTTGAACTCGCGGCAGCGGTGGGTCAAACGGCGGTGCAGGCTCCAACGCTTCCCGAAGGTGCGGTAGCCGCGTGGCTCTTCGATGAGGGCGAGGGCGAGACGGTCGCGGACGCCGTGGGCGAGAGTGACGGCACCTTTACCAACCCGCAGTGGGCGGAGGGACAGTTCGGCGGCGCGGCGCAGATTCAGCCGGGGCAGAACTACATCTCGGTACCCGGGAGTGAGGCGTTAAGCCCGTCGGAGGCCCTCACTGTCACGGCCTGGGTTTACCTCAACCGCTACGGTGAGGGCGAGTTCCCGAACCGCCGCGTGCTCCAGATGGGTTCTTACGACCCGGAATCGGAGTACGGCGTCGAGGACAACGCTTACCGGCTCCTGTTCGAGTTCGGCGAGTTTATCTTCGACGCGGGGCCGGAGGCCGAGCCGAGGCTGATTTCGGTTCCGCAAGACGAGCACATCACCTTGGAGACTTGGCACCACGTCGCCGGGGTCTACAGCGGCGACCAGATCACGCTCTATGTAGACGGCGAACAGGTCGCCCAGCAAGAGGCCAACGGGGGCGCTCTCTCCGCTCCTGCGGACGGACGCCTGTTCATCGGTACCAAGTCCGACCTCGCTCCCGAAGGCGATTGGTGGGACGGACGCCTCGACGAGGTGGCCATCTTTAACCGTGCGCTCTCTCAAGAGGAGATTCAAAGCGTGATGCAGGGGCTTAAGGGGGCCGCCCCCGTGGCCGCCACGGCTCCCGCCGCGCCGCAAGCCGGAACCGAGGACCACGCCATCTTCCGCGCGCCGGGGCCGATCACCGTGGACGGCAACCTTTCGGACTGGAGCCAGCGGGGACCGATTCAGGTGGGCTCGAGCATGGTCGTCGCCGACGCGCCTGAGGTCACGGACGAGGGCGACCTCAGCGCTACGGCGAACCTCACCTACGACGACGACTGGGTGTATCTCGGTGCCGATGTCACCGACGACGTGCTGGTCTTTGAGCGCACCGGCGACGCCATCTGGCAGACGGACTCGCTCGAGGTCTGGTTCGGCTCGCAGCAGTTCGGCGTGGCGGTCTCGGACGCCGCGCCCTACCTACACTCGTTCGGCGGGATGGACATCGAAGAGGCGGAGGTGGCGGCCATACCTCATGACGGCGGCTACACCGTGGAGGTGGCCCTGCCCCGCGCGGTGGTCGAGGAGACCTTGGAAATGACCCTTGAACCGGGCGCGAGCCTCCCCGTAGCCGTAGGCGCGAACGACGCCGACGAGGAGGGGGGCGAGCGCGTCGGGCAGATTTACTACCCCGAAGGCTGGACCTGGGGCGAGCCCGACACCTTCGCGCCGCTTTCCGTAACCGAATAACGTTTCGCCGGGGCAAGCGCACGTTTGCCCCGGCGGGCCAAGAAAGGTGATCTTGTGCTTTTACGTGCTGCGCTCCTTTTGGGAGCGCTTTTGGCTTCTGTTCCTACGGCGTCGGCGCAGACGCTCGACATCTGGGTGAGCTCGAGCGTCGATAAGGCGTACTACGAGGAAGTGGCCGCGAGCTACCGCGAGGCCGGACATCCCGACTTCGAGCTAAGCGTCAGCGCCTACGGTTTTACCGAGTTGGCCGACAAGCTCGCGCTCGCCATCCGCACCCGTCAGAACCCGCCCGACATCGTGCAGTTAGACGAAAACTTCTTCAGCCTCTACCTGAGCGGCGACAAGGTGCCGTTTTTAGACCTGACCGAGCGGCTGCAAAGCTCCGGTCTCGCCGAAAGTATCGTCCCCGAACGCCTGAGCCTGTTTAGCTACGGGGGCCGCACCTACGGCGTGCCGCAGTCGTTGTCAGCCGTCGTGCTCTACTACCGCCACGATATCTTCGCCGAGCACGGGGTTTCGGCAGACGACATCGAGACCTGGGACGACTTCACCGAGTTGGGCGGGCAGGTTCTGGGGGAGAGCGGCGCGGAGGCGCTTATCACCCTTGACCCGGCCTACTGGGAGATGCTGCTGCGGCAGCGGGGCGGCGATCTCTACGACGCCGACGGGCAGCTCCAGGTCGAGTCGGACGACGCGGTACGGGCGCTTACGTGGCTCGTCGAGCTTAAAGACGCGGGCCTCGCCAACGATCCGCCGCGCGGCAGCATCTACGACCCGCCGTACCTCACGCAAGTCTTGGGCGGCGACCAGGTCTTGACCGTTATGAGCCCTGACTGGTTCGGCCTCGATTATCTCAAAGGTATCGTCCCCGAGATGGCGGGCGAGTGGCGGGCGATGCCGCTCCCGGCGTGGGCGGACGACCCGCTCCGGCGGCGCACGAGCACGTACGCGGGTCAGGGTCTGCTTATCTACGCGGGGAGCGACGCTGTTGACCCGGCGTGGGAGTTCGTGCGCTTTGTGATGGGGGAGACGGAGCCCAACGTACAGCGGTTTTTGCAAAACAACTCCCTTACCGCGTACCGGCCCGCCTGGGACGACGAACGGCTCTTTGAGCCCGACCCATATTTCG
>CADCWP010000296.1 GCA_902806425.1 uncultured Truepera sp.
GTACCCAAAGATAAGCTCCTGGTTTACGAGGTCAAAGAGGGATGGGAACCGCTCTGTGCGTTTCTGAGTGTGCCCGTCCCAGACAAACCCTTCCCCCGGCTCAACGACTCGGCGGCGTTCAACCAGCAGGCGGGTCCGAGGCTCTTCAGGCGGAGGCGCTCGAGTACATAAGCCTGAGAGTAGCCAATCCTCAGCATAGTTACAACCCTCCATAAATCAGTGGTTTACGAAGTCAACATAACAACACTGAAATAGAATCTTCTAGCGCGTCAGCAGTGACAGACGCTTCCTCATCGTGACTGCAAACAGACGGGTCAGGCTCCAACCGTGGTAGCCAATATCTTTGCAAGCTTCAACCTTGCCGGGTGCCCCGAATAACCACGGACCGTGACCGCTTCGCTGGGCAGCGCGGCCTCTAAGATGCGCCGCCGCACGGCCTCCGGTTCAGCGAGCCCCGCCAGAATGCGGTAGGCCGCCCCATCACCCTCGCCGAGGAGGGCGAGCAGGATGTGCTCGGTGCGGATGCGTTTGCTGCCCAAACGCTCAACCTCAAGCCCCGCTCGTTCCATGACGCGGTTCGTCCGCGGGGTGATAGCGGGTTCATCGTTTGCCCCTGTACCCCGCCCCGTCAGTTCTTCAGTGAGGCGGCGCGCTCCGTCCAGCGTTACGCCCGCGCCTACCAGCACGCGGCTTGCCGTACTGCCCTCGCGGAGCAACCCAAGCAGCAGGTGCTCGGGGCCGATGGACGCGTGACCGAGTTTTTCACCCTCTTCACGGGCGAAGTGGAAGACCAACCGTGCGCCAGCGTCAAATTTATTCATGATGCGAGTGTAGAGTAAACCGGCCCCAAAGTAAACACGGACGCCTGCTTCGCTACATATAACGAAAGTCAGGGTTGCACCTCACCCAAGCTCCGGTAGAGGTCAGAAGTAGAAGTTGATACCAACCCTGGCTTTGAGGGCAAGGATGGGCGCGCTGAGCAGTCCATAGGGCTGCACCTCGCCGTAGAGCCCGACCGCGCCGGTGCGGTACTCGAGCCCCGCCGTACCGTGCAGGGCGAACGCACTTCCGGCAGCAAGGCCGGGAATAAAGATGTAGGCAAAGTCCACGCCGCCGCCCGCGTAGCCTTCGACTTCAGGCGACACGTCAAAGGCGTAGAGCAGATCAGCGCCGAGGTTGGAGAGAAAGAGCAGCGTGTCCACGGTGCCGCGAAGCTCGAGCGTGTCGGCTACTGGCCCCCCAAACTGCAAGTTGAGCAGCGGCGCGGCACCGTCGGTAAAGTTGGTCAAAACCGACGCACCTACCCCGAAATAGCTCTCCTGCGCCTGAGCGACGCCCAGCCCTAACACCGCGAGTACGCTCAGCAACCACGCTTTTTTCACTACACCCTCCGTGAGGTGGCTTACAGGGTCAGCTTAGCAGCTGTCTCACCGAAATCGAACGAGCCCTTCGTGCCAACACCTGTCAGCGCGTCAGCAGCGACAGCAGTTCGATGTGGTGCGTCTGCGGGTAAAAATCGAAGGGTTGCACCCGGTCCAGCTGCCAACCCGCCGCTTCAAACTCAGCCACGTCCCGAGCCCACGTCGCCACGTCACACGACACGTAGAGAAGCCGCTTCGCCTTAGAACCCGTGATGGCCTGCCGCGCACCCTTAGCGAGTCCGGCCCTGGGCGGGTCGACAGCGATCAGCTCGGCGTCCGGCAACTCGGCGAGCTTGCGGGCGTCGGCGTGGACGAACGTGAGATTGGCTACCCCTAAGCGTTCGGCGTCACGCTCTCCCCGCACGACGCTGCTGCGGTCGAGCTCCAAGGCTGTAACCCGAGAGAAGACCTCCGCCAGATGTAGCCCGATCACGCCGCTCCCCGCGTAGAGGTCGAGGGCCGCCTCGCCCCGCCCGGCCCAACGCGTCAGCTCACTGTAGAGGCGCGCCGCCGCCGCCGGATTGGGTTGGGCAAAGCTCGTCGCCGTGACGCTCAGCTCAAAGGCTCCGTACCGCTGCCTGATGACGCGCGCGCCCGTAAGCCGCTCCGACCCGCCGCGAAAGCGCCCACGCGCGTCAAAAGGGGCGTAACTCACCCCGGTGACGCCTTCACGGACGAGGCTGTGCGCGACGTCCAGATAGTTTTTAACCGAAGCGCTGGCGATCAGACAAAGGAGCACCTCGCCTTCAGGGTTGCCGCGAAAAGCAACCTCACGGACACCCTTGGGAACGCCGCCCTCACGCAGCTGCGCCCAAACCCGGTTGATGCTTCCGTAGGCGGTCGGGTCGTGTGTCAGCGGCGCGAAGGTGGCGCTCTCCGGCATTCGGTAGCCGAGTGTGGTCCCTAGCGGGGTACGGGAGACGGCGGGTTGAACAGCGCTGCGGTACCCCCACGGCTCGGGCGCGGCCAGCGTCGGCGGCACCCGGACGGGTCGCTTAAGACTGCGCGTCAGCGCGTCCTCGACAACGCTGCGTTTAAGCTCGAGCTGATGTGCGTAACTCATATGGCTGTAGTCGAGACCGGGATGGGTGCTCGGCGGGACACGGTGCGGGCTGGGGTCGACGATTTCGCTCACCGCGCCCTGCAACACGCCCGAGCGTTCTTTGAGGTCAGCTTTAACCCGTTCACCGGGCAACCCGCCCCGGACGAGCGCGAGCCGCCCTTCTGAAAGGCGAGCGAGCGCGACGCCGCCATGAACCATTTTTTCGAGCTTAAGGAGCACGGAGCAGTTTAACCTATAGGTTTATAAGTGCCGTCGTACCAAGTACGTAACTTTAGAGATAGAAGCGCCGCCCCCAACCTGAGCCAAATCACAATTTGGGGGATGTACTGCACAACAGCCCATACAGTGTTTGCTATACTCTGGCGATATGAAACGCTCTCTGCAAGAGATTGTCGAACTCGTGGTCTTCGGCCTTATCGCGCTGCTCGTCGGAACCGGTGTTCTCTGGCTTTTAGGTTGGATTATCGGCCTCGTCGGCTCGCTGTTTATGTGGATCGCGGGCATTTTGTGGCTGCTGCTACGCTGGATCATCCCAGTCGTCGTCATTATCGCGGCGGTGTACGCGCTTTTCCGGTTGCTGCAACGTCAGAGCAAAAAACGCGCCGAAGGGTCACAAGAGGGCTCATCGGGCGGGTCGAGTGGGGCTGGGGCTACGGTCAGCAGTTCGCCCGTGACCGGTGGGGCAAGCGTCGTGAGGGTCTCGGAAGGTACCGCGCCCGACACGACCAACTCGCTGCCGCCTAGCGTGGTCGCCGGTAGGCCCGCAGGCTACACACCTGCGGCCGCGCCCATCACGACGCCCACCCCGGTGTCCGCGTCCGGTGAGCCGGTCAGCCCGCTGAGCGTCGCCCCCGAAGTGAAACCGCTCGCCGACGAGCCGGTGCTGGCGTCCGGCGAACCTGTCGTCGACCTCGAGCCGACCCCGACACCCTTAGACGTGGACGTTGTGGACGCGTCTACGGAGCCGATAGCGGTCGAAGTCGTCGACGCCGAAGCGGTCGAAACTGAACCAGAGAGTGACGAGAAACCCAAGAAGTAGAGGCCCGACTCAGAAAACCCCGAGTGTCAAAGCTCGGGGTTTTTGCTGCCGTCGGGCGGAGAACCCAAACACCTTATTGGCGCGTTGGGTCGTTGCAAAGAGGCGACGCCGTCAGTCCGTTATGTCCCAACAACCTCTGAGGATGTACCAGCCCGACCCCGATCCGGTTATATAGAGCTCGAGCCCCTCTCTACCGCCTCGACCTCACCACACCTCGAGCACCGCCGCTGACGCTTTATTATCAGGCCGCTGCCCGCACCCAACGTCCGCCGCGCTCTATACGCGGCGTACTTGGGCGGCTCCCACCTATGGCCAAAGATGCGGCAGGCGGAGCGGGACAGCTCTTTGTCGAGCATAGTTCCTCCTGTGCGACCTGTGCAGCTCCTCAAGCGCGTCTCGAAGAACAGCCCGCACCACCCGCCCGTTACGGGCAGCCATAGAGGCCAGTTTACTAAAAAGTCAACCTATAGAGGCCGCTATAGACGAGAATCTGCCCCACCATACCCAGTTACAAGGGCGTTTGTACTCATGATTCGTTAGCATGTAAGGTTGGGTTGGCGGCACGCCTGAGATAAACCGTTCTCAGCACGGTCTGAGCCGAAGTTGCGCTAAAGACGCCAAGTCCGGTGCGCCCGCGCCGTGCATGGCGACGCGCAGCTCCCACAAAAAGGTCTCGGTCCACGCCACCACGGCCTCGGGGGACTCGATGGCCGGTGCTAGCAAAGGTCGCGCGACCGCCACGACTTGCGCCCCGAGCGCGAACGCCTTGGCCGCGTCCAACCCCGAACGGATTCCACCCGAAGCGACGACCGGCATCTCGGGCAGAGCGCCGCGCACCTCCTGCACCGCCTCGGCCGTCGGTAGCCCCCACTCGGCAAGTTCCGGGTGCCGCAGCTCGCCGTAGCGCACGAACGCCTCGACCTTTGCCCACGACGTTCCACCCGCCCCCGCCACGTCAAGCGCCGAGAAACCCACCGCGCGCACGGCCTCGGCGACCGCCCCACTGAGGCCGTGACCGACCTCCTTAAGCAGCACCGGGAAGGGCAGCTGCGGTACGAGGTCCGAGAGCCGAGGCACCAGCCCCCGGAAATCGTGGTCGCCGCCCGCTTGAAACGCCTCTTGCAGCGGGTTGGTGTGAAGCGCCAGGGCGTCCGCGCCGATACTTAGAACCGCCCGCTCGAGGTCGCTTGGTCCGTAACCCCGGTTGAGCTGGGCGACGCCCAAGTTGCCGATCAGCAGCGCCGTCGGGGCGCGGCTCCGCACGTTGAAGGAGAGGGCAGCTTCAGGGTGTTCCAACATCACGCGCTGTGACCCGAGCATCAGGCCGACCCCCAGCCTTTCGGCGGCTTCGGCCAGGTTGTGGTTGATGCGCGCTGAAAGTGCCGACCCGCCGGTCATCGCCCCGATCAGAAAAGGAGCCCGCAGACGCTTGCCTAAAAATGTCGTACCGAGGTCAATGCTGCCTAGGTCGGTTTCCGGCAGCGCGCAGTAGGGCAGGTCGAAGCGTTCAAAACCGGTTGTTCGCGCCTTGTACTCGACCTCGCGCTCCAAACACACCTCGATGTGCCGGAGCTTGCGGGCGGGCGCAGCGGTGGTCTCGGTCTCGGACACCTCTTCAGCATACCGGGTCTCGACAAACTAGGTCTCATCAAGCTATCTTCCAGCAACCGGGCGCTCGCCGCGGGTTCGCGTGGAAGCGCACTTCCATCACACCGTCTTCACCGGCTGCGACTAAACTGAAGGGATGAGGTTTTTTAGTCTGTTCTTGCTGCTGCCCGCGTTAAGCGCCTGCGACCTGTTCCGCGGCCCCACCAGCCCCCTTTCCGAAACGTGCTACACGACCCCGCAAACCGCCGAGGCCGCGTTGCCCCCCGGCAGCGTGAAGGCCGCTTACGTCCCCGGCAGGCTGCTGGTGTCGTACCGGGGCGGCGCGGTACCGAGGAGTGGGTCGCAGAAAGGTGCGTCTGAGCGCCAAACATCCCCTCAAGCTACAGCGCCCCAAATAGCACGCAGCGTCCGCGAGCGCTACGGGCTCGAGGTCGTGAGCCAGCTTGGCGGCGGCACTCTGAGCGAGATCGTCCGCGTTCCGACCGGCGTGAGCGTCACGGAACTTGCCGAGACGCTGAGGCGCGACCCGCGCGTTCGCTACGCCGAACCCGACTACTACCTCTACCCGCTCGGCGTGCCGGAGGGAACGCTGCCCGACGACCCCTATTTGGGTGAGCAGTGGCACCTGCTGGACTTCGGCGCGCCCGCCGCATGGAGGCTCGAAACCGGCGAGAGCAGCGTCGTTCTGGCTGTTCTCGACAGCGGCGTCGACCTTTCCCACGAAGACTTGGTGGGCCGAACGCTCCCCGGTTGTGACGTCTATAACGGCGACAACGATCCTAACCCCGGCCCGCCCTCACAGTTAGGGGCGAACCAGCGTCACGGCACCCACGTCGCCGGAATCGCGGTCGCCAGCGGGGATAATGACAAGGGGGTCGCAGGCGTCGCCTATACCGGCGTGCAGCTTCTGCCGGTCAAGGTCTTTGACGATAGCGGCGCGGACTCGCAGCGCACCGCGACGAGCGTCGTGATTAGAGCGATCCGTTGGGCGGCGGGCGAGAGCGTTGATGGGATGAACCGCAACCCCTACCCGGCGGACATCATCAACTTGAGCTTGGGCGGCAAAGCCGACACCCCGGACGGTACTATTCAAACCCTGAGCGACGCGGTGCAGGAAGCTCGGGACGCGGGCGCACTCGTCGTCGCCGCGTCGGGCAACGCGGGTAGCGCGGACGCCATCTACGCCCCGGCCAACGCACCGGGGGCGCTCGCAGTGGGGTCGGTGGACGCCGACTACGCCCGCTCGTATTTTTCTAATTACAGCGCCACAGGCCGCTCGGTCGACCTTATGGCTCCCGGCGGGATGGGGGACAACCGTTGCGGCAGCATCTACAGCACCATCTCTCCGGCCTTCGAGGGCGCAACCGAGAGCGCCTACGACTGTGAACGCGGCACCTCGATGGCGTCGCCGTTTGCCGCGGGTGTCGCAGCACTTATCTGGAGCCAGAACCCGGAGCTGACCGACGATGAGGTGGAAGCGAGGCTGCTCAGCTCAACCCGGTATACGCCCGCGATGAACAGGGCCGAGTACGGCGCGGGCGTGATCTGTGCTGACCGGGCTTTGGGGGCGGCGACGCTATGCGGGGAGTAGCTTAGCTGAGCAGATGCAGGTAGTCGCCCATGTGGCTCAGAACGCGCTTCGCTTCAGTCACACCCAGCCAGCTATACTCAAAAACCATCCCTTTATCGAGTTTGCCGTCGCTGACGGTATGGTTCCTGGTATCGGGAACGTCTGCGTGGACCCTAAACTGGTAGAAGAACCTCTCGGTCACTTCGGTCGGATAGCTGCGAACATCGGTCGCTAGGTGAGGAACAGCGGCAAAGCCGTCTACCCCTGACTCTTCAAGAGCCTCGCGCAACGCCCCAACTTCAGGCGTCTCCTCAGGTTCTATCGTCCCGCCGGGAACCTGAATACCGAGCGTCATCGCCTCGAAATCCGGGTGGCGAAAGACGGCGGCCTCGAGGCCCAGCTCCCCCAATCCGGTGAGGTAGATGTAGGCGCGGCGGCGAATCTCAGTCAAGTATCATCTCCGGTCGCGACCGGGTTCTCGTCATGGCTGCTCCAGTCGCTCCACGAGCCGACGTAGAGTTTGACACCCCTAATCCCAGCTTCCTCGAGGGCGAGCGCGTTGTGCGCCGCCGACACGCCCGAGCCGCAGTACAAGATGACCTCGCCCGCAGCCTCGGCAAAGCGCGCGCTCAGCGCCTCGGGGGATTTGAAGTGGCCGTGCTCGAGGTTCTCTATAAACGGTTTGTTGATCGCCCCCGGAATGTGACCGGCCTTTTTGTCGAGGGGCTCGACCTCGCCGCGGTAGCGTTCGGGCGAGCGGGCGTCGATAAGCGTGACGCCCGCGTCGCCGAGTTTCGCCTGCACCTCAGCCATGCTCGCCACCATTCCGGGCCGCAGCCGCAGCGTCAGCGGCACCGGGTCAAACGTGGGCACGGCTTGCGTCACAGCCAACCCCGCCTCCGTCCAGGCCGAGAAGCCGCCGTCGAGCACCCGCGCACCGCCAAACCCGGCGTAGCGCAGCAGCCACCACAGGCGCGCCGCGATCATCCCGCCGGAATCGTCGTACACGACCACCTCGCTCTCGTCACCGACCCCGTGCGTTCGCAGCGTCTCGGCGAAGGTGAACATATCAGGCAGTGGGTGCCGCCCACCGTGCTCTTGAGCCCTCCCGGAAAGGTCGTCTTCCAGACTTAAAAAGACGGCCCCCGGAAGGTGACCGGCTCCGTAGAGCCGCCTCCCGGCCTGTGGGTCAGTCAGCGACGCCCGCACGTCGATGACGCGAAGCTCCGGCGCGCTCAGCCTTGCGCCGAGTTCTCTCGCTGAAATCAGGTTCGACATGTTGTCCTCCTTGTTAAGACCCATCCAGTTTAGCCGCAGGCAGGGTGGGTTCGGTCGCTGGAATTCGTCTGAAAAGCCGCGCGATCACGACAAGACCTGCCAAGAAAAAAGCTGTCCCTAAGAAAAACGGTGCCCCCGGCAGCTTGAAGGGGGCCGCGTCCGAGGTGAAGTAGCTGAACAGCCCGCTGGTAAAGATCAGCGGCGCGAAGATGCTG
This sequence comes from uncultured Truepera sp., assembly GCA_902806425.1. GTDB lineage: Bacteria > Deinococcota > Deinococci > Deinococcales > Trueperaceae > Truepera. The sequence goes on from CADCWP010000296.1 coordinate 8,195, forward strand.
CTAAGCGAGATGAGCGAGGTGAGCGCGCCCTGCACCTTGCCCTGCTCGTCGGGTGGTACCGACCCCGCGACAAGCCCCTGCACTGCCGGTCCCGCTACCCCGCCAAGCGCCCCGACAACGATCACGGCGATCATCATCCAGCCTTCCGAGGCGAGGCCGTAAAAAAAGAACGTCAGGGTCGAGACGGCCAGACCGACCAAAATCGTGCGGCGCTCGCCGAGCCAGCGGATCGTCGGGCGGATTAAAAAGCCCTGGACAAGCACCGCCATCACCCCGACCAAGCCGAGCGTGAGGCCGTTCGCCTGCTCGCCCCAGCCGAAGCGGTAGCCGGTATAGAGCACCCAGACGGTCTCTAAACCTCGCTGCGCGAGCGAGATAAATATAAACGCCGCCGCCAGCCCTGCTACCAGCGGATACGCGCCCAACAGCCCGATGCTGCCGATAGGGTTGGCCTTGCGCCAGCTGAAACCGCTGCGAAGGGCCGGGGGCAGCGATTCGGGCAGCACGAAAAACCCGTAGAGCCAGTTTAGAAGCGCGAGCACCGCCGACATCAGAAACGGCAACCGGATGTCCACGCCGCCCAGCAGCCCGCCGAGCGCCGGTCCGAAGATAAAGCCGAGCCCGAAGGCGACCCCTACCAAGCCGAAGTTCTGCGCCCGCGTCTCGGGGGTCGAGATGTCGGCGATGTAGGCGTTTGCGGTGGTGATGCTCGCCCCGGCAATCCCGGCAATCACGCGCCCGACGACCAGCCAGGTAAGGTTCGGGGCGACGCTCAGGATGAGGTAGTCTACACCCAAGCCGAAAAGCGACACCAGCAGGATGGGGCGGCGGCCAAAGCGGTCGGAGAGCGCACCTAAAAGCGGCGCGAACAAAAACTGCATGAGCGCGTAGACCGAGGCGATGAGGCCGAAGTAGCGCGCCGCCGAGACGGCGTCGCCACCCAAAAACTCCTTGATGAGTTCGGGCAAGATGGGGATGACGATGCCGAGCCCCAAGATGTCTAGAAACAGGGTGATAAGGATAAAGACGATGCCAGCCTGACGCGGTTTCATAGCGCTCTCCAATGCAACACTCAACTCTAAGCGCCCGACGGCCTCCCCTGCAAGATAGCGGGTATGGTGAGTGGGTGAAGCGGATCAGCTCGAGCCACAACCCCGAAGTTCGGGCTAGGGCCAAGCTTAAGGAGCGGCGCGGGCGCGAGCGGGAGGGCCGTTTTTTGATCGAAGGGGCTAGAGAGGTCTTACGGGCCCTGGAGGCGGGGGTGAGTCTCGAGGCCCTCTACTTCTGTCCAGACTTTTTGGGCGACTCCGGTCACAGGGTTGTTCGCAGGGCTGAAACCGAGGGCATCCCCCTGACCGAGCTTGCAAAAGCCCCTTTTAACGTGCTCAGCTACCGCGAAAATCCCGACGGCGTGGTGGCAGTGGCCAAACGTCAAGAAAAAAAGCTCAGCAATTTGTCACTTCCGGACGACGCGCTCGTCATGGTGGTTGAGGGGCTCGAGAAACCCGGCAACTTGGGCGCGCTTCTGCGAACCGCCGACAGCGCGGGCGCGCACGCCCTCTTTACAACCGGACGTGGCACCGACCTCGAAAACCCGAATGTAATCCGCTCGAGCATGGGCAGCGTCTTCAGCCTGCCGGTGCTGGCGGTAGACGACGCCGTGCTGCGAACTTGGCTCCGGCAAGAAGGGTTTGCGCTAGTCGCCACCACGCCGCACACCGACACCCTCTACTGGGACGTGAGCTACCGGGGCCGCACCGCGATCTTGCTGGGCGCGGAGCATAACGGTTTGTCACCGGAATGGTTGCTGGGTACGCCTGTGCAGATTCCCATGCAAGGGCTTGCGGACAGTCTGAACGTGGCGACGACCGGGGCGCTGCTTCTATATGAAGCGCTGCGGCAGCGGCGAGAATAGGGGGGAGTGACGGCCAAAAACACTCGAAAACCAAAAACGCATGTTTGGAGGTACTTACCTTGAGAAGCAACGCCGAGCGTGTACACCAGTTTCACAGTGCGGTTGAGTACGCTGACCCGCCCGTACCCACGTCACCGAACGAGGCCGTTTTATCCCTTCGCCACGCCCTCATCGCGGAGGAGAGCCGAGAGGTGTTAGAGGCTTTCGCACGTTTTCAAACAGCGTCTTCGGAAGATTGTAAAGAAACCGAGTTTCACGCTCTAGTCCACGAACTCACCGACCTGCTCTACGTCACCTACGGTGCTCTGGTCGCCTTCGGGGTAGAACCCGACGCTGTTTTCGCCGAGGTCCACCGGGCAAACATGCAAAAAGTGGCTGGCCCTCAGCGTGAAGACGGCAAACAGCTGAAGCCCGAAGGGTGGCGTCCTGCGGACGTTTCAGGTGTGCTCAGGGAGCAAAAAGTGCGCTTGCGGTGACGCCCGGACCCTGCTCCAAACAGCTAACGGTGAGAGGCCCGCATAGGGCAGTCCTGTAAGGGTAAAGTACCCTCGAGACGCAACCAGCTCAGTAAGATGGTGGGGATGATACGTCACGCGCTGGTGCAGTTTAAGCCGCACAAATCGCAGCTTCCGCGAAACTTAGAACGCCTGTCGGCCATTATTCGGCAGTTGGGGGATGAAGGCGTAGACGTGCTGACGCTGCCCGAAACGGCCCTGACCGGCTACTTTTTGCAGGCCGGAGTCCGTGAACAGGCGCTCACCGCGTCCCAACTCTTTACGGCGTTGCAGGAGGCCGTGCGCGGTGCGGGCCGCCGCGACCCGCTAGACATCTGCGTCGGCTTTTACGAGCGCGACGGCGGCAGCTTTTTTAACAGTGCCCTCTACGCCGAACTCGGTACCCAGAACGCGGGCGTCCGTCACGTCCACCGCAAGATGTTCCTACCGACCTACGGCGTCTTCGATGAGGAGCGTTACGTCTCTCGTGGCTGGCGTCTGGACGCCTTCGACACCCGTTTTGGTCGCGTCGGGATGCTTATCTGCGAGGACGCGTGGCACGCTTCGACGGCGGCGGTCTTGGCGCTTAAAGGGGCCGACATCTTATACATCCCGACCGCCAGCCCGGTCCGTGACCTTACCGGCGTAGAGCCCGCCAACGCCCAGCGCTGGGAGGACACCGCCAAGGGTATCGCCGCCGAGCACGGCGTTTATGTGCTGACGACCTGCCTGAGCGGCTTTGAGGGCGGCAAAGGCTTTTCGGGCATGTCGCACATGATGGACCCGTACGGCGTGGTGGTCGCCAAAGGTGAGCTGTTCAGTGAGCAGATCATTATCACCGACGTGCATCTGGAAAGCATCCAGGCCGCCCGCTACGAGAGCCCGCTCCTGGCCGACCTGCGCGCGAATCTGCCGGAGCTGGTGCGGGCCTTTCAAGAGGTCGGTGAGGTGCGGTGAGCGAGACGTTAGACCGTAGCGCCGCTCTGCCCATCTTGAGAGCAGAGGGCCGACCGCGCAAATCGCTTTCGCTCGACCTAGCCGTGACGACAGACTTTTTGGTAGCGTTTCTGCGCGACGAGGTGGAGCGGCGCAAGGGGTTTAAGCGGGTAGTGGTGCCGCTCTCGGGCGGAATCGACAGCGCCGTGACGATCTATCTGGCGGTGCGGGCGTTTGGAGCCAAAAACGTCCACGCGTTGCGGCTACCCTACCAGACCTCACACGCCGATTCGCTGGCGCACGCGCAGCTCGTCATCGACGCTCTTGGCGTGCCGTCCGAAACGGTCGATATCACCGGGATGGTCGACGGCTACGCGGCGCTCGAGCCCACCATGACCCCGCACAGGCTGGGCAACATCATGGCGCGGGCGCGGATGATCATCGCCTTTGACAAGGCTGCCGAGCTGGGCGCGGTGCATCTAGGGACCGGCAACAAGACGGAGCGATTGTTCGGCTACTATACCTGGCACGACGTCGCCGACGCCGCGCCGGTCAACCCCCTGGGCGACCTTTTCAAGACGCAGGTGCGCGCGCTCGCCGAGCACCTGGGCGTCCCGGAGGAGATAAGCCGCAAACCGCCGTCGGCGGACCTGGTCGTCGGGCAGTCCGACGAAACCGACCTGGGCATCTCGTATGGGCGGGCCGATACCATCTTGATCCATCATCTGGCCGGGTTTGAAGACGCGTATATTCAGGGTCTAGGTTTTGACGAAGCTGAGATCAAACTCGTCAAGGGGCTCGTCGCACGGACGCACTGGAAACGCGAGCTGCCGATCCAGGCGACCGTCTCGAGTACCGCCATCGGCGAGTTTTATCTGAGACCTGTGGACTACTGAAAGGCGTCCGCGCCTAGAGCTTCAGCACCGAAGTTGGTCGTTTTGCCCACTTTTTAGCCCACAGGGGTGCCGCTATACTGCCGGATGAAAGGGGGAAATTATGTCTCAAGCAACAGGAACGCATGACGCCCAGTACAACCTGATCAGTGTTCTCTACCACGCGCTACAAGGTGGGGACACCATCAGCCAGTATATGAGCGACGCACAGGGTGATCCCGAATTGTCGGAGTTTTTGCAACAGGCGCAGGGGCAGTACAAACAGATAGCCGACCAGGCCAAAAAGCTCCTCGCACAACAGTTAGGTTGAGTTAAGCGGTTTTAAATGTTGACAGGCGAGCAGACGACCTCAAGGTCGTCTGCTTTAACTTTCTAAGGGTACTTAAGCGTTATTAAACGCTGCTCGAGCCTCAGCGCTTCACCGAGTTAAATGTTCGGGCCGGTAGGGTCAGCCTATCACGCTGCACGGACATCCCGAACCGTAAACTAGGACGTGGCCAAAGCGCGCAAAAAGTCCGACCTGCCGAGCAAAATCTGCGCGCACTGCGGCCTGCCGTTTAGTTGGCGTAAAAAGTGGGCGCGCGATTGGGACGGGGTGCGCTACTGCTCGGAGCGTTGCCGCCGCGAGGCGAAGCGGGACAGGTGACGCCCTGCGTATTCTGCAACATTCTAGCGGGCCGCGCCGAGGCGAGTTTTGTCTACCGGGACGCGTCCGTGGCAGCGTTTATGAGCCTGGAGCAACCCAATCCTTACAAAGTTCTGGTCGTCCCTACCGCACACGTCGAAACGCTGTACGACCTGACCGACGCGCAGACCGCCGAGCTTTTTCAGGTTGTAGTCAAGGTTGCGCGGGCTATCCGGCTCGTTTCGGGCTGTGAGGGGCTCAACTTGGTGCAGAGTAACAGCACGGCGGGACAGCAGGATGTGCCGCACCTGCACGTGCACCTGCTGCCGCGCTGGTCGGGCGATGGTGTCGTGCTCTCGTGGCCGCACGTTGAAGAACCACGGGCGGCGCTCGAGCGTCTCGCCGCGGAGCTTAAAAGCGCGTTCTAGCTGTGGAGCAGCAGCGGCACGTTCGCTCTGCGGATGATGTCACCCGTTGTCGAACCCCGAAAAAACTCGGCCAAGCGCCCTGCTCCAAACGCGCCGATAGCGACGACGTCGCCTTCTCTCGTAGCCGACAAAATAGCCTCTACGGGGTCGCCGTAGCGGTACTCGGTCTCGAGGCGCAACCCTTCCCGCGCAGCACGTTCTCGCACCGCCTCGAGCTGCGTCTGCCCCACCGCCTCGTCTTCATGAGCGTTAAGGGCTACCACCGGCAGCCGAAGCGCCTGCGCGAGCGCGACGACGTACCCGAGCGCCCCTTCAGCCTCCACCGAACCGTCGTAACCGAGCAGCAGGCGCTTCGGCTCCGCAAAGGTTTCGGGAACGAGCAAGACTGCGCCTTCGGCGCGGCGCACGACCCGTTCGGCGACCGTGCCGAGCTTGGCAGCGTCCGTCACGCTGGCGGTTTCCCCCTCTTTACCGAGCACACTCAAGGTTCCAGCCGTCGACCTGGCTAAAACTTCGGCTGCGGGAAGTCCGGCGGAGAGTTCGACGTCAGCCTCGAGCCCTAAACTCCGCAGCAACACCTCAGTCCTCGATTTAACCGCTTCGCCCCGTTCTTGCAACACCTTTTGCAAACTGGCGTCGAACTGCGGCGTGAGGAGCGTCAGGTCGTCTATCCCGACGTCTACAGCGGCGGGCGCACCCGCGGCCCGGCTGTCCAGCACGTGCAGAATCCGAAGCGGCAGGCGCAACCGCTCGCTAAAAAAGCTGGCGTAACGGGTTGCAGCTGTGCAGTAGGGTGAAGCGTCTACCGCGAGCAGAACCGAGGTCGGGGAAATCATAAACCAGTATATAGCAGGCGTCGTTTGAGCTGGGTCCGAATTATCTTTCCAAAAACCGTCCAGCACGCATACTAGAAGATGAGGTCTGCATCAGACCAACATGGCAGCTAAAAACGTCGCCGAAAGCAGTGTTTTGCAGGGGCGTACTTACGGTCAGCACCACTACAAATACCGCAAAGCACCGTAAACGGTCCGCGTTGGCGGGCAGCTGCTACCTGTTAAAAGTGTGCACCTTTACCCACCAACGTTAATACAAGATGACGAACTCGAGTTCAGCCGGACCCGCCACGTAGACATCCTCGCGGGCAACCGCCCCGATCATTACCGGCCCCGAGAGCCGTGCCAGCGACGCCGTAAACACCTCGAAATCGGCCTCCGAGGGAGTAGGCCGCACCTGTTCAAAAAGGCCGCCACGCTGCAAGCGGTTTAGGCTCACCTGCGCCAGCCGGACTACCTCGGTGCGGAGGGCGACGCGGCTTACGGGCGCGCCGGGACCCCCTACGTGGATGGGGCGGCTGGCGATCAGCTGACCTTTTTGCAGCAGTTTAGAGTTTGGAAACGCCTCGACGTTGACCTCGATGGGCGTACCGACGAAGTTGTCCGCCGCGACGAGCACCACCAAATCTTCACCGGGCGACGCGGCGAGCGCGCCTGAAAGACCCCGCAGCTGGTCGGTTCTCAGCTCAACCCCACTTGCACCCCGCGCGAAGACCGCCTCCTGCGCGTCCGAAACGAACCGCTCGAGCGCCGCTAAGATGGCCTCTTCGTTCTGCGCGGCGACAAGACCGTAGTGAACGATTTCGCCCTTTCGGTAGCTTAGTTCGCGGCCACTGGTCGCCTCGAACAGGGAGAGCGTGTCACGCAGATTTTGCGCCTCGCGGTTGGAGGTCAGCCGCAAATCTTGCAACCGGGTCTGAAGCGTCACGAGCTGATTTTGAAGGTTGTTAAAGCGGCTCTGATACGCCGCGTTTTGCTCGCTCAACTCCGCGTTGCCTGCCATCAGGGTCTCGTTTGAAAGCGCGAGCTCGGCGTTTTCTTCTTGCAGGCGCGTCTGTTCGGCACTCAAGGTATCTACACGCGCTTCCAGTCCGGCCAGCTCGGCGCGCAGCGCAACCTGGTCTTCTAACAGGCGCGCGCGAATACGCAGGGCGGCGCTCCGCGCCTCACGCGCCGCGTCGCGGGCCGCTTCGGCGCTGATGATGGTCGTTTGCGCCTGAGAAAGTTCCGCTTGGGTGGTGGCAACCTGCTCCTCGAGCGCCCGCCGCTGACCGCGCAGCGCGTCAAGCTCCTCGGCGACCCTTTGCGACCTTAAGATCACCCCCGTCGCGTCCCGAAAAGCCAGGCTCAAAATGCCCATCGTGCTGAGCATGATAAGCACCCCCGCTACTATGCCAACAACCCGCCCGGTGCGTTTGGGCCGCCATCCGAATAGGCTCAGCCGTCGCCGCCCGACGGTCGTCCCGAGAACGTCGCCCGCATAGGCGATAACACCCGCCAACACCACGAGCAGCGCGAAGAGGGTGAGGGGGTACACAAAGGAATACACTGCGCCGCCCGCGCTCAGAGCTGAAAATCGCTGCCCAGATAATGTGTGCGAACGGTTTCATCGGCGGCGAACGCGTCCGGCGAACCCTCAAAGAGCACCTGGCCGTCGAACATCAGGTACACCCGGTCGGCAATCGAGAGCGTTTCGCGGACGCTGTGATCGGTCAGCAGGACTCCCAAACCTCGCCGCGCGCGCAGCTCAGCGATCAGGAGCTGAATCTCGCGGATGTTTTTAGGGTCGACCCCGGTAAAGGGCTCGTCTAGGAGGATGAAGGCGGGGTTGGTGGTGAGGCTGCGGGCGATCTCGAGGCGGCGACGCTCACCGCCCGAGAGCGTGTCGGCGCGGCTGCTCGCCAGTCGCGTAAGGCCGAACTCGTCTAGCAGCTCGTCGGCCCGGCGGCCCTGTTCGCTTTTGGAAAGTTTTTGAAACTCCAAAATCGCCATCAGGTTGTCGCGGACTGAAAGCTTGCGAAACGCGCTCGGTTCCTGCGCCAAGTACCCGAGGCCACGCCGCGCCCGCCGATACATCGGCCACTTCGTAATGGTCTCGCCCCCGATAGCGATGCGCCCGGCGTTGGGACGGACAAACCCCACCATCATGTAAAACGAGGTGGTCTTTCCGGCCCCGTTAGGGCCTAAAAGGGCCACGATCTCCCCGCGCTTTAAGCTGAAGCTGGCACCACCGACGACCGTCCTGCCCCCGTAACGCTTGACGAGATGCTCAGCCTCGAGCTTTAGGGTGGCCGCCGTTTCGGGTGGGGGAGCGCTGAGGACGGACATAGGGCGATGCTATCACGGGTCGGGTGAGAATCAGGACACGCTCAGCCTATAAAGATGCCCGAGCCACCTTCGGCACATAGCGAGCGCAGCTCGGCCTGTCACCGAACAACACGCGCAGCCAACCGGAGTTTTATGTAAGTGCCATGAACTTAAGATTAGCTTAAGCTTTTAGACCTAGACTAGCTCTACAAATCAGGTGAGAGGAATTGAAGGAGTCGGCGGGAGTGTCGTAGGTAGCTTGGTGTGTCTAGCCGCGTAGTTAGACCTCATTTTCAACTTAGGAGAGAATTATGTACCGCACACACCCACTCGTCCTCGCCGCCGCTGTTCTCACGCTCGTCATCTCCGGTTGCGGCCAAACCCCCGAAAGCCTAGACGCGCCGACGCTCGAGCCGCAGCTCGGCTCACCAGACACGTTCGGTGCTGTCGACGTTGCCGTGAACCGAGGTGGACACCTATATGCCCTCACTCAGGGCGAACACTCTGACGGCTACTTTTCTACTCAAGAAGCGACGCTCAGCCGCTATGACCGGAACGGCAAGCTGCTATGGGAGTACAAGCCTTATAACAGCACGTGTGACACCGAGTACTACTGGGAAGTGTGCGACAGCTACCGCGCACTTGGCGTAGGCGTCGACAGTGTTGGTAACTCCTACAGCTTGACCCACTATCAGGGTGAGTCCTGCGACGCTGCTAATGTCTACTACTCCTCTAGAGTCACCAAGTTAAATGCGGCTGGAACGTGGCTTTGGAGTGAAGGTGTTGTTAATGCCACGAACTTCGCTGTAGATGCGGGTGGCAATATCTACACTGTTGGGAACAACGATACGGGCTACGAATATTGTGACGGCGATATAGACAACGACCCACCCTACGCGGAGGTCGTCCGCAAATACCGTACTGACGGCACCTTGCTGTGGGAGCGGAAGTTGAACGCCGTCTTCGGTACACCTACCGATGTTGCGGTGTCCGGCAGCGGCAGCGTCTACGTAGCAGGCGACGCCGGGATGAGTCGCTACAGTGGCAGCGGCAGTTTGACCTGGGAAAAAGCCGGTGCCGTCAGCGAAGTAGTCGTGTCCGGCTCGAGTCTCTACACCCGCACCGGCACCACACTGCGCAGACTCGACGGTACTGGCAAACAGCTATGGTCGAAAAGCGTTGCGGGCCTCAACAGCCCTGAACCCCTCAGGTCAGCAGGAGACAGTGCGGGCAACCTCTATGTCGCGGGTGCCTACACGACCACGAGTCGTGGGCGCGACGCATTCGTCCGCAAATACAGCAGCAGCGGTTCGCTGGTCTGGAGCAAGGGCTTCGGCACTACGGCTAGCGACAGTGCACGGGGCGTCACCAGCTACGACGGTTCCGAGGTCTACGTCGTAGGCGAAGCACCAGGATGGATAGCTGAAACCAAAAGCAGCGGCTACTTACGCAAAATGGACAGAAACGGTAACCGCGTCTGGGCACGCTGACGCTGGTCAGGTATCATCTGGTTGGCTACACGCTCAGCTTGAAAAGAGTTGCCCAGAACGCGCATTAAGGGCTGACCTGTGCCCTCGGGGTATACCTATATCTGCGGAAAAATGGTGTCACTCGATGTTTCAATGCCATATAAAAGGGGTTGCCGACCGCGCAACCCCTTTTTTGTCAGTTTGACAGCTAGAAGTTAAACCCGAGCCTAAAACCAAACACCCCCGTCGGGTTTTTTAGGCTAAGCCCGTAATCAAAACGCAGCGGCGGCAGCGCCAACCCGCCCCCGAAGCCGACGTTGAGCTGCAAAGCTACCCCGACGCTGCCGAGAATCGGCGTATTGTAGTCGTCAAAGCCAGCGACGCTCGAGGCGTAACCAATGTCCAAAAAGCCGATGCCCACGACCGTCTGTGTGACCGCCGTCGACAACCCGAAGTCGTAGCGGTACTCAGCCGTCGCCGCCGCGTAGGTTTGCGACGGGCCGATGTCCTCACGGCGATGACCGCGAAGCTGCGTCGCCTCGTTGTTGGTGTCGCCGACGATAAACAGGCGGCTGTCCGGATACGCATCGCCAAACTGGTGACCGGCGTCAAAGCGGAAGGCAAAGACGTGGTTGCGGTTTTCAAAGGGTGTTGCGTAGGTGCGCGCCCCGACCTCGAGCTGCTGAAAGGTGTAGCCCTGCTGAACCCCGTTTACGTCGTAGTCGTTGCCGAACCCAACTCCACCGCCCACCGTAAAGCGGTAGCCTTCGCGGGCGAACTGGGGGTTGTCGCGGGTGTCGTAGGCCACGGTCGAGCCCAGAAAGCTCGAGAACCCGCTCTGCGGCACGTAAGCGAGCGCGCCTGCGAGCGGCAACGAACAGGTGTCGTTTAGGGCTGGCGGGTCGCAGGGTTCCTCCGGGTTTTCAGCGTAGTAGTCGCTCTGTGTAAACCGCGACGAGACGTTGAGCGACACGTTGGGGATGAGGGGACGCCCGACGCTGAACCGGAAGCCTGTATCGCGCTGGGTATATTCACCGATGCGGACGAGCTGCGGGTCGGTGCAGTCCGCCACCGGATCAGCGTCCGGGTCAGCGTCATCGTCTTGGCTGCCGTCTAGGCTGTCGTTCGGGTCGTCGTCTGGACCCGCACCGTTCAAGGGAACACACTGCCGCCCGTCGTCGCTCAGCGGCTGGTTGCTGACCGTATCGCTAAAAACTTCAGCGCTGACACTGGTCGCTACTTCCTTAAAGTCCAAAAAGTCGACGTAGAGCCACGGAACCGTGTAGCTGAGGTTGCCGCCGAGCAAAAAGCCGATGTCCGAGGTTCCGGTATTGAGCGACGCGCTGGCGCTGTGCGCCTCACCGAAGAGGTTGATGTCCGACACGGCGACGTCGGCCCCGAAGCTCACCCCACCCTCGGTCGACAGCTCCGCCGACGGGGTGATGGTGCGCGACGGCAGCTCCTGCGCGATAAAGCGAACGGTCTGCCGCGCCGGGTCGTCGGTAGGGATGAGCGCGTGCGACACGCGGGTACCGACCTGGCCGAGCCGGACGATCTGGAGCTGGCTGATCTGCACGATGCCACGCTCCATCTCACCCTGGTTATAGACGCTCCCGACTGCGGGCAGATACCGGGTGATGACGCTCTCTTTGGTACGGGGGTCCGTGGTCTGAAGGTCGACCTGGTAACCAGCGATCTCGACCTCGCGGACGCGCTGCACGTAGGCCCCGTCGACAAACCCAAAGTTGGGCTCGGGGACGAGCACGTAGCCCTCCTGGCTGTAAAACTCGAGCAGCCGCGCAAAGTCCTCCGTCGCCAAGGCTGAGGTGAAGGTTTCGCCCGCCCTCAGCTGAAGTTGCAGCCGCAGCTCGGCGTCGGCAAAAACCGTGTTGCCCTCTACCTCGACGCGCCGAATCGGACCTGCCGAATCGGGGGCTCCTGAGGTAAAGACGACCTGAACACCGTCGCCGATAACCTGGGGCTCTTCGATACTAATGTCCTCGCGCCGCCCCTCGGCTAAGCGCTGCACGTCGGCTAACAGCGTGTCGTAGTTGTACAGGTCGCCCGGTTCGAGCGAGAACTGCGCCGGGTCGACGCCGATGGCGGTGGTGTCAAGGCTCAAGATAGTGAGTTCACGCAGATCGACGCTGAGGGTGCCATCTACGAGCTGCGTCTGCGCGGCGTCGACGCCGCTACCCCGAAAGCCGCGCTCGCTGTAGGCAGCGCCGACGCCCTGCACCGCAGTGATGTAGCTGCGGAGGTCGAAGGTCTCGGCGGTCTCGACGGGCCGGAAAACGTCCCTCAGCTCATCCTCGCTTAGGACCGTCCCGCCCGCAAAGGTCACGGTGTCGATAGGGGGCGCTTCATTGACGGTGTAGATGAGCCGCACCGCGTCGGCGTCCTCGAGGGTCACGGGGGCAGCGCCGCCTGCGGAAGGCTCGGCGATTTCAGGCGCTACCGCTTGGGTGTCCGCCGAAACGGGGCGCACCTCGAGGGTCACCGGAACCGCGCCGGGAAAGCCGATCTGCTCCCGGTAGAGGGCCTGCAAGGTACCGACGGCCTCCTGGGCACGGACGCTGTTATAGATTTGCCCCGCTCGAATCAGGTTTTCTTGCGCCAGAATCTCGCGCACCCGCCTTCGCTGCGGCCCATCGAGGATCGCGAGCCCGCGCAGCGCAACCTCACGGATCGGTGGGTTTTCTTTAACCCGCACGAACAGCACCGGCCCCACCGGACGGTTCTCGATAGACAAGCTTACCTGTGCAAAGGTTCCCAGCGCATCGACACGGTTGCGTTCCGCCGCGAGGTCGATGTCGGACACAGAAACACCCGGTCGGGAAATCAACCGCACCTCTACCAAGCTCTCGATTGAAGGGTCACTGATGCCCTCGAAGCGGATTTCCGCCAGTTCGGCACCCGCAGGTAGCTGCTGGACGGTCTGTGAGGGTTGCGGCGGCTGCGCGCTGGCGAAGGCTAGTAAAAGACAGAACAACACGAGGGGGTACCTGGGCATGGCGCTCAGTCTACCCTTGCCCCCGGTGAGAACAGGTGAAGCGTCCGGGACAGTTTAGTGGGCGCTCCAGCCGCGTTTTTTAGGTGGTACCCACAAGGTGCGGGTTATGATGGCGGTATGGACGCCCGTACGACCTCGCCTTACCCACCACTTCGAGAGACCGTGAGGGCAGCGGTCGCAGCCGTTCGGGAGCAGAGCGGGCTAAAACCCGAACTCGCCCTGGTGTTGGGCTCCGGGTTGGGGCCGCTCGCCGACGAGATCGACGCCGACGCCACCCTACCCTACAGTGAGCTTCCCGGTTTTGCGCCGAGCACGGCTCCCGGGCACGCCGGACGGCTCGTGCTCGGCACGCTTGCCGGTCGCCGGGTCGTCGCTATGCAGGGGCGTCTACACTTTTATGAAGGCGTCACGGCGGGGCAGGCGGCCTTTCCGGTGCGCCTGATGCACGCGCTCGGCGCGCAGACGCTGATCGTTAGCAACGCCTGCGGCGGCCTCAACCCGAACTGGCGCGCCGGTGAACTGATGCTTCAGCTCGACTTTATCAACTTCACCTTCGCCAATCCACTTCTTGGCCCTAATGACGAAACGAGAGGGCCACGCTTTCCGGTTACCTTTGACGCGTACGACCCCGCATACCTCGAGCTGGCCCGCAGGGTCGCCCGCGCCGAAGACATAGGGCTGCGCGAAGGGGTATACCTGGCCGTCAGCGGCCCGAGTTACGCAACCCGCGCCGAACTGCGGATGTTCCGGGCGTGGGGCGCGGACACTATTGGCATGTCAACGGTACACGAGGTCCTGGTCGCGCGGCACGAGGGGATGCGGGTGCTGGGCCTGTCGGTTGTAACCGATATGGCGCTTCCCGACGGGAGCCACCACGCGGACGAGGCCGAGGTGCTGAGCACCGCCGCCGAGAGCGGCCCGACCTTTCGCCGCCTCGTCAAGGCGCTCGTAGCGCAGCTTTGACGAAGGCTCGTGTGTCCGGGCTGGTCGCGGTCAAGGCGCGGCTCGAGCGGGCCTGCCTCCGCGTAGGCCGCGACCCCGCCGAGGTGAGGCTCATCGCCGTCAGCAAAGGCTACGACGCGGCGTCGGTTCGGGAGAACGTCCTCGCACATGGACATCACCTGCTGGGCGAGAGCCGAATTCAGGAGTGGCGCGCTAAGTCAGCCGAACTAGCGGACGTCCAGTGGCACCTCATCGGCACCCTGCAAACCAACAAGGTCAAGTATTGCAGGGCGTTTCACACGCTGCACTCGCTTAATTCGGAGCGGTTGGCGGACGCGCTCGAGGCGTACGGCGAGCGGCATGACCATACCTTCCGGGTGCTGCTCGAGGTCAACGTCGCGGGTGAGGCGAACAAGCAGGGTGTAGCACTCCCTGATGCCGAAGCGTTGGTGCGTTACGCGCACTCTCTGCCGCACGTAGATGTTGCGGGCCTGATGACCATCGCCCCTTACGCAGGCGACCCGGAGGCCGCGCGCCCGGCCTTTCGGGCACTCAGGGGGCTGCGTGATAAACTCGCGCTCAGGGAGCTGTCGATGGGCATGAGCGGCGACTTCGAGGTCGCCGCCGAAGAGGGTGCGACCTACGTGAGGGTCGGTTCGGCACTATTCTCGTAAGGCCCAAGTTGGAGGCGCGGTGAAGCTAAGCCCACTAGATATTCAGCACCACGAGTTTTCGACCACCATGCGTGGCTACGATAAGTCTCAGGTACGAGACTTTCTCGAGGAAGCCGCAGAGGCGCTCGAGGGCCTTGCCCGCGATAATCAAACGCTCAGGGCCGAGCTGACCAAGCGCGACGCACTTATAGACGAGCTGCGCTCGGGCGAGAGCGAGCTGCGCCGCGCGGTCGTCTCCGCCGAACGCCTGGGTAGCGAGCTTAAAACGCGCGCCCAAGGCGACGCCGAACGGTTGCTCCAGGACGCGCGTGGCGAACGCGCCGTGATCTTGCGCGACGCCGAGTTGCAACTGCGCGAACTCAAGGCTGAGTTCGCCCGAACCGAACGCGAACATCGGCTTTTTAGAGAGCAGTTTCGGGGGATGCTGCGGGCGTATGAGCGGAGTTTAGACAGCGTGCCGGATACGCTGGCAATAGACTTGGAACCGCGCGACTAGCGCACCTCAACGGTTCTCGACTCAGAGGTAGCGGTAGCTCCGTTTACAGTCACTTGCCGCCCGTGAAAGAGAACCGTCGCCGTTCCTCTTTCCGCAAAACTTAAGGTGGCTGTGTGTATGTAGTCCTGGCCGTAAAGAGGGCAAACTGCCCCAAATGGCGGCGTGATTTTGTAGTCGTAAGGCGTGACCTCCGCCCGCAACCCTTGAACCTTGACTTCCGTCTCACCCTGCTCCATACAACCGCCGCCTAAGGTGATGACGGTCGCTGTGAAAGACGTTCCCTGCTGCACCACAGCGGGCACGGTAATCGCATCCTGCTCACTAAACGATGTGATCTCCCCGACGACGCGCTCTCGCGTTTCAAAGATGCCACAACTCGTGAGAAGCACAAGAAGTGCCGCTGTAACAACAAGGTTTTCATGGCACAATCTAGCATACAGGAACGAAGCTGTGGCTTTTTATACTGTGCTAAAGGGCATGTTTACGACCCTTTAAGGCGACTGACGTACCTCGAGGGTCCGCGTCACACCCGTTTGAGTGACGCCGCTTGCGTTCTTCTTCTGCCCGTAAAAAACGATCTCAGCCATACCAGCCTCGGTGAAGGTCACAGTTGTAGTATGTTCGTACAAGTTCAGCTCGTCGGTACATCCTCCATTAGCGGGCAGGGCAGGCGAGATGTCGTAGTCATAAGGTCTGACCTCGGCTCGCAACGCCTCGACCTCGACCTCGACCTCGACTTTCGTCTCCCCTTTTTCGATGCAGCCGCCGCCGTAGGTTATCACCGTTACGACAAAAGGTTGCCCTAGCTCGGCTGTAGTGGGCACCCCTACCCGGACAGGATCACCGTAAAACTCGATAGTGCCGAACACCCACTCGCTGGGGCCGCTACCGTCCACAACCCCATCCGCAGGGCTACCGGGCAGCTTACCGCCACTCGGTGACGCCGCGCAGGCTGTAAGGATCAGACAAGTTACGCCCGCCAAGGGGTAGTTCATAGCGAGAGTGTAGCAAAAAGCGCACACGGTTCGTCCAGCGTGCGCTTTTTGTACTTGACTGCTGGGGTCAAAAACCAATTTTTATCAAAAACCCTGTGAAATCTCGTCCAACTCGTCGGGTTGCAAGAGCACGATGGAGCGGTAGCCCGACTCGATCAACCCTTCGCTGCGGAGTTCGGTGATGATCTTCGAAACGCTTTCACGCGTGCTCGCGGTACCCTCGGCGATAAGCTCATGCGTCGCCGAAACGACCATGTGACCGTCACCGTTCTCAGCAGCTAGCGGCGTCTCGGACAAGCTGATGAGGTAGCGGGCGACGCGCTGGCGCAGGTCGCCGGTCTGGAGGTGGTACTCATAGTCCATCAGGCGCTGCATCTGACGCGACAGGGACTGCGTTATGGTCATCAGGTCGCCGTGGTTGATGAGTTTAGGATCGATGGCCTCGACGTGCGCGTTGGTCAGGGCTTCGGCAATCTCCTCGCGGCGACCGTCCATAAACGCCTCTTCGCCGAAAAAGTCGCCGGGCATCACGTGGCGCACGGTCAGGATGCGACCCTCGGGGGTCATCCGGGTGATGCGAATGAGGCCGTCGCGGACGCGAAAAACCGACTGCGCCGGGTCACCGTTATGGTACAAGGTCTGCTTGCGCTGGAATTTTAGCGGCTGGCTCGGGGCCTCTAGTGCGGCCTGCGGGTTCTGCCTGCTGATCTCGTTAAGGATGTTGTTCATGGTCTGCCTCCCCTAATAGGGTGTGTGACGTGAAGTGTGTGTAACGGCCCTACCCAAATACGTGTGGTCTATCTTGCGACCTCTCGAGGCCGTCACATCGGCGTCCACTCAATCATGGTTGCCCCCTCTAGGCATACCTTGTAAGTACGCTTTAAGCGCTTAGCGCGCCCCGCCGCACAAGTTCACCAAACCGACGAACCGTGCCGTCCGCGTCGGCAGCGAGAAACACGCCCGACAAGCTTTCAGCGAGTTCGGGATGGCGGTTAAACGCAGCGCCACTGAAGGCGACGACGGCTGCCAACCCTGAAAAATAGCTCCGCGCGTCCATAAGGCACGCGACCGACTCGGGTGAGGACGCCGAGATCACCACCCCCCCAGGTCTCAACTCACGGGCTAGCACGCAGAGGTCTCTAACCGGCGTGTCCGCCCCAAGGTAGAGGACGCGAAATCCTGTTCGGCGCAGGAGTACGGCTAGGATCAGCGCCCCGAGTTCGTGATGCTCGAGCGGCGCGCAGGCCACGACTACGGGGGCTCCGCCTACAGGGTTGGCGGTTGCGCGCATTACCGTTTGCAGACGGCCCTGTAGGTAGGCGCGGGCAAAGCGTTCGGTCGTAACCGCTACCTCACCCTGACGCCAGAGCGTTTCGACCCTGGCCACCACGCGCTGCGCGAGTTCGCAGTGCACCGCCTCCACGCTGTAGAGACTGTACGCCTGACCGAGCACCTGATCGGCTTTAGACTCGTCGAGCTGCAAAAGCGCGTCTGAAAGCGCCGCTTGCAGTCCCGCAAGGGAGTTCGGTAACGCCTCAGCCCCCTTTTGACCGACGAGTTCGGCTGCGCGCGAAGCCGATACCCCTTCGGCAATATGACGTTTCATCGCCTCGATGCTGCGGATATCGCCGTCACAGTAGAGTCGGTAACCCGAATCCGAACGTTCCGGCTTGGGAAACCCGTAACGGCGCTCCCACTGGCGCAACGTGCTCGCAGGTACCTTTGTGCGCTCCTCAACTTCGTTGACAGTGTAACGTCCACGGGTCACGTCAAGCTCTCCTCGGGTCATTGTGCGGTTTAGGGCCGTACAAGCTCTATACAAACGTGAGTCAAGTATAGCCCTTCCAAAAAAATGCGTCAATGCTTACAAATGTACCTAAATGTACCTAGAGATGGGTGTTACACGCTCGGTACAAAGAGGTTGATCTGAGGATTCTCATCCATCCGTTCGAAAAGCTTAGACCAAACCTTATACAATTGTGAAAGATTTTACAGCATAAAACTTTATTTTGGGTTGATAAAGCTCTGCTGGACGTTAAACTCAGGATTATGGACGCCGAAATCAAGAAACAAGTAGACATTTTTACCGATGGGTCGTGCGATACTATTTCGAGGCGCGGCGGCTGGGGATACCTGCTACGGTGCGGCGAGCAGCGGAAGACAGCCTCAGGATTCGAGGCGGATACGACGAACAACCGCATGGAGCTGACCGCGGCGGTCGAGGCGCTGTCAGCGCTTAAAAAGCCCTGCCACGTCACCCTCATCACCGACTCGCAGTACCTAAAAAATGCCTTTACGGCAGGCTGGCTCAAAAATTGGCAGCGCAACGGCTGGAAAACCGCCGCTAGAGAACCCGTCAAAAACAAAGATTTGTGGGAGCGCCTCCTGGAGCTGAGCGCGTTGCACGACCTTACCTGGAGCTGGACGAGAGGGCACGCCGGGCACGCTGAAAACGAGCTGGTCGACAGGTTGGCGCTGCAAGCTAGACGGCGCGGCGAAGGTCTCTAGGCGCTAAGGCGCTGACCGCAGCGAGAAGCCGGGTCAGCGCCTCTAAACCGACCGTGAGCGACGCAGGCTCGAGCCATTCGCTCAGGCGGTGCGCGTCCCCGCCCCGGTAGACGCCGAACGCTATTGCAGGGAGACCTGCGGCCATCGCTGCGTTCGCGTCGGTGCTGCTCGCAGCTAAACGCGGGCGCACCGCCACCTCCTGCAAGGCCTGCTGTCCGGCCCGCACGAGCCCCTCGTTGGGGACGAACGCCGTCGGGCGGTCGCCGACGCCTCGCGTCTCGAGCTGAACGCCGTGTCTAGCCGCAACTTTATGAAGCCGCCCCAAGGCGTCCCGGCTAAGACGCCCCAACACGTCCGCGTCGGTGCTACGCAGGTCAAGGTTAAAACCCGCGGCTTCAGCGATGGCGTTGACGCCGGTGCCCCCCCACACCTGACCGACGTTATACGAACTGCGCGGCTGCTCAGACAGCGGCAGCTTAGCGAGAGCCGTGATCCCTTCGCCGAGAGCGTGCGTGGCGCTCGGGCTGGGAAAGTCGCCCCACGAGTGTCCACCCCGCGCCCTAAAGGTCACCTCGAAGCGTTTGGAACCGACCGAGGCGTGGATGAGGCCGCCCAAATGCCCATCTAGAGCGATGACGCCGTCGAAGTCGTGAGCGCGCCCGGTCATAAGCGCCCGCATCCCACGTAGGTCGCCCAACCCCTCCTCACCAACCGTGGCGGCGAAGCTCAGGCGCGGGTGACAAGCCCCCGCGCCATGTTGGAGGTCGCGCAGATAAAACAGCGCGACCGCCAGACTCGCGCTGTTATCGCCGATGCCGGGAGCGGCGAGCCGCCCCTCGCGCTCGCGGACGCGCACGTCGGTCTCGGCGGCAAACACGGTGTCGAGATGCGCGGCTAGGAGGATGCGCGGCCCGCAGCCACCCGGTACTTCGGCGGTGACGTTGCCGACCGCGTCGGTGTGGGGCGACAAACCCATATCGCGAAGCATCCCGGCCACGAGCGCCCCCCGCGTCCCCTCAGCGAAGGTGGGCGCGGGTGTTTCGCAGACCCGGCGGAGAAGGTCGGTCAGCTCCTGAAGCTGACTCACTCCACGACCTCAAGTAGCCCGGCAAGTGCCGCGAACGGGTGCGGCGCGTCTTCCAGCCTCCAGCGGCAAAAACTCGGGGCTCCTTCGGGCTCGAGCCGGTGCTCGCAGCCCGGGCACTCGGGATAAGCGAGCGCCGTGTAGGCGAGGTCTCCCTCATCCGGCCCCTCGCAGACGCGCCCACACCCGGCCCGAAAGCGCCTCACGAACCCCCTTTAAGCGTAGCGATGCCCTCGCGCAGGGCGTACAGAGCCGCCTGTGTGCGGTTGTTGAGCCGCAGCTTCGAGAAGATTTCTGAAAGGCGGTTGCGCACGGTTTTTTCGCTGACGCCGAGCGTGTCGGCGATCTGGGCGTTCGACGCGCCCTGCGCCAAAAGCCTGAGGATCGCCTCCTCGCGCTCGGTCAGCTCCGACAAGCGGTGCTCTGGATGCGCGGGTACCGCCTCGGCGCGCCGAAACTCGTCGAGTACCGAGGCCGCGAGTTCGGGGCGTAGGAGCGTTTCGCCGTCAGCGACGCGGCGGATGGCGCTTATAAGGGCGTCGGCGTCGGCGTCTTTTAAGAGGTAGCCACGCGCCCCGGCCTTGATAGCCTCGAAGACGTAGCGATCCTGGCGGTACATGGTGAGGATGATAACCTTGGCGTCGGGAAACTCCTCTAAGATCGTTTTGGTCGCGGCGACCCCGTCGAGCTCGGGCATCTGGATGTCCATCAGGATGATGTCGGGATGGGTGGAGAGGGCGTAGCGCACCGCCTCACGACCCGTGGCGGCTTCGCCAATCACGCGAAAGCCCTTTTCAGTTTCTAAAATGCTGCGCAACCCCTGACGAAACATGGCGTGGTCGTCACACAGCAGCAGGCGAATCATGCTCTTATGCTAACGCAGGCGCGCGCGCGGTAAGATGGTGGGAATGACCAAAGGAGCCTCATGCAGCACCCCAAAGGCGTACTGATCGAACGGAGTAAACAGTTGGGCCTCGGTAAACCAAGTTTTAGCACCCGTAACAGCGGCCCCGAACACGAGCCTCTTTTCCAGAGCACCGTGACGGTTCGCGGCGAGGTGCTCGGGCGCGGTGAAGGCGGCACCAAACGCGACGCCGAACGCCGCGCCAGCGAGGAGGCGCTCATGGCACTCAGCAGGGACCGTCCAACCAAAAACTCGGAGGGGCGGGAGCCCACACCAGCCGACCCCTACGACACTGCGGGCGTTACTGCGGGCGCTACCGTGGACGTTAGCGACGAGCCGTTTAACGGCCCCTGGCCCATCTTCGCCGAGGTGTTGGCGGCCAGCCTAAACGTCGCCCACGCCCGCATCAACCCGACGCTGACCGGCCCGGACGTGATTGACGAGGTGCAGGCGCTCGCGCTTCAGCTCTATAAGGGTACCTTGGAAAACCTCGGCGAAGTCGTTGAGCTAGACGAAGCGGGCGAGGTGCTCGAGTAAAACCAGCCGCAGCTCGAGATGTACCAGCCATCACGTTGACAGAACGATGCTACTCGTAAAGGCTAGAAAACGCTGACGGTGGGCGCGGTCGGACAAACGAGCATGGGCGGTTAGCAAAAAAGCTGCACCCCTAAAGGATCAAGGCTACAACCCGCGGCCCAGGGACGGATTTAGGTCAGGCGAGGTTGGCTTTTGCCCAGCGTTCAATGCGGGTAAGTTCTTCGGTAGCTTTTTCCATTTTGAGCAGTTCCATAACCTTGGGTTCAGCCCTAAAGTCGCCCGTACCGAGGCCCTCGAGGATGTCGAGCACCTTGGCGCTAAAGGCGCTCAGCGGCACCTCGAAGGGCGCATCTTGCCGCGCTTCGGGGGTGGGGCGGCTCAGCCTAAAGAGCGGGCCGTCGAGCGCGTTGCGCTCACTTTCGTCGAGTTCGGCCAAAACGTCGCCGTAGTCGGTCGAGATGAGATAGCGTTTCACCTAGCGAGCCTATCACTTGTAGGCGCACCTAAATGGACTGAGCCTGATTTAAAGCGTACGCCTTGGCAATTTTGGTACGCAAGGGCCATCGCACGATGCTGTGATCTCTCTTTAGCGTGCGACGGCAACGGGGTCTGCGTTTATAGCCGGTAAAAGAACGTTAGTCGGTTGAATCGTCTAAAAACTGCTGCAACTTGGCCTTGTCGACGGCAATCGGCGCGCGGCGGCGGCGTACCGCTCCGTACTCGAGCAGTCTCGCCAGACAGTGCGACACCGTCTCGCGGGTTGCACCGATCATCTTCGACAAGTCTTGCTGGGTCAGGTTGAGGTCGATAATGGTTCCCCGGTCACCTTCTTTGCCGAAGTCGTGAGCGAGGCGCAGCAGCAGGTTCGCCAGACGCCCCGGCGCGTCGAACGCCCCGACCTCGGCAAAACGCGTTTGGGCCTGCCAGAGGTTCGTCGACATCACCTGAATAAACTTCATGGCGATCTTGGGCTGCTGCGCCAGCAAGTGCTGAAAATCCCCCTCCGGTAACACGATAAGCGTCGTGTCCATGACCGCTTCGGCCTGGTTGGGGCGGCGCTCGGACGGCAGTAGGAGAAGTTCGCCGAAGGCGTCGTACTTGCCGAAAAGCGCTAGGATCATCTCTTTGCCGTTGGGAAAGTACATCGAAATCTTGACCATGCCCTCGCGGATAAAGTAGAGCGCGTCGGCGGGGTCTTCCATGCGGTAGATGACCTCACCGGCCTTGAACCGCTTGTAGGGGGTGATGCGCGCGAGTTGCTCGAGCTCCTCCTCCGAAAGGTCTTCAAACAGTTGGGTGTTTTTAAGGTGCCAGACCAGACTCGGATACTCTTGCATCATGCCCACAGTGTACTGTAGGAAAAATTCAACGCCTTCACATTCCTCACATGACGAACCCCATCCACGCAGCTACGGCTTGTACGACTCAGTTCAGCACTCAGGGTTCATCATCTACTCCGACCTGCGCGCCGCACGCGTCCCACTCGTCGACGCTGCCCGCTTCCCGGTAAAAGGGCAGCCCGCGCAGGTAGCCGGAGCGCGCGATCATATAAGCTGAGAGCGGCGCGGTCAGGAAAAAAAACGCCGTGATCAGGACCATGCGGGAAACCGCCAGCGGCGTGCCGAAGTCCAGCGCCGCCGCCACGAACACCCCGATACCGCCGAGCGTCACGAGCTTCGTCGAGGCGTGCAAGCGGGTGTAAAAATCCGGGAAGCGGAGCACGCCGACCGCCGCTGCCAAGATAAAAAAGCTTCCCAGCAGCAAAAAAAGGTCGCTGATGAGCGCCTTCACCTGAGCACTCGCCTCACCTGAGCACCCGGTTGAGGAGCAGGTAACGGGTAAGGGCTACCGTCGTCAAAAAGCCCAATATAGAGACCAGCAGCGCGACGTCGAGAAGGCTCTCGAAGCCGCTTCTCATCGCCAGGACAACGATCAGCACGGCTAAGTTGACGGTCAAAAAATCAAACGCGGTGATGCGGTCGCCCCACGACGGGCCCCTCATAACCCGGTAGATAGCAAGCGTAAACGAGACCACAAGGCAGATCAGCGCAACGGTCGTCACCTAAAACCCCTCCCTTGTCACCGCATAAATCCCATGATGTGCGTTTCCATCTGCGTCACGCTGTCCCTCGCTGTGGCGACGTCCTCGAGATTGATGGCGTGCGCGTAGAGGAGCTTGCGGTCCCCCGACACGCCCATCGCCACCGTTCCCGGCAGGAGCGTGATGGTTGCGGAGAGAAGCGAGATGGCGGCGTCACTTTGAAGCCGCAGCGGCACGGCGATGATGTAGGGGTAAAACGTCGGGCGGGGCCGCAGCGCTAAAATGGCAATCAGTACATTTGCCCGCAGCAGCTCCCACAAGAACGCGCCCAGAAAGCGCACGAACGCCCACACCCGGCCCGCGAACGACCCGCCGCCGCTCCGCACGGCGCTGAGCAGCACGAGCGCCAGCGCCCCCCCGACGAGCAGGTTGTAGGCCGTCAACTCGCCGACCAGAACCGGCCACAGGAGGGCGAACAGCAGCAGCACGAAAATCTGCCTCATGGCGCGTCACCCTCTGGCACAACGTGCGAGATGTAGTCCGCCGGACGTTCGAGCTGCACCGCCACCCGCTCGGCGAGCGCGTAGACGGGGCCACTTGCAATCGCCAGCATGACCAGCAGCCCACCCGCCGCCCCCGTCACGCGCAGCATTCCTTTGGGCAGCGGGGGCCGGTGAACGGCGTCGTCCGCGCCCCAGAAAAACCCGCGCCAGATACCCATAGCCGCGTAGAGCAGAAGCAGCCCCGACGCGACCGCGACGACCGAGGCAAAGACGCGAAGCAGTCCACCGCTGCCTAGGAGCACCTGGACGAGCGCGAACTTGCCGATAAACCCGCTTGTCGGCGGCAACCCGGCGAGCGCAAGTGCCGAGACAAAATAAACTGCGCCCAAAAGCGGGTATGCCCCTAGATGCCCCTCGCTGTGCCCATCACCGAAGCGCCCACCGGCCACCAGCTCGGCGAGACCGGCAAGCGAAAAGAGCGTAAAGATGACCAAAACTGAGTGGATTAGATAGTAGAGCGTAGGGGCTAGAGCGCCGCTCGAGAGCCCCAGCACCAGATAACCGACCGACGCCACGTTGGCAAACGCCAGCAGGTGCCGCCAGCGCCGCTGCGACACGGCCCCGAGCGCCCCGATAAGGATGGTCAGCGTGGCCAGTATCAGCAGCCCGTTCTTTAGGGCCGTCTCACCCGGCGTCAGCAGCGTAAAAAGCCGCAAAAGCGCGTAGACGCCGACTTTGGTCAGCACCGCGCCGAAAAATGCGCCCACCGCTCCCGGTACCACCGGGTAGCTGTACGGCAACCAGAAACCGAAGGGAAAGACCGCGGCCTTGGTCGCAAAAACCAGCGCCAGCAGGAGGACGATCAGCGTCACGCGCGGGTCGCCCGAAACGTCCTGAAGGCGCGCGGCGATGTCGGCCATGTTGAGCGTTCCGAAAAGCCCGTACGCCAGCCCCGCCGCCGCCACAAAAATGGCCGACGCGACGAGGTTGACGACCACGTACTTGAAGCCCTCGCGGAGCTGCGGCAGCTCGCCGCCGATAAGGAGCAGGCCGTACGACGCCACCAGCATCACCTCGAACGAGACGAACAGGTTGAAGAGGTCGCCGGTTAAAAACGACATGTTGACGCCCATCAACAGAAACTGGAGGAGCGCGGGCGTCCCGAGGCGTTCGCGGGCGCGGCTCAGAACGGGCGTCCCGCCCCGGCGCGGCGCGTGCTGAAGGCTCGAGGCGGCGTAGATCACCGTCATGAGCCCGGTCACCCCCGAAAGCAGCAGCATGACGCCTGTGAGGCCGTCCGCGACCAGCGTGATACCGTAGGGCGCGGGCCAGCCGCCGAGCTGCGTCACGAGAACCGTGCCCGAAAAACTCCGAACGGCGATCCAGCACGACGCCAGGAGCGTCAGCAGGGCCGCGGCCGTGCCTACGCCCGCGCGCCCCTGCGGCCTTTTAATCAGGAGCAGCAGCGTCCCGCCGAAGAGTGGCAACAGCACGGGCAGGGTAAGGACGTTCACGGCCTCTTCACAACGGTCCCTGGGCACGTGGCGCGTCCTGCGTTTCCGGCGAGACCGAGGGGCGCTCGGGGTCGGCGTAGATGCGCTGCCGAAGCACCGGATCGGGTTTTTCCAGAAGCTCCTGCACGTGGTCGGTGCCGGTCGCCCCAAAGGCGCGCACCGCCAAGACCAGCAGCAGCGAGGTCGTCCCGAAACCGATCACGATGGCGGTCAGGATCAGCGCCTGCGGCAAGGGGTCGACGTAAGGACCGTCCAGGTTCAGCAGCGGTGGCGTCCGCAGGGCCGCGCCACCTGCCAGCAAGATGGACAGGTTCGCCCCGTAGGCGATCAGCGATAACCCGATAATCAGACGGATCATCGCGCGGGTCAGCACCAGAAAGACCCCGGTAGCGACCAAGACCGCCGCGAGTAGCGGTAGCAGCACCTCCACTACGCGTCCTCGGTCTCGCCTATGGCGACAAGCCCGGCGTCGGTGTCCTCAGCCAGAAGTTCAATAATGGTCAAGGTCACACCGACCACCACCAGAAACACCCCGGCGTCGAATACCACCGCCGACGCCCACTCGAACTCACCGATCAGCGGCCAAGTAAGGTAGCCGTACGTACTTTTTAAGAACGCCTCACCGAAGAGCATCGGCACCACGCCCGGCACGAGTCCCAGAAGCAGTCCCAACGGCAACAACCGCTGCGGCGCGACGTTTAGAAAGGGCCGGTCGAGGACGATCCGAGAGAGCAGCGCCGCCACCGCCACCACCAGTCCGGCAATAAAGCCGCCTCCCGGCGCGTTGTGCCCGCGCCAGAAGAGGTGAAAACCCAGAAAAACCAGCACGAACACCACCGGCCTGGCGAATGTTTGAAAATACAGCTCGAGACCCCGTTTATCCGTCACCGTGCTCCTCACCCTTTACCGGAGTTGTTTTAATCTTTAAAAGTGCGTAGACGCTCATCCCCACAATCGCCAGCACGGTGATTTCGCCCAGCGTGTCGTAACCGCGAAAATCGACCAGAATCACGTTGACGACGTTGTAGCCGCCCCCCTCAGTTTTGCTCCGCTCTAAAAAGAAGTCCTGAATGCGCGCCGCGACGGGCGTCTGCACCGCGAGCAGCGCGCTGAACACGGCGAGCCCAACCGACCCCGCGAGGAGCGCGTCAAGGAGGACGGTGCGCGCTTCGCGGCGGTAGCGGGTCAAAGGGGGCAGATAGCGAAAGACCGACAAAAACAAGATGACCGTGACGGTCTCGATGAGAAGCTGTGTCAGCGCCAGGTCGGGGGCGCGCAGCATCACAAAAAGCGCCACCAGCGACAACCCGGCCAGCCCGGTGAAGATAAGCGCCGACAGCCGCGTTTTAGCGACGAGCACCCCGTAACACCCGGCGAGCACCAGCAGCGCGGCGGCGAGGAACTCGAGCGGGGGCGGGGTCAGACCCGTCGGCAGATACGCGCCCAAGGCCTGAAAGCCGAAGACGATCCCTGCGAGCGCGACCGGCCCCCACAAAATCCGCAATTGGGCGGCGAACGGGGCGTTTTGTGTGTTCAGCGTGACGAGGCGGGCGAGGCGCTCCATACCGGCTACCGCCGCGTAGTAGAGGCTGTTGGCGTTCCAGACGGGGGTCAGCGCGCGCTGCATGTTCACGAACGGCTCCCGCATCGCGTACAACAGCACCCCCACCCCCCAGGTAACAAACGACCACATCAGCGCGGGCGTAAGACCGTGCCAGAGGTAGAGCGCTTCGGCGTCGAAGCCCAGCGCCGGGGCCGCGAGCGCCACCATCGGCGTCGCCAGCGTCGCGTCCCACGGAACGGTCCCGAACAGGGTGACGAGAACCGTCAGGAGCGCGGGCGGCAGCAGCATCCACACGGGCGCTTCGTGCACGTGGGGCCGCAAGCAGCGGTACGGCCCTATAAACACGCCTAAAAACTTTAGACTGTACGCAAACGTCATCACGCTGCCGACGACGGCGATAACAATGGGGAGCGTTCCGGCGCGGAGCATCGCCTCGTAAAAAAGTTCTTTGGAGATAAAGCCGCCGAAGGGCGGCAGCCCGGCCATCGAGAGCGCCGCTGGGACGGTCACAGCGAATGTCAGCGGCAGCTTGCGCCCGAGCCCGGAAAGCTCACGAACGCTGCGGCTGCCCGTCTCATGGTCGATGATGCCCACGACCAAAAAGAGCGCCGCCTTAAAGGCCGCGTGGTTGACCAGGTGCGCGGTCGCCGCGAACGGGTAGCCCGCGCCGTAGAGGGCCGTCAGAATACCCAGCTGCGAAACCGTCGAGTACGCCAGCAGCGCCTTGAGGTCGTCTTGCTTGAAGGCCGAGTACGCCCCCCAGAACATCGTCAGAAGCCCCAGGTAGAGGAGCCCGTCGGACCACGCGCTCAGGACAAAGAGCGGGGCGAACTTCGCCAGCAGCACGATCCCGGCTTTGACCATCGTGGCCGAGTGCAAAAACGCTGAAATCGGCGTGGGCGCTTCCATCGCGGTCGGCAGCCACAGATGGAAGGGCACCTGCGCCGACTTGGTCAGGGCCGCGAGGAGCAGCAGCGCAAGCGTCGGAACGAAAAGCGGGCCTTCCCGGACGGCGGCAAAATCGAGCTGCGAAAGGTTGACACTGCCGCCCGCCAGACTCAGCAAGATCACGGCGGCCAGCAGCGCCAGCCCACCCGCCGCAGTGATGAGAAGCGCCTTCATGGCCCCGTCCTGCGCGGCGCGGCGCTCATCCCAGAAGCCGATCAGCAGAAACGAGGCGATGGAGGTCAGTTCCCAAAAGGCGAACATGGCGATCAAGTTGTCGCTCAGGACAAAGCCCAGCATCGCGCCGCCGAAAAGGAGCAGGTAGCTGTAAAAGCGCCCGTGCCGCTCCCCAGGCCCGAGGTACGCCGACGCGTAGATCATCACCAGTACGCCGATGACGGCGACCAGGAGGGCGAACAGAAGCGAAAACCCGTCCGCTCGAAACGCGAGCGAGAGGTCGATGCCCGGCACCCAAGCCACGCTGTTCGTCGCGGGCATCCCCGAACGCGCCGCCGGAATCAGCGCGACGAGCGCCAGAGACGGCGCGAACGCGAGCGCTAAAGGCCACCCTGCCCGCGCGCCTAGGGGCCGCGTCAAAAGCGGTGCGAACAGGGCCACGACGAACGGTGTGAAAACCGTGAAGACCAGCATCTACTCGGTAAAGGCCTCGAGCCGCGCTATCGCCCGCTCATACCCTGCTAGCGTCCCGGCAGCGCCTGCCGGAACGCGGTAGCCCCCCACAAAGACCGACGGCGTGCTGTTAAGACCCAGCTCCTGCGTGGCGACCTGGAACGCCTCCCTCACCTCTCGGGTGTAACGGCCTTGCGTCAAACAGGCTGCCATCCCGTCGTTCGAGAGACCAATCTCTTGGGCCAGCCGGACAAAATACGGTTGGACGTCAGCCAAGTTCGCCCACGCCCGCTGCCGCGCAAAGAGCGCGTCGTGGTACCCCCAAAAGTCCTTCGGTGTATTTGCCGCCACCACGCACTCGGCGGCTTCGGCGGCGAGCTGCGCGTTAGCGTGGATGCTCGTCAGGGGCAGGTGATGGTACTCGAAGCGCACGTCGCCGCGGGCGAGCAGCGTCCTCTTGAGTTCGGGCAAGATGCCGGTCGCGTACTCCGCGCAGTAGGGGCACTGAAAGTCCGAAAACTCGCGGATGACGACCCTAGCGTCCTTCGGGCCCAGCAGGTGCCGCGAAGGTGGAAAGGACTCCGCCGGAACCACGGGCAGCTCGAGCCCAAACTGCACCCCGTAGGGGGCCGCGTCGCCCGTCACGTTCAGCGTAAGCACAAACTCCTCAACGGCTAAGCCGACCTCACCCTGTCCGGCCAACTCGGCGACTCTCGAGCCCAAAAACTCGGCGACCGGCCCTGCGATGCCCGCGCCGTAACCCGTCGCTGCGCCGACAAGCTGCGCCAGCGCCCGCTGGCCCTGCGGGTTCAGCGTCGCGGTGCCGGAGACGCTGTAGAGCAGCCCGCTCCGGTTCTTGGTGGTGAAGCGCACGCCGTCGGCCCTAAACCCCTCCGCCGTCTCAGCCGGGTTCAACGTTGACAAGCTCTTTACGAGTTGCGTGCTCGGCTCGCCGATCTGTGCCGTCGCCACGCCGAAAAGCAGAGTCAGCGCTAGAAGGGGACGCTTCACCGTTCGATCCCGTAGAGCGCCCGGAACTTCCTGTTCAGGTACGCGACGTAGGGTCCCGCGTCGAGGTCGCTGCCGGTCGCGCGCCTCAGGAGTTCGGCGGGTTCAAACCGTGAGCCGTGTTGATGCACGTTCTCCCGGAGCCAGCCGAGCAGCCCGTCGAAACGCCCCCCCTCGATATCGGCCCCTAGGGTCGGCACCGCCGATGCAGCCGCCTCGAAAAGTTGCACGCTCATGATGTTGCCGAGCGTGTAGGTGGGAAAGTAACCCATCATCCCGAGCGACCAGTGGATGTCTTGCAAGCAGCCCTCGGCGTCGTTCGGAGGGGTGATGCCCAAATACTCCCCATATTTGGCGTTCCAGGCTTCGGGCAGCTCCGAGATTTTGAGCGAGCCCTCGAGCAGCGCCAGCTCGAGCTCAAAACGCACCATCACATGCAGGTTGTAGGTCACCTCGTCCGCCTCGACCCGGATAAAACTCGGCGCAACTTTGTTGATGGCAGCGTAAAAGTCGTCCAAGGGGACGTTGCCGAGTTGCGCCGGGAACGTCTCTTGCACCTGCGGATACGCCCAGCGCCAGAAACCGTATGAGCGCCCGACCAGATTCTCCCACATACGCGACTGCGACTCGTGAATCCCTAAGCTGACGGCAGCGCCCAGCGGGCTGCGATCAAAGCTGCTCGAGATGCCCTGCTCGTACATGGCGTGCCCGGCCTCGTGGAGCGTCCCGAAAAGCGCCGGACTCAGAAAATTGGGGTCGTAGCGCGTGGTGATCCGCACGTCGTACTTGCTAAAGCTGGTAGCGAACGGATGCACCGTCCGGTCGAGCCGTCCGTGCCTAAAGCTATACCCGAACGCCTCTACCATCTTCACCGCGAACGCCTCTTGTTCGGGTTCAGAGAACACCTGACGCAGCGGCGCGTCCGAAACGTCACGACCCTCCGCGATGTCGCGGACCAAAGGCACCGTCGCGTCACGGAGGTCGGCAAAGACCGCGCGCACCTTTTCGGTGGTGCTGCCCATCTCGTAGAGGTCGTGCAGGGCGTCGTAGGGGTGCGTGTCGTAGCCCAGATAATCGGCTTGGCGGAGGTTCAGGGCGACGATTTTCTCTAGGTGCGGGGCGAACTGCGAAAAGTCCGAGGCGGCGCGCGCGCCTACCCACGCCGCCTGAGCGGCGCTGCGGATGCGGGTAAAGTCCTCGACAAAATCACCGGGAAGTTTGGTCGACAACCTATACTCGCGCCGCGCGACCCGGGCGAGCGCGGCCTCATCGGCGCTGCTGGGCTCACCGAGCGCGTCCAACCAGCCCCCGATCTTGGGGTCGGTCGCCCTCTCGTGGATGACTCTACTCAGGGTGGCGAGCTGCTGGCCGCGTGCCGGGGCCGCGCCTTCGGGCAAATAGACGTTCTCGTCCCAGCTCAGCACAGCCTGCGCCTGCGCGAGGTCGCTGATAACGGCGAGGTGCGCCTTTAGGTCGGTTAGGGGGTCTTGCGGTGCCTTGGTCATAAGGCAAGCTTAACGCAAAGCCCCCCTAGAACGCCGCCGGTTGGAAGGGCAGCCGGGGGGCCAAAACGCGCGTGTTACCATCTACACTATGAATCTCCCTATGTCTGGGGCGGCGCGCGCGCTTCTCAACCGTGAGCGCCTGGTCATTGCCGACCTGAGTACGCTTTTGGGCAGGCTCGAGGCGCGTTCGGGCGACCTGAGCGAACTCCAGACCGCCCTAAAGGACCTTGAAGGACTCTTTTTGCTGGTGGTGTGCGGCGAGTACAACGCGGGCAAATCAACATTCCTAAACGCGCTGCTGGGTGAAAAGGTGATGTTGGAGGGCGTAACCCCGACAACCGACCGCATCACTATCGTCACCTACGGCGACGAAAAGCGCGACGTTGAGGAGGGCGACTTCATCTTGCGCCGCGAGTTTCCGGCGGACATCCTGCGCGAGCTGGCCTTTGTCGATACCCCCGGCACAAACGCCGTGATCAAACAGCACCAAGAACTCACCGAACGCTTCGTCCCGCGCGCCGACCTGGTCTTGTTCGTTACCTCCGCCGACCGTCCCTTTACCGAGTCCGAGCGGCAGTTTTTAGACCTTATCCGCTCGTGGGGCAAAAAAGTCGTGGTGATCGTTAACAAGATCGATATTTTGGAGGACGACGAACGGGACAAGGTTTTGGCGTTTGTGCAAATACACGCCGCCGAGACCCTGCAAACGCGCGGCGACCCGCCGCAGGTCTTCGGAGTCGCGGCGCGGAGCGCGTTTCGGGCGCGGGGGGTGGGGGACGACGCGGCCTTGGCAGCGAGCGGCGTGCCCGCTTTGGAGGCGTTTATCAGCACTACCCTGGCCGGAGCGCGCCTCAAACTCAAACTCGGTACGCCTCTAGGCGTCGCGCAGCGCCTCGCCGAACGCTACGGAGGCGTGACCGAGGAGGAACTCGGACTTTTGGCGGGTGACCGCCGCACCTTGGACGAGGTCAAGCGGCAGACGGAGCAGTTCAAACGGGACATGCGCCGCGAGTTTGAATCGTACCTCGCCCGCGTCAAAACCGTGCTCTTAGAGGTCGAGCGGCGTGGTGACGTGTTCTTCGACGACACCGTGCGCCTGCACAAGATTTTGCAGCTCATCGACGCCGAGCGGATGCGCGACGCGTTCCGGACGCGCGTGATCCGGGGCGCGGACGCGGAGATCGACCGGGCGGTTTCCGAGATGGTCGACTGGTTTTTGGCCCGCAACGTGCAGCTCTGGGAGGACGTGACGGCGTTTGTTCAGGAGCGGCGGCAAGCGGGGGGCGAGCGGGTCATCGGTGAGGTCGGCGGGCGGTTTCAGTACGACCGTGACGCGCTGATCCGGGGGCTTAGTGAAAGCGCCGAGACGGTGATGGCGAGCTATAACGAGGACGCCGAGGCGCGCCGCTTGGCCGACGCCATGCAGAGCTCGGCGCTACAAACCGGACTTATTCAGGTCGGTGGGTTGGGGTTAGGGGCGGCGGCGGTGGCGTTTTTGTCGGGTGCCGCCCTCGACGCGACCGGGATTTTAGCCGGGCTGACGGTCGCGGGGCTTGGATTTCTGGTGCTGCCCAACCGCCGCCGCAGCGCCAAACGCAACCTGCACGAAGAGATGCAGCGACTGCGCGATGGCCTCTCGGAGAGCCTGAACGGTCAGTTTGAACGGGAGCTGGACCGGGCGGCTGAAAAGTTAGGGGCGGCGATAGGCTCGTACACGCGCTTTGTAAAAAGTGAAGTGCGGCGGCTCGAGACCCTCCACGCGGAACTAGAGACCGTAGGCACCGAGCTGCGCGCCCTACGGCGCGAGGTAGACGCACTATCCGAGACCGGCTGAGTTCTGGCAGCCGCTACGCTCATGTAAGCTGTAAACTTAACTCATCTACGCTCATCCTAATTAAAGATTTGATTAAAATTTCCTCTAGAGGCTCCCTCACGAAAACGCTATACTTTTGTTCAGGATAAGCTAGACGCCTTCGGGCGATCATAAGGAGCTGTAGTCATGAGTCAGATGAGCAGATGGCTTACAGTAGACGCCGAGTTTAGAGAACAGCTTCAGCGCTGGGCCAACACGCAGCGGCTTGAGGGCAACTACGTCGCTGCCCAGACCACCGAGCAGATGCTCGCTAAACTCCAGCTGCCCAAACCTGCCAGCCAGCCCTTTTCCCGTCTCTAACCAAGCAGGGCAAAAATGGGCAAAAAAAGCGCAGCCCCTAAAGGCTGCGCTTTTTAACTGCTTGTTAAACTGACTCGCTGTTGACGTAACCGCGGTTCGAGATGCCGTTGTCAGCACCCGCAGAGTCCGTAACAACGGTGCGGAAAACGTAGGCGAACTCGCCGCCCGCGCCATCAAGGTCCTCGATGTCCTCTACGTCCGAGCCCACCGTGATCGGGTAGACGCAGGTGTAGGTGGCGCTGCCCAACGTGCAGTCGCTCGTCGGGTCGCCGAGGGTGAAGCCGCCGACCGGCGTATCGCCGAGCGTACCCGCGAGGCCTTCAGGCGTTCTATTGACAAGGCGGATCTCAACGTCTTCAATAGTCGCGCCCTCAGCAGCGGCGTAGTTGACCTGCGCGTAGAAGGTATCGCCGGGGGCCACGGTGATGATGTTTTCATCGTCGTTGCTAGTGATGTTGCCACCCACATCGCTCAAGAAGGGACCGGTCTCGGTGGTGCTGACGCCGAAAGCTCCGTCGGGTCCTTCACCGGGAAGGGGCTCGGGAATAGGCTCACTGGAACCGCCACCAGTCTCCGTACCACTCACCGTCACAGTCGTCGATTCTTCTGAGCTACCTTCGTCGCCCACAGCCGTCAGGGTGTATTCGGTCGTCGTCGAGGGCGTCACCGTAACGCTCGTTTCACCCGTAACGTCGCCGACTCCGGGCGTGATCGTGAGGCTAGTCGCGGTGCTGTCGACAGTCCAGCTCAAGGTCGAGCTTCCACCCGCCTGAATGGATTCTGGGCTGGCCATAAAGCTCGAGATTTCCGGGCCATCGCCGCCGAGTCCAGGGACGTCGGGGCAAGCCGTCAACCCAAGCACGAGCGCGACGGACGCGAGTCCTAACTTCATTGACTTCATACAGTTCCTCCTACGCATTGATTAGCAGTCCTACCAGGGTACTTTACAGCACACGAGAGTAAGATGCTGCCACTACTCCACTACCTTACAGTATCGGAGATGAAAAATACATGACATCTGCACACGTTTTTCGTAAAATCTATGGCAACAGTCACGCGAAGTTGGTATAAAGGGTCACAGTACATCCCCCAAATCACCCACAGTCGGCAGCAGGAGGGCTCAGCCAAAACCGAGCCCTCCTAACCTTTACTCAACCGTGACCTCTACCGAGGGCGGGTCTTCGGTGCTGCCGTCGGTAGCCGAAAGTTCGTAGACGGCGCTCTCCTCCGCCTCGAGCGTCACGCTATCGGATCCGGCGGGTATCCTGCGTTCGTTTGGCGGGTCGTCCCCTACGGTTTCTGTCAAGAGTAAAAAGCTGGGTTCGTCCCCTGAAAGCGTCCAGGTAAACTCGAGGTCGTCCCCCTCTTCTACCGTCACCGACGCTTCGCCGTTGACCAAGAAGGACTCGATGATAAACCCCTCGTCGGGTTCTTCGGGTGGCGCGTCGTCCTCCACATTGACCTCTTCGGTCGTGCTGTCGTCTAAGCCCTCGGGGTCGGTGACCGTCAGCGTGACCGAGTAAGTGTCGGCGTCGTCGTAACTTTTGGTCACGGTGCTGTTGTCAGCCGTTGAACCGTCGCCGAAACTCCAGGCATAGCTGAGGGTGTCGCCTTCGGGGTCGGAAGAGTCGGTGCCATCGAAGGTGAAGGTGTTCTCATCCTGGGCCGTCACCGTAAACGCGGCAGTCGGGGCCTCGTTGTCGTCAGGCTCGGGTTCAGGCTCCGGCGGGGTCGGGGTGCCACCGCCCGCCTCGCCGACCGTCACGTAGCCCCGCGGCGGCGTGTTGGACCTGTTGCCCGAGGTATCGGTAACGTTCGTGCGGAAGACGTAAGCGAACTCACCGCCCGAGTCGGGCAGCTCGGTAATGTTCTCCACGTCGTCCCCGACTTCGATCTCGTAAACACAGGTGAGGTTCGTCGGGCGAGACGCGAAGTCGCACGCCCCAACGGTGCCGACCAAGGTAAAGCCACCAACCGACTGCCCCTCGACGAGGTCGGCGGCGAGCCCGGCGGGGCTGCGGTTAGCGAGCCGCACGGTGATTCCGGCGATTCCCACATCATCCCCGTAGGCGACCTGCGCGTAAAAGGTATCGCCGGGGTCAAGCTTCAACACGCGCGCGTCGGTGGGGCTGCTGATGTCGCCGTCACTGTCGTTGAGAAAAGGACCCTGCGGGTCGGCGCTGACGCCGAAGCTACCCGATGGGGGCGTGGTGTCGGTACCCGGGGGCGTGGTCGGCGGTGGTGTGGTCGGGGGCGGCGTGGTGCCGCTCACCGTTACGGTGGTGGACGCCGTATCGTCACCGGTGCTGTTGCGAGCGGTCAGCGTGTAGGTGGTGGTCGTAGGCGGGGTGACGGTAAAGCTCGTGCCCGACACGCTGCCTATACCTTGGTTGAGCTCGAGGCCCGTCACCGCGCCTGAAACAGTCCAGCTCAAGACGGTGCTCGTCCCCGCCGTGATGGTGCTCGGCTCAGCGGTAAAACTCGTAATTACAGGTGCGCCACCCTGCCCGCCGTCCGGCCCGCCCCCACCGAGCAGGTCGCAGCCGACAAGCGAAAAAAGCGCGAGCAGCGGGAAAATCTGTCTGAGTGTCATAGTCCTCCTTTAAGGCACAGCTTAAACGGTCAGTAGTCAAAAAAGGGCGCGTTCAGCACGTTATAGCGCACCCTTCGCAGCGTTGGGAGTCGTTAGTCGGGAACCGTGACCGCCTTGTTTGCCCGCGCCGTCACGCCGTCGTCGGTGCGAACGGTGAGGTAGACCGTGTACACGCCCGCCTCCGCGTAGGTATGCGTGGTTTGCGACCCCGCGCCCAAGCTGCCGTCGCCAAAGTCCCACGAGTAGCTGAGGACGTTGCCGTTAGAGCCCTCCGTCGTCGAGGTAAACGTCGCGCTCATCCCCTCGACGTCGTGGTCGAAGTCGGCTCTCAGGTCACTCTCGTCGCCGCCCCCGCCACCTTCCGCGACGGTCACGGTCACCTGCTTCGGCTCAGCCGCCCCGGAGCCGTTTCTGGCGTGCAGCGTGTAGGTCGTGTCGGTCGTCGGGGCGACCGTCATCGCCCGGTCGGGGTCTGCGGTGACGTTCAGCTCATCCGGACTCAGCCACACCTCCGTCGCCTCTCCGGAGATGTCCCAGGCCAAAACGACCTCCGCGCCCGCCGCGACCTCTATCCCGTCCTGACCGTCAGCCGTAAACGACGTGATAGACGGCGTTGGCGGCGTTACAGGTGTCGGCGGCGTTACAGGTGTCGGTGGCGTCACGGGTGTGGGCGGCGCGTTATCGTCGTCCTCTTCCTCGGCAGCAAAGGTCTCTTCAGCCACCTCGGACACCTCACCCTCGTCGTCGGTCACGACCAAGCTGACGTCGTAGTCGCCCTCCGACACAGCAGGAAACTTAGGCCTGGGGCCGGTGTACAGTCTTGTTCCACCACGCGGGCCGCGGACTACCCACGCGTAGGCCGTGATATCCCCACCGTCGGGGTCGCTTGAAGCCGAGCCGTCGAGGGTGACGATGTTACCTACAGCAACTTCTTCAGGCGCGTAGTCAATGCGCGCTACCGGAGCCTCGGACGGTGTACCACCGCCGTCATCGTCGTCCGTGACGGTAACGGTAGCGGAGGCCGTGTCGCTGCCCGCCGCGCCCTGCGCCGTCAGCGTATAGGTCGTCGTCTCGTCCGGGCTGACCTCAACATCTTCGTCACCCATCACGCTGCCCACACCCTGATCGATGCTCAGCGAGGTTACGGTGCCTGAAACGCTCCACGAAAGCTGCGCGTCGTCGCCCTCCTCGACCGTCGAAGGCGTGGCGGTAAAGGCGTCTATGGTCGGGGCCTCGGGCTCGGGGGGTGGCGGCGGTGATGGCGGCGGGGCGGTGTCGCCCGGTACGTCGACCTCGAGGGTCTTCGTCTCGGTATCCGACCCGCCCGCCCCGTCGCTCACCGTCAACGTGACCTCGTAGGGGCCGTCCTCCGTGTACCTTTTCGTAAAGTCACGGGTGTTCGCCTCCGTGCCGTCGCCAAAGCTCCACGCGTACGAGAGCGGGTCGCCGTCCGGGTCGGTACTGCCGACGCCGCTGAACTTGACGGTGACGCTGCCCTCGTCGGAAGCGGTCTCGGTGCTCGTAAAGGCTGCAACCGGGTCGCGGTTGCCAGGTGGGTCGCCGGGTGGGTTGGGCGTGCCGCTGCCATTACCGACGATCACGTAGCCACGAGGCGGCGTGTCGGACCGGTTGCCCGCAGCGTCGGTCACGTTCGTGCGAAAGACGTAGGCGAACTCGCCGCCCGCGCCGTCGAGCTGGTCGATGTTGGGGATGTCGCCGACGCCGATCTCGTAGATGCAGTTCACCGTCGTTCGCGTACCGTCGAGGACGCAGCCACTGACTTCACCGACTAAGGTAAAGCCGCCCACCTCCTGACCCTGCACGAGGTCGGCCTCGAGTCCGGGAGGGTTGCGGTTGGCGATAAAGATGTTTACCGCAGCGATACCACCCGGGTCGGTGTACGAGACGAGCGCGTAGAAGGTGCCACCTGGCTCCACGCGGATGATGCGCGGGTCGTTCGGGCCGGTGATGTTGCCGCCCTGGTCGCTCTGAAAGTTCGTCTGGTCGAGCGAGACGCCGAAGTCGCCGGAAGGGGGTAGGCCGTCCTCTACGGGCGTGCCGCCGCCACCCGGGCCGAGCGTGACCACAGCGGTCGCCTCGGCGTTGCCGCTACTGTTGGTCGCGGTCAGGGTGTAGGTCGTGGTGGCCGCCGGGTAGACCACCTTGCTGGTACCCGAAACCGCGCCTACACCCTGGTCGATCTCGAGGCCCGTCACGCCGCCCGTGATGTCCCAGGTGAGCGTCACCGGCTGCCTCGCCGCAGTGATATTTGCCGGGGTCGCGGTAAAGCTGACGATGGTCGGCGCGCCCACGGGTCCGGGTGCGCTCGGGCAGGCGGTCAGGGCCAACATCAAGATAACGAGAGAGGGCCAGAAGGTGGCACTTTTTCGCATAGGTCATCCTCCGATTAACGTGTCTGCTCGCACTCTGAACTGCACGTATACGAGCGTGGAGGGTTTTATTGTACGCGGATTTTGGGCGCTGCCGCCATCTTCTTGACAATTTCTGCTGGCGGTTCGAGCTTCGGCGCCCTTTTTGGCGGCGCAGACAGCTCTACGGGCAGAGCCGGTACGCTCGCCGAACTGCGCGGTGAGCACCGTCCCTTACACCGTCGCAGTGACCCTTTGTACAGATATCACGTGTACAAATATCACGATCTGCTCGCTCAGGCGTCCCCATAAAAGGCGAGACCTACCCCCCGCCGCTTAGCCTGGTAGAGCGCTGCGTCCACACACCGCAGGAGTGACCTCAGATCACCGCTATGGCGAGGAAAAAGTGCTACCCCAAGGCTGGTTTTTACCTCGAACGTCCGACCTCTAAGGGCGTAGGGCTCGTTGAGGTGCCGGAGGTCACGGATGAGTGCGTCGTTTAGGGCGGCGGTGTTTCGGAGCGAGAGCACTGCCGCGAACTCGTCCCCGCCCAGACGGGCCACCACGTCACCCCGCCGAAACACCCCCCTTAAACGTTCGGCGAAGGCCACAAGCAGCGCGTCCCCCACGTCATGACCGTAGCTGTCGTTCACCCCTTTAAAGCCGTTTAAGTCGGCCATGACGAGCGCAACTTGGTGACCGTTGCGCGCTGCCGCCGCGAGGGCTTGGGTAGCGAAATCCATAAAAAGGCGGCGGTTGGCTACACCCGTGAGCGGGTCGGTATAGGCCATATCCACGTACCGCTTCTGTTCGGACACGTTGGCGTGAGAAACGATGACGCTGCCTGAAAAAAGAGGTGTGACCGTCACCTTGAACCACAACAGCTCGGTCGGCGTCTTACAGGCGTACTCGAGCGAGAACTGGGGCAGCGCCCCGCCCATAACAGCCTGCATTCCGTGTAGGGCGGCGCGGGCCTCGCTGCGTGCTGACCCCGTAGCTCTCTGGCACACCTCGAAGTAGTTAGACGCCACACCTATATGTTCCGGACAGCCGCCGTTTTCCCGTCCGAAGCGTCGCCAAGCCTCGTTGACTAGGGAGACCGTACCGCCTCCCGTGACAATCGCTACGTGTTCCGGCAGCGTGTCCAAAACGGCCTGAAGTGGCGCGTTACGTCCTAGCCCTAGCTCAGCGTCCTCCGTCATAGGCTCCCGTACCCCCATTGCAACAAGCAGCGCCGAACGTCAGCCGTTATATCCGCATGGCCTTTACACCGCTTAGCCCGCCACAGTCTAAGTCGCTTTGTGTAGAAATTAGAGCTAAAACCGTGCTATGTCAATAGATAGTGAGTTGGGGCGCGGTGGGGCCAATGGGCGGGTGCTGCGACGAGGATATAGGTTGCCACCACGACCACAACTAACCGCACGTTTGAGACTACCGAGTCAGGTGAAGTTGGCAAAAGAACCGAAAAAGCTCGAGCCCCACACACCAGGCGGCGGGGTTTCAGAAAAGCTGTTCGTGACTCCGTAGGGCGTGCAAGCGCAAAACGCTGGTG
Organism: uncultured Truepera sp.; assembly: GCA_902806425.1. GTDB lineage: Bacteria > Deinococcota > Deinococci > Deinococcales > Trueperaceae > Truepera. The sequence goes on from CADCWP010000296.1 coordinate 47,645, forward strand.
GATAACCGTTCGCTGGCCTATACTGAACTGAATAATGGCTCAGCTGACCCTCGACCTGGACGCAGACACGGCCTCTAAAGTGCGGAGAGCCGCTGAGCGTGAAGGGCTGAGTCAAGATGAGTGGGTCTCTCAGCTTATCAAAGTTCGCTTAGCAGCAGTCTGGCCCGACTCGGTAGTACGGCTTGCAGGTACTTGGCCCGACTTTGAAGCGGAGAGCGTGCGACAGCGTGGAGAGAAAGACACTCCCCGCGAAACCTTGTAGTGTTCGCGCTCGATACAAACACGGTCATCTATTATTTCAAGGGAGTGGGCGGCGTAGCTGAACGTCTACTCGCCACGCCACCTTATGATGTAGCCCTGCCGAGTATCGTCGTTTATGAATTAGAGCGCGGCGTCCTCAAATCCGGATCAGAGGGACGCCGAGAGCAGTTCGCTGCATTTTTAGACGCCTTTACGATTTTGCCGTTAGGACGCGCCGAGGCGGAAACAGCCGCGCGGATAGGAGGGGCGCTCGAGCTGCGTGGTCTCCCCATCGGTCCGATGGACGTACTGATTGCAGGTACCGCTCTCGCACATGGCGCAACGCTCGTGACGCGCAACCTTCGGGAGTTCAGCCGGGTTGAAGGTTTAAAGCTGGAGAACTGGTATGACGAGGCTGAGCGTTAGGAGCAGATATGAAGCTCGAGCCTCTCCAAGTCAGGCGCACCCGGTAGAAAGAAACGAAAAAGGCTCGAGCCCCACACACCGGGCGGCAGGGGGCTCGAGAAAAATTTACAGAGTGCTTATTACGGAGTTGAAGGTGAATTCACAACTAAGGTGGTTTTAGCTGTATCATCGTCACCGGAGGCGTTTACAACTCTAATCGTGTACTCGCCATTGTTAACGGCTTGAACGTTGTTAAAGGTCGTAGACCTCTTATCAGCAGTAAGGTCTCTACTGAAGCTAGGGCCAGTGATTTGTATAGACCCGCCGCTTAAATTAGAGACTTTCCACGTGAAGGTTACCCCGTCGCCTACGTTCACCGTACTAGGTTTTGCAACGAAGTCAAAGACATCCGGTCCGCTTGTTACATCAACCGTATCATCGTCACTAACTGCCCCGTTTCTTGCAGTGAGCGTGTAAGTGGTGTTAGCAGTA
>CADCWP010000297.1:0-325 GCA_902806425.1 uncultured Truepera sp.
ATATTGTCTATGCGACTCTCCTTGAATGTCAACCGTATAAGGCTGCGCATCGGGTGTGGCTACCTTCCAACCCGTGCTAGGAGGTGCTCCAGTGTGGCGGCCAAGTCATTCTTGAGCCTGTTGGCCTTGTAACTCAGCTCTAGCGCATCTTGGGCCGGGACGTCGAACTGGGCCGCCTCAGCATCGAGCGCCTCGATACGTTCTTGCAATTTGAGGTGGTGCTCGATAAGCCCCTCAATACCGTCGAGCTCTCGAAGGCTGATCAGGCGTTTGGCCATAAGGCTACTTTAAAACCTTTAACTGCTTTTCTAAAATATAGATCTTC
>CADCWP010000297.1:335-19610 GCA_902806425.1 uncultured Truepera sp.
AGGTATCAATGTATGAGTAAATACATATTTACTCATATAAGTACTGTAGGTCAAATCGTCGGTATATCTCTCTGCCCTACTTGAAGTCAACGCCCCATCATATGAAATGGTATAAACTCATTTGAGTAAATGTACCAATACTCATTTTAGCATTTGAAGGGATGTGCCATGCCGTTGACAGTAGCTGTGTTAAATCAGAAGGGGGGTTCGGGCAAGACTACTATCGCAACGAACCTCGCTTACGCTCTTAAACGCGATGGCCACAAAGTTTTGCTTGTGGACGCTGATCAGCAGGGTAGTGCTCGGGACTGGAATGAAGCAAACAGTGGCGAACTTCTACCTGTGGTCGGGCTCGACCGTGAGACCTTGCCCAAAGATTTACAGGCTATTTCGGGTGGCTATGATTGGATTGTCATTGATGGTGCCCCTCAGATTGCTAAATTGAGCGCCGCGGCGGTACGAGCGGCTGATATTGTACTCATTCCTGTGCAGCCGAGTCCATATGACATATGGGCGTGTGCCGATCTGGTTGATCTTATCAATGCTAGGCAAGAAGCAACTAGCGGAAAACCAAAAGCAGCTTTTGTAATCAGTCGCTCTATCAAGAACACCAAACTTTCTGGTGAGGTGGCGGAGGCTTTGAAAGATTACGGACTACCGGTGTTTGGCGCTGTCACTACACAGCGAGTAGCTTATCCAACTACTGCGTCTCGCGGTGGGACGGTTTTTGACGATAGCTCGAATGAAGCGGCTAGAGAAATTGATGCTATCAAAGAGGAGCTCAAGGAGTTCGCTCGCCATGCTTAGGGCCAAAACGACACGGCGGCAGACGGAGGCGAAAGACCGCGTACTCGACGAGGTGATGCGGGAAGAAACCACTCGTCTAAACGCAATTGTGCCTGTCAGCTTGCACAAAGCGGTCAAGGTGCAAGCCGCGAAAGAGGAGCGCAGCATAACTGATCTGCTAGTTGAAGCTTTGAATGACTATTTGAGTAAAAACTCAAAAGCGTAATTGGCCCGAGTCGAGGGGGGCGGCAATTGTTGATAAATTTCAAGATGAGGCAGGCGTCCTTGCCATATAGATCAGGACGCCACTTTACGCTGGGAAGTGGCGTCCTGATCCGGTAGACATAGGTGAGGTGTGTTTGCGAGGATGCCCTTGACGTACCAGTCTCTTAACTAAGCGTGCTACAGATGTATAGCACGGCTGCCTATGGCGTCCCCGAGTTTCTTAGATAACTGGAGATGCGTCGAAACTCGTCAATAAACTAAAGTGAATAATTGAGTAAAAACATAAATGCGTATTTGAGTATAGCAAGTTAGAGTTTCTTCCTCCCTGACTTAATAGACATCACACACTCAAGATGTGCTAGGCTCTCAAGCAAGTTGTATTAAGGTAGTTTTATGCATTAAAAGGAGCTGCGCCGGACGTAGCTGGACAACAAATGTAGAACTCCCGGTTGCTGGACACAACCGAGAGCTCCAAGTGCTTGACTCTGAGAAAAGTTCCTAGAAATCAGAGTAAGCGCTTGGGCCTTCCCCGTCAAGTCTTTTCAGACACATATGGAGCCTAAAGATGCGGTTACTCGCTCGAAGTGCCTTGCAGCACCTGTTTTATCCTATTGTTGCACAATCCTTTACTTCTCGCTCTGCCACTAGCAGCCCTCGAGCTGACTGGTGAATCCGGCCTTAGTAGCTCAACTCGAGCGTCTCGGGCAGACGCTGGCTTCGAGGAACAACCAGCCTGTTGCCCTGTTCGCGCTCCCGAAAGTAGGGGGGAGCAGCACCTTCCAGACCCCGCCAGCAGCGCCTGAGCGCCCCGCTGAGCCCCTTGAGCCGGTTTTACGCAGAGATACTGCGACCTTGCCCATTCAGGAGGCTGTGGAGAGCTTCTCAGCGCGTCAGGTCGCCCGGGTGGTAGGTGACCTCAACCCTTTAGCGCTGCGCATCTACGCCCTCCTCAACTTGCTAGGCTGCACCGTGGCTCATCGCCGCGGCTACCACCGTAAGGCCAGCCAGGTGAGCTATTTCTGCCCCGCCGAGTCGATATGCGCTCACTTGGGAGTAAGCAGGGGTTCGTTCTACCGTTCGCTTAAAGAACTCTTGGCGTTAGGACTCGTAGACGCCCGCGGTCACAAGACCACCATCAATGGCTGGGCGGTGCGTTGTGACGGCACCCTCTGGTCGGTCAAGCTGAGGCCACACAAAGGCAGCCGCGCCCGTCTTAGTTACAACGACCTCAAGGCGCAGTACCGCGACCTAGAAGCCGATATAGAGGCTGGAAACACCGCATATGCACAGACGCGACAGTCAAAGACAAATGAAGCTGAGCTAGTAACTACTGAGTCTTTACTAACTTGGGCGTTACCCTCCGTATATGGGCAAAGTCCCGTTACTTTGACTGTCGCGTCCGGGGAGCGCCTGTCTCTGGAGGTCCTGCTCGACGTGCCGTTTATTCCCAAACAGGGGAGACGTGAGGGGGTCGACAGGGTGGCTCGAGCCCTTGCCCAACACCTTACTGACGAGGGTTCACTGAACTTCTACCGCTATCTCACCTGGCAGCTCTTACGGCTTCACCAGCAGGGGAGAGACTACTTTCTAGCTGTGTATCAGATGGTCGTAAGGGCTAAAGCCGACCTCAACGAAGGCTTCGCCAGAAAACCGGGTGCCCTGTTTGTGTCACGGCTAAAGGCTTGTGCGCTCTGGGACGAGCTGAAGGAGGTGGCTTTAATAAGAGTCAGCGCAAGCGCTGTCTAAGAAGAGTTACGTGACCAGCGGTTAACGCTCGAGTAGGCGTACCTGCAACCGGTATTTCACCGAGAACCCGCCGCCGTTGAGGCGCTCGCAGCAGCTACGGCAGGCGTAGACCCTGATCGGTCTGCGGTGGAGGGGCGTTGACGCGTTACACGAGGGACAGACGAGTAGGTACTTGCTCGGAGGTTGCTGTACTTCCTCGGCACGGTAGCAGCGTCTAGGTCTAGCACCGACTTTCTGGGCTATCTCACGCCATATAGGACCGTGTCCCGCACAGTGACCGGCCAGGGCGTGAGCGACTTCATGGAGCAGAGTGTCGCGCACCTCTGCCTCGCCGTTGAGTTCTGTCAGCACCGAGGAGAGATAGATGGTGCGCCTCGAGTAGTCACACAGCCCAAAGGCGCGCTTGCGGCGGTTGAAGGCGAAGCTCCAGTTGTGGAGCCCGTGCTTGTCGAGCAGGACATGGGCGAGAGCACAGGCGTCGTCGATATTCACCTAGCTAGCTTATCGTGCCGTTCATCAACCTCTAGAGCATTGTGGTATTCAGCGTTAAAAGAAGCGGCTACCTAGAACGCGTCACCAGCCGCGAGGTCGCCCGCTGCGCTGAGATCTTGCGCGAGCACGTGGGTGTGGAGCGCGCCAAGCCGCTACCCCCCAAACTCATCAACCCGGCCGCCATGACCTACCGCGTCTTCAGCGCCGAGCTCTCCGACGAGCACGTAGCCGACCTCGCCACCGCTGCTAAGAGTGGCACTCCGATCAAGTTCAAGGGCCAGCCGCACACCGTCCAGGCCGTGACGGGCAGCTGGAATGTGATCTTTGGCCGCTTCGACACGAACTACGACCTCATCAGGGTGCGTAAGTGAGCCCTTGCACCTCCGCCGTTTTCGTCCTGCTCGAGCAACCCCTAAACCTCGTGCAGAAGACTTCACTGACCGTCGCCGCATTTTTACTCGTGCTGTTCTTCGCACCGTCCCGTGTCGCTACCGCGACAGCGCGCGGCATCGGGATTATCCGCTCGCTCCGGAAAAGCGGCCACTGGTAAAATAGCGTCCGTGAAAAGGCCCCGATACCCTACACCGCTTGCCTGTAAACACAGGTGGATGGCCCGGACCAGGTTCCGACGCAACGCCCTAAAACTAAGGCAGGACGACGAGGCGCTGCGTAACCTGTTCGCCGAGCTGGGGTTCACCCAAGTAGAAAAGCCCCTCCCTAACTAGCAGGGAGGGGAAAGGGTAGTTTCTTAAGGTCGTTGCACAGCAGCAGCTCTAAGACGCCGTCGTGAACGACGCAGATGTTGCCGACCGGCTCCTGCGGCCCGGTGAGGTTCAGCCGGTACCCGCCAGGAGCCGCCCTAATCTTCGCCCCCTCAGCGCAGATCATGCCGCCCGGCAGACCCGGGTAGGGCCTGCACGTCGGGTCGTCCGGCGCGGCGAGGTCCTCACCCTGCACGCTAAGCCGCCGGATGGTCGAGGGTTGATTGACGAACACGAAGACGGTGTAATGCCCGGGCGCGCCGCTCTCGAGGAGAAAGCGCACGCTGGGCCTCTCCACCATCAGCGACGTCTGGCCCGGTACGCACCCGACCATCAGCAGCAGCAGAGCGAAAGCGACGCTTTTCATTACGGGGCCTTAGCCCTTTGCTCCTCTAAACGCTGTTTCTGGAAGGCGTCGATGTCCTCGTCGGTGAGCTTGTCGAGCGCTTCACCCGTCATCTCCGCTACTGTAGCGAGCGCCGTACCCACCGGCAAGCCCGGGAACATCACGTCGATAGCCAGCGCCGCGGCCTTGCCCAGCGGATGCTCCACAACCTCTTTGACGGCCTCCCCGACAGCGGAGGCCACTAGAACGCCCCCGAAGGGCCAGCCGGGGCTAGCTCAGGAACCTTGACAGGCACATTGACGCTCACCTTGGGGTCGGCTACAGGCGTCACGTTGCCACGCAGCTGCACCGCCAGGAGAAGCATCAGCATCGGGTTGACCTTGTCGATCCACCCCTCGAGCGCGCCCAGCTGATCGGGCGTGAAGATAGCCAGCGACCCCAGCAGCGACATGAGCGAAAGCTTGAACACGACCGGCTCGCGCTTGTACGCCACCACGGCGAGGCTAAAAACAGCGGCGAATAACGTGCCCACTTTTCTCAAGTAGTTCATAACTTCTCCTAAACAGGGGGATTTAGTGCGTAGGGGTGATCAGCCGGTAACAGCGACTGGAGGCGGGTGCGGTGCGCGAGAAAGCCCGTGAGGATCTGCGCGTTCGCCAGGGTCAGCTGCGAGGCGAAACCGCCCAACATGCCGACGTCGGCCGCGGCGTTCCTGGTATTCGCGCCGTTAGACGCGTTCGGGGAGTTGAAAATCTGCATGGCCACGCCTGTGTTAAAGGCGATGGCTGTGCTCGAGCTCGCCACCTGAACGCCGTTAATGAGCATGTACGAGCCCGCCGCGCCGCCATAGCCGACCACGATGATGTGGGTGTCGCCGATGCTAAGGGCCTGTGAGGCGGTGAATACCGAGGTGGTGGAGTTCCCGAACGACAGCAGCTTCGAGCCGTTCCGGTAGATGAACATGAACGAGCTGGTGTTGCCGCCCGAGAAGTAAATCCGGGGGTTGCCCGCGTCGGTCACGACGTTGGTGATGACCATGTAGAGCGTCACCGCGCCGCCCGCCGCTACCGGGTTGAGCGCGCCCACCAGCGACTTGTTGAGGGTGCCGCGCAGCGCCCCGAAGGAGTTGTACGCCCCGTCGAAGAACAAGGGCCGGTCGGCGGCGGTCGCCTGCGTGAAGTGCCGGGCGTTGCCGCTGCGGTCCTGAACACTCGACACGGTATGAAGCGCCGAGGTGGTGTACGCGTCCTGCCGAGTGAAGTCCAGCTCGAAAAACCGAGGCGGCAGGCCTGCGGGCATGTTGTAAGACAGGTCCAGCGCCCGCTCGAAGGTGTGCCGTCCGAACGCCAGCTGCGCCCGACCCGAAAGGTGGAGGTCGTCGCCCTTGTCCTCCATCGCCTCGGTCTTGATCAACCTGGTCCCGAGCGAGGTCGAGACGGCCGCCTTGGCGTTGTTGATGGCCGGGACCCCGGTGGTGTACGTCTCGGTCCTGATGAGCATGTCGACGATAGGCAGCGCCGGGTCGCCGACGGTCGTGCGAACCCCGTTAAAGAGTTTCGTGAGCGGTGCCTCGTAGCTTGCCTGGGTGGCCGCGAACTGCGCGTCCGTCTCACCCTGACCCCACAAGAAGCCCCTCACGACGGAGATGTAGCCAGCCGCCCGGATGGCCGCGAGACCCGAGTTGATTTCAGAGATAAGCGCGTCGTAGTACGAGCCGCGCACGTCCGGATTCCAGGTGTTCCCGCTTGTCGGCGTAAGCCGGGTCCCGCCGACCGCGTGCTTGATGATGAAGACAGGCCTGTTGAAGCGCTGCCTGGTCTCATAGGCGAGCTGCATCTCCGGCCCGAAGTCCACAGCCGCCTGCGGCCAACCGGCGTTCACGCCCGCCTCGAGCGTCTGGAAGCCGGTGGCGGACCCCCGGTAGATCTTCGTCTGCGGCTGCGGCCCGGTGAGAGCGGCGGTAAGCTAAGCGAGCGGGCCGTGCCCCATCGTGTTGGACTGCCCGCCCAGCACCCAGACGTCCGCCTCGGCCATAGCGGCGACCTTCCAAACGCCACCTACCCTCGGGTAGGTGGCGCTAAGGCTCCAGGCAGCGGACTGCCTTAACCGCCGGACGCTCAAAGAACCGTGTCCGTCCAGATGTCGCCATCAAGAACCGTTGCTCCCGCCGAAGTCGGGTCGACAGGCCCGTACCACTCCACAGGTCCCGAAGTGTTCCGAGCCGGGTAGGAGCTGGTGCCCGCGTTATAAAGACGCAGCACCCGAATCTGGCTCATGTCCGCGGACGTTCCGGCTGGCCCAGAAGCGCCCGCGTCACCTTTAAGACCCTGCACGCCCTGTATGCCCTGCGCCCCCTGGCTCCCGATGTCACCCCTGGACGCCTTGCGGACCAGCGTCCCCGGTGTCACCCTTGGCTCCGGCAGCACCCGGCGTTCCGGCAGCGCCGGTAGCCCCGGTCAGACCCTGGACGCCCTGCGGCCCCTGGTTCCCGGTCTCACCCTGGACACCCTGAGCGCCGGTCTCCCCGATAGGGCCTTGAATACGCCCGACGTTCTCGAACGCCGAGTTGGTGCTCGACCACACCCACAGGTCGTCCGTAATCAGGTAACTGTCCCCGGGGGCACCGTTAGCGGGGAGCTGGCCGGAGTTGGCGAACGAGCCCTTGATCGAGAGCCCAGCGCCGTCGTCGCCCTTAACGCTAGGAGCGCCAGGAAGCCCCTGGGGGCCTCTGAGACCATCCGTGCCAGGGGGGCCAGGCTGACCGTCCGCCCCGGCCGCGCCGGGAAGACCAGCCGCGCCAACAGGCCCCCGGGAACCAGCGGGACCCGCAGGACCCTGAATCGGACCCGCGTTGAGGTACGCGCCGGAACCCTCGGACCACACCCAGAGGTTTGGACTGATGAGGTAACCATCACCGCTGGCACCGGTAGCGGGCAGCTGAGCCGGGTCGGCGAAAGAGCCCAAGATGGCGACGGCTGCGCCACCAGAAGCGCCCCCCGTGTTCTCAGGAGGGCGGTCGTACCAGGGATCGAATTGAGGATTGTAATCAGGCGAAGGCAATTAAATTCCCTCCAGGTAGAGCTTGTCGCCTACCGGGTGAATCAGCACGGCAGCCTCGCCGCTGTGCTCGACGCTAAGAACGCGAGTGGGCGCGTAGTAAGGGCGCTGCGCTAGAGTTGTGGGTTGATCAGTCAGTGGCAGGCGCTTAAAGAGCAGCTCCGGGTCCAGACACGACTTCGCGGCAGCGTCGCGGTCCTCGTCTGCACCCCCTTGGGGGAGCGCCGGATGGAGCTCAACTGCGCGAACTTCGAGGTGCAGATGCGCGAGATACTGCGAGAACGTGCCCTTTCCTATCGTGCCGACGCACTCACCGGCGTTAACTCTTTCGCCGACCCCCAGCGGCAAGTGCAGCAGATGTGCAAACTGGACGTCGAGCACGCTGATGGGTCTCTCGAGACGTTCCTGCACATACTCCCGGACCCAGTCGTCCGCTCGGATTACGACGACGCTGCCCCACGAGCCGTAGACAGCGCTGGCGGTGACTACGCCGGGAAAAACGTTACTGACGGGATAACCGAGGTCCGAATCACCCCCGGTAATGAGGTTGAAGTCACAGCCCCGATGCCATTTTCCGTAATCATTAAAGTAGCCGGGGTCGAGAAACCGGGCGTCACAGCGAAACTCAGCCCACGGTCTTAGTGGATAGGAAAAGCTCAGCACCTGGCGCTCACCGCTAAGCGCAGCTGTACGAGCAGCGTCCAGCCGAACACGCCCACCAGACCGAGATCTCCGAGGGTCCGCAGCAGCGTCGGCGGGTTGTAGGGACCCATGACGGTCTGCACCACGGCGTTGTCGAAGAAGAAGACGAACACCAGCAGCGCGCTGCCGAACAGCACGACGTTTTTCCTGATGAACGCCTGCCTGAGCACCAGGCTCGGGGCGACCACCATCATCATCCGCGAAAGCTGCAAGTACGGCTCGACCCACGACCAGCCTGTGTTGGCGAGCTCGTTATAGAACATGCGAAGCTCATCCATACGCTGTCTTGGGCAGATCGGCACCTCCCGGGCCTGCCCGCTTTCTCCTGTTCAGCGAGTCTCGCAGCCGGGTCGTCTCCTGGTTTTTTTCGTCCATCTCCCGGTCTTTCCGGTCCAACTGATTATTTTTTTCGTCCATCTCGGTGTCTTTTTCGTCCATCTCGCTCTGAAAGGTCTCTCCGCGCCTGATGTCGACGTAGATGCGGGCCACCATGCCCGCGTAACCGACGTTCACGGCCACCCGCAGCCAGGTGAGTTGCTGCGCCCAGGGAACGGTCTCCAGCAGTGTCAGGTCGAGCCAGTAGAGAAGCGGCGGCAACAAACACGCGGCCACGTACCAGCGCCGCAGCACGCACGCCTTGACGAACGTTAAAAAAAGCGCTACCAGTAGCAGCGCCCGCGTAAAATCGAGCGGCGTCGTCAGATACGCGCCACCCCAACTCAGAATCTCAAGCACTTTTCTCCTCTTCCCGACTTTGCAAGCGCCCCGTCCCGCTCCGCGTCAGCGGGCGGGGTCGGGAGGACCTCGTCCACCTTCACGCCGAGCGAGCGCTCGAGCATCCCGCTCAAGAACTTCTTGGTGACTTTCGGGCCGCCTGAGCCGAGGACCGCCGAGAGGATGCCGAGCAGCTCGTTTTTAACGTCGGGAAACAGGTAAAGGATGGCCCAGCCTGAAAGACCGCCGTAGAACGCGACCATGACCAGCTCCACGCCGAGGCGCGCCAGGTCCCGCCGTGTGAGCGTCTCGCCCGCCCGCTTCTCGCCGAGCAGATCCAGCACCTTTTGGAAGCCCGCGGCTAGGCTCGAGAAGGCCGCGCACCACAGGAATACGAACCATATTTGTTTCGCATCACGCCCCCATCACAGATACTTCACCCCCTGCCTGAACTCGCGCCTGAGCCAGCTTTTAGCGCCCGCCGCCGGACCTCCGTCACGCAGGTTCAGGGTGGTCGTCGCTTCGCCCCCGCTGATCTCGTGCGCGTAACCGGACGTGCTGAACGACAGCAGCGAGTCGAAATGCACCATGTTGGGCGCGAACGCGTAACGGTCGTGCAGCTCCACCCAGGGGAAAAGCGGCATGGTGGCGCTCATGCTGGCTTTAGGCCTGGAGAGGTCCCGGAGCGCGGCGAGAGCCATCGCGTTGGCTTCAGGCTCCGACTGGAGCGGGCTGTTACTCGCCTCCTCGATCCACATGGAGCGCGTCAGGCGGTACTTCTCGATGCTGCTGAGGTTCAGATGCCACACCGTCTGCCGGTTAGCCTCGGGTCCGTAGGTGACGTAGATGCTGTTACGCACCTCGTCGAGGTTCACCGGTAAGGAGCTGAGGTCGTAATAATCGTCCGCGCGAAACAGGTAGTTGTCGACCATGTTGTCGCGTCCCGGCTCGAAGAAGGTCGGCGCGCCGTCGTAAGCGTCGCCCGGCCGCCAGCGCCAGCGCAGGTCCCAGCCGATCTGAGCGGCAAAGCGCGAGAGCGCCTCCCATAAGCTCGAGCGTTCCTGCAAGTACGGGGTGATCATCCAGCCGGGCGACGTGGGCGTGTAAATCGACGGGATGCCCAGCCCGTAGCGGTTCATGAGGTCCACCATGATGACCTCGGCGGGTGTCCCCCCGGCGCTGCCGAGCTCCTGCTCGGCGTCGGTGATCCAGGCGGCGTTAAGGTCGTGCAGCGGGTCGCGCGCGACAACCTTCATGATCGGGCTGCCGGAATCCACGCTTGAGATGCGGCCGTAGAAGATGCACATGAACTCCTCGGTGAGAGCGTCCAAGCCGGGCACCCCGACAAACACCTGCACGACGTTGTCTTGCTGGAGCGCCACGTCAGAAGCGCCGCCGACCGGGACGCGGTTGGCGATACTGCCCAGCATCAGCGGTGAGAACGAAATCGACTCCCACTCGCGCTGCACGTCGAGCTCGAGCTCCATGCTGGGCGAGTCGATGTCCGCGCTTATCCGCAGGCGCCTCAGGAACTCCCGGCCCCGGTAGTGCCGGAGTGAAATCTGCCTGCCGGTCTTCGTGGTGACGCGAACGTCGTAGTTGAGCCTCCGGTATTTCTGCTGGAGGACGGTCTGCTGTAAAGCAGTCATCGTCCTCACAGGAGGCCCCCGGAGGGGGTGGTTCTAGTGGACCTACTCACTGGTAATCCCTCGGGTCCAGGCCGAAGGCGGCGGCCAGGGCGAAGTGCAGCGCCCAGCCCGCGTACTTCTGGTCCGGGCTGCGCTCGAGCTCCGAGAAGGTCGGGTACTGGCTCTCGAGCCCGCCCAGGCGGTTCATGTGCCGCGCCATCACCCGGACGGTGTCCTTGTTGGGCGAGGCGTCGTGACACACCACGCCGCCGCCGTTCACCCGGCGGATGTAGTTCTCCCCCCCTGAGCCCGTCCACGGCCTGTAGAAGCCCGTCTGAATCTCAGGCATGGCGGTCTCGCCCGTGGTGGCCCAGCGCCCGTCGTTGGCGCAGTCCCCGGCGATCCAGTTGAGGTCGGTCTGCTTATAGACCATCATGGCGACGGTGTTAGCGTACGCAGCCATGTCCGCCTCTGAGAACCCGGCCAGGCCGAGCGCGCCGTGCATCCCGAGCTGCGGGAAATGCTGGTTTAAGTACGTCTGCTTATGCGGCGTCCTGGGCCGGGCGATACCAAGGTCGCCCCCCGACGCGGCGTTCTCATGCCGCCAGCCGAACGCGAGCTGACCTCCATGAGAAGCGCTAGTTTGTCAAGTACTGAGCCGATGTTTCCCCTCGTTGAACTTGGGGCTGGCTTCCATTCGCACTCGTCGGTGCATGTTGGGGTCCGTAGGGGTAGGAGTTGCAACCCGTTGGAATGACCTTTAAGATCAGCCGGTCTTTAATCAGTTGCTTTAGAGAGGATGTGAACGACTCTTTTGCAAAATAAACACGGAAGACACTAGGTTTTTCTTGGCCAGGGTTTTTACTAGTGGTTTGTTAAGACGTGAACGGCGGCCAAACTGCTTCTGAAAGCAGCAAGTTTACGTTTGTGGCGCAGTGGCCCTGATGACATTTTTTACGGTTCACCAGTTCCTTGGTTCCACTTACGGTATAGGAGATTCCCTTGCCTGCTGGCCCTCGTACAGAACGCCAGGTTACGTGCGTTGTGGGCAAGCGGAGGCTTGGGAGGATCTAGATGACCCACCCTTCCGAGTAGATTCGGCTGACAAGTTTCCTGCTCTAAGATAAGACAGGCCAGCGTCACGTCCGTAATCAGGTGGAGATGCACCCGTTCGCAGAGCTCGAGCTTCCAGTGGAGCGGCGGCGTAAACGACGCCTTGATTGCGTCCTTCCAGCGGTCTACATTCTTTTTACAGTAAAAGTTGGCCGGGTCGGAGCATTCAGGAGGTAACCCAAGGTGGTCGGCGTGGAGGGTATAGGCGTACGGCTCATCGAGCTTGGTCCAGAGTCTGAAGGCCCAGCCGTCACCGCCACCGAACGCTTTATGCATCCTGCGGCTCCTTTTGGAGGTGGTTTCAAGGAAATGATCCGGAGGATAGGTTGGGAACGTCTCATAGATGATCCGAGCCTCATCTTCCAGGTCGGCATCGTCGGTGATGCCCGCGAGATAGGTGCGGGCCCGCCTGTAGCCTTCGTACTGAGCTTGACTTTGTTCTTCACGGCTTTTGCGATTTTTGGCTCTCTTGTGTGGGTTACTCATTTAACCCGTAGGTGCATGCCTGATGGTCATGCGTGCACTGTCCTAAACTTCCGTCCCGTCTATTTAGCTGTGATCACACTCCAACCAAATATATGTTGGACAACTTTATTTATACCGAAGTCGTTCGGATAGCGGTTGAGATACTCGGTAAATGGTTTTTAAGTGTAATTAGTTAGGCTCAAAACGTAAAGGTAGCTTGAGCGCGCACAGAAGCGGTGATCGTGAGCGTCGGATGCCGAATAGTTCTCTTGGTTCATCGACTTTAATTGGTAGCTTCGCTGCGTGACGAAGCAAGATGCTAGTCAGCCGCTCACGCTCGAGCATTTCAAAGGTCGGATAAAGCGCCTTAAGAGCGTCGTCGACACTCGACTCGTCTCGGGCAAACATCACCTTTTCTTGCCAGCAGGGGGCGTCACGGTCGTCGCAGGGAGCCCCGGTGAGGGTAAGACCAGCCTGATGCTCAACCTGCTCCGCAACCTTTTGCGCTCGGAGCCGGATAAAAAGTTTTATTTCTTCAGTTACGAGGAGTCGGATATCTTTCTGGCGCTGAAGCTGCTGATGATCGGCTCGAACGTCGTGCTCGCCGAAGACAACCTGGAGGCGAACGGAGAGCTCGCATACGCCGTAGACGAGTTTGGCAGTTGGATAGGGGAGGGGCGGCTTCACTTCGGCGATCATGGGCTAGACCTCATACGCGCTCGATGAAAAGATCAGAGCTACCTGTAGTCAGGAGGAGACAGGAGCTATCTTTATCGACTACATTCAGAAGGTCCGATTCCCGAGCGGCTCACCGATAAGAGATCGGTACGCGCAGCTCAAAGAGATTTCGGGTCACCTACTCACCCTTGCCAACAAGTTGCAGGTGCCGGTCGTGGTCGGGGCGCAGCTCAACCGCAGCGTCAGGGGTTGGCCGCCGTCGCTCGACCACATCCGTGAATCTTCGGATATCGGTCAGGACGCTAGTCTGGTGTTAGCTTTAAAGCGTGAAAGGCGCGCCCATGAAGAGCTCGAAAAGCTCAAGGTGCACGTGGTCAAGAACCGGCGCGGCCCCGCCCACTATGATCTATCCTTCACGTTCCGGGGTGCGACCTACCGAGTCGACTCGCTCAACTCGGCCGAAGCGAAGGTGCTGGCCAAGCAAGAAGCCTCCACCGTGGTCGAGGGCGGCGTGTGGCTGCCACTTGACGCCAAGGCGGCTGACGCCTTCGTGCAGTGGGGCTGAGGTGGCGGACGTCAGCTTCCCGAGCAGCTACCTTGTGGAAAAGCTCAAGCTTGGTGATACGGGTGCAGCCCGAGCTGTTAAAAAGCAAATGGGGCTGGAGGAGCTGACGGCCCGTGACGTCGGCCTCTCGCTCTCGTTTAACGAGGACCGGGCGCTCACGGCCGTTCAGAGCCTCTTCGCCTTCCAGGGATTTAAGCCGCAGGAGATGGCGACGCTTACACCCAGAGCGCAAGAGCAGTGGGGTTGCGCTGAGGTTCCAATCATGGTGACCCAGGCTAAGGCCTACTTCCGCGCTTACGCCCAGGGAGGCGACGTTACTGCCGACGCCGGGCTGACAGCCCTTAAAGCGCTCACGCTCAGATCCTTCTATATCGCCTACACCGACGCCCCTGAGGGTCCGCTGCGGTGCCTGTACGCCCCGGTGTTGGCGGTGCAGAAGTACAAGCTCCGGGGGGTGCGCCGCCCGACGCATCTGCGGGTTGCTCTGACCCCTGTCTTGCTCCAAGGCGTCTATCCGGCAGCAACCGGCTTCAGGCCTAAATGGACGGACCTCCACGCGAGGCTCATCGCACTGGCGGGAGCCAAGTCGGGACGACCACCCGAGCAGCTGCTTAGACTGACGGCGTGGCTCATGACGCTCCCCAAACGACCCACGATGTCAGTCAGCAACCAAACACTCGCCGAGAGGCTTCGTTCGCAGACCTTGCAGCACTCACAGGTCGCCAAGTTCCGCCGGACGCTGGAACAGCACTTCGAGGCCGCCAAGCAACTCGGCTTGCTTAAAGAGTTTAGGCCCCCCGCTCTGGAGACGGAGGGCAAGTGGCTGATCAAGCTTAAGTAGCGGTGTCCTGTGTTGGGTTACCGGGCGGGGGAGAAGCAGTTCACCACACCCTCGCGGCTCCCAGTTCCGACAGGACACCGTCACGGCTGACGATGGGGA
This sequence comes from uncultured Truepera sp., assembly GCA_902806425.1. GTDB lineage: Bacteria > Deinococcota > Deinococci > Deinococcales > Trueperaceae > Truepera. Next base: position 14,554 of record CADCWP010000297.1, read on the forward strand.
CGCTTTCCAGTATGGCTTGTGCCGCTAACATCCGGTCGAACGGGTCGCGGTGAGGGTGCTCGAGGCGACTCGCCAATAGCGCATGCTCCAAGTCGATAGGTAGCGTGCTCATACGCTCGAGCCGCAGGAGTTCAAAAAGGTTCAGCGCGACCGCCTCTCCGCCGGAGAGCTTGCCGATACGGTGCTTTGTGGCAATCTCCCAGGCCGAGGCGCTTGACACGAGCACCGTCGTGTCCGGATCTTTGATCAGTTCCCTAGCCCTTAGCGAGAGGTTCGGGTCGTCGGTCAGCCACCACAGCAGCGCGTGGGTGTCTAAGAGAACGGTTATTCCCACGCACTCAGTTCGTCCTCCGGCAGAGGATCGAAGAAGCTCTCAGGCAGCCGCCAGTTGAGGCGGCCGGGTTTGCGCTCCGGGACGGGCTCGAAAGGCGTCAAACGTGCAACGGGTACCCCGGCCCGGGCGATGACGATCTCTTCGCCTGCTTGGATTCGTTCGAGAAGCTTCGATAGCTGTGTTTTGGCCTCGTGTACGTTGACTACTGCCATGCTCACCTCCTTAGCTAAGCATAACAGACTAAGTTATCCCAGTCAGCATTTGTTTCATATGGTTAATGTATAATTTCATACGGAGGTGCTTATGACGGTTATCGAACGCATCGCGCAGGTCGAACAGGGTGTGCCTTACAGCCGCTTCCGTGAACTCGCCGACCGCTTAGGTGTCAGCGAGGAGCGCCTGCGAAGTGTGCTGGGCTTCGCGTCCGCCACGCTGCACCGCCGCAAAGGCTCTGACCGCTTCACCCTGGACGAGTCGAACCGCCTCTACTGGCTGGAGAGCCTGCTCGATACAGCTGAGCAGGTTCTCGAGGATCAAGACGAGGTCAGGGAGTTCATGACCACGGGTAATCTGGCTCTAGGCGGCGCGGTGCCCTTGGACTACGCCCGAACTGCTCCAGGCCTCGAGGCGGTGCAGCGGCTTCTGTTACAGATCGACCACGGAGTCGTCGTCTGAAGCTCTACCGCTTAGTGCCGTCTAAATACAGCACCACCGCCTTTTCAGGTGAAGGTGCGTTCCTGACCGGCGGGCGCTGGAACTCTCCCGGGGTACGGGTGGTCTACACAACTTCGAGCATCGCCCTAGCCGTCTTGGAGGTGCTCGCCTACCGCAAGGCAAAGAAGCCCCTGGCACCGCGCCATCTCTACCGCGTGACGCTTTCTGAGGCCAAGCTGCGCCGATTGCACGTGGAGGACCTGCCCAAGGACTGGGACAGCTATCCGCATCCAGAAAGCACACAACAGCTGGGAGACGCCTGGGCCGCTTCAGGGGATACGGTGGGGCTGGCTGTACCGAGCATGCTGGCTGCCCCGGAGGTCAACGTCATTCTCAACGTTCAGCATCCGGACTTTTCAATCGTAGAGATTGAAGGACCGGAACTGTTTCCGATTAGCGCTCGCTTGACACCTGACGCACTCCGCTAGAGCTTAAAACCACCCCACCGCCACGGCTTCGGGCTCCTCTAGGGTGCTGTCCATACAGACCCCACCTGCCAACTCGCAGAAACGGCACTCTTGAAAGCTTGGCGTGGTAACCGGCGGGGTAGGGGAGAGAAACACCCGCATATCGCCTTATCAGGTCAGCAACGCCGTCGTCGGCGGCGTGCGGCACGCCTCTGTCCGGCTGGTACCGGACCTCACCCAGGACGCGCCTGCATTCCTTAGCAGGGTGTGTGCTCCACTCGCTCAGGAGGTACATGTAAAGCCTCACCTGGATGGAGTCGCCGGTCTTAGGCTGCCCCGTCTTGCACTCGACGATGACTGCCGTGTCGTCTTGAACGGCGACGATATCAGGCTTTCCCACCAGCACTGCTCCGCCGCTACCCCTGACTCTGATGCTGTTCTGTCCCTCGAGGTAAACCTCGTATCCCTCTGCCCGGAAGTCCGAGGCACAGTCGTGCACCATCGCCGTATGTTCAGCCGTCCAGGCGTCGAGGTTGTGGTCGCGCTTCTGGGCTTTGAAACTGAAATGGCTCCGGAACCAGCCGGAGTAGTGGCATTGGTGCTCACCAGCCATCGCCTTGCTGAGCCAGGTAGCGTAGGTGTAGGGGCTGCTACGTGGGGTGGGGGACAGTCATAAGAGGTCTCCAAATCAGGATGCCTAATCATAGAGCTAAAGAGACATACATTCAAGAATTCATACCTTCATGAATATTTACAGAAGATTTTACCCTATTCCTTCTCGACGTACTCCCGGATCAACGCCTCGAGCACCCGGCTCATGTCTTCACCCTTGAGTGCCACCTTAGCCTTGAAGCGCCGCCTTAGCTCTAAAGGGATCATGCCCGCGACCTGGGCGTAGTCGGGGTCGCCCCGTTTACCGAACTGTTCGGGGCGAGTGGGCTTGTCTCGAGGCTTGTCAGGCACGTCACACCATCATGGGTTCATGAATGCCCGCGTGTCAACGGCAACGTAACGCTGCACTCACTTTAAAGCCATAGGGCGCTTCAACATTTTTGCAGGAGGGGTTTGAAGCCTCGCTGCTATAGTGAAGCGTGCTCACAGGCGAGATTCGCAACCAAGTCGACCGCATCTGGGACGCCTTCTGGACAGGCGGCATCAGCAACCCCTTAGAGGTCATCGAACAGCTCACCTACCTGCTCTTTATCAAACGCTTAGACGAGCTGCACACGCTCGCTGAGAGCAGAGCCACCCGCTTAGGGCTACCGTTAGAAAACCCCGTGTTCCCAACCGGCAAGACCCCAAATGGGCGCGACTATAGCGAGCTACGCTGGTCGCGCTTTAAGAACGACGACCCGAGGGAGATGTACACCGTCATCACCGAGGACGTGTTTCCCTTTATTCGCACCCTGACCGGCGAAGGCACGGCTTTCTCCAAACACATCAAGGACGCCCGCTTCACCCTGCCACCTGAAAAGGCGGGGCTGCTCGCCCGCGTCGTCGATCTCCTCGAAAAAGTTCCGATGGACGACCGCGACACCAAAGGCGATCTCTACGAGTACCTGCTGAGCAAGCTCTCGAGCGCGGGTCAGAACGGTCAGTTCCGCACCCCGCGCCACATCATCAAGCTGATGGTCGACATGATGCACCCGACGCCCGACGACACCATCTGCGACCCTGCCTGCGGCACTGCCGGGTTTTTGGTGGCCGCCGCTGAGTACCTGTACACCCACGACCGGGGCGAAATCTTCGGCGACGCCGAACTTAAGAGGCGTTACGACGGCCCCATGTTTCACGGCTTCGACTTCGACAGCACCATGCTCCGGGTCGCCAGCATGAACCTGCTGCTGCACGGCGTTACCACCCCGGTTGTCAAGAACAAGGACTCGCTGAGCGAAGACCACGGCGCGGAGGAAAGCCTCTACACCCTGATCCTGGCGAACCCGCCGTTTAAGGGCAGCTTGGATTACGAGACGACAGCCAAAGACCTGCTCGAGCTGGTCAAGACCAAGAAGACCGAATTGCTTTTCGTAGCGCTCTTTCTGCGCCTGCTCAAAACGGGTGGCAGAGCCGCGGCGATCGTCCCGGACGGGGTGCTGTTCGGAAGCTCGAACGCTCACAAGGAGCTGCGTCGGACCCTCGTCGAAGAGCACAAGCTCGAGGCCATCGTCAGTATGCCCTCCGGGGTCTTCAAACCCTACGCCGGGGTCTCGACGGCCATCATGATCTTTACGAAGACCGGCACCGGCGGCACCGACGATGTGTGGTTCTACGACATGCACGCCGACGGTTACAGTCTGGACGACAAGCGCACGCCGCTGGACCCAAGCAAGCACGAGAACAACAACCTGCCCGACATCGTGCGGCGCTGGGAGAACCGGGTAGGGGAGTTCGAGCGGGCGCGCACCGAGCAGAGCTTTCGGGTGCCCAAGAGCGAGATCGCCGCGAACGGCTACGACCTCTCCATCAACCGCTACAAAGAGGTGGCGTACGCCGAAACCGCTTATGACCCGCCCGGCGTGATTCTGGACGAGCTGGCGGCGCTCGAGCTGGAGATACAGGACGGGCTCGAGGAGCTGCGGGGGATGCTGAACTAAAATGAATGTTATGGACACCTCAACGCTGCGGGCTTTGGCCGAGCGCTTTCAGGTCGAGCGCCTCGAGCTTTTCGGTTCAGCCGCGCGTGGAGAAGCGCGCCCCGGCGACCACGACTTTCTAGTGGTGTTCAAGCCTCTCTCGCCCCTTGAGCACGGACGCATGTATTTCGGCCTCTTGGGGAGCCTCGAGGAGACCCTTGGGCAAAGCGTGGACCTGATCGAACTCGAGGCTGTCAGCAATCCTTATTTTCTCAAGTCCATAGAAGGTGAGCGCGTGCTGGTGTATGCCGCTTGACGCCCGCACCTACCTGTTCGACATCATCACCGCAACCGGAGCTGTGGAGCGCTTTACCCAAGGCGAAACGTTTGAGAGCTACGTGGGCAATGAAGTGCTCGTTTCGGCTGTTGAGCGGCAGTGCTCGATTATCGGCGAGGCAATGACGCAGCTTCTCAAGCTCGACCCGGACGCGCCCATTTCCAGCGCGCGGCAGATCGTCGGTTTTCGCAACATCCTGGTTCACAACTACGCGCGGGTGAGTCAGGCGGTGGTGTGGACGACGGTCAAGGAGCATCTGCCGGTATTAGAGCGCGAGGCCGGGGAGCTGTTGAAGAGGCTCGAGGCGGAGAGCAAAGGGGCAGAGTAGTGAGGCATTTAGGTGAGACTCAAGCAGGGCTCGAGGAGCTGTGGAGGATGCTGGCGTGAGCTGGCCTTTAGTTACACTTGGGAAGCTGTGTGATATTCAGATAGGTAGAACACCGTCACGTAACAATCCTAAATACTGGGGCGAAGGGCACCCCTGGCTTTCAATTGCAGACATGAATCAAGGCCGCAACCTAAGTTTCACGAAGGAGCAGATTACTGACCAAGCGATTAAGGAATGCGGTTGTAAGCTTATACCCGCGGGAACGCTTTTGCTCAGCTTTAAACTCAGTATTACGTCGTTTGCTATCTAGTTTAAGGGCAGGAGAAGGGGGATGGTGGGATTACCATGGCCCCTCATCCCCGTT
>CADCWP010000298.1 GCA_902806425.1 uncultured Truepera sp.
GAAACGTGGTCGAACACCTGCTTTATGTTTAGAAGATCAACTTGTACCAACCCTCTCTTTTTGGCGAGAGTAGCGGACGCACTTTCATCTTTCAGAGCACTGACGTGTTTACCAAAGCACGGTATCGCGAACGATAGAACGGGTTGAAAACACACTCATAAAATCAGGCGCATTTACGTTACCGGGACGTAAGGCTTACGCGATGATCACCTGCTCGAAGTTGTGGGGGTAGACATTGCCGAATCATCGCTTGAACGCCCCAAAAAAACAGCGGGCTTACCCCTCGGATAAGAAAGAACGTTATACCCAAAAGAGCCAAGTGTTCGTTGAACAGCGCAGCCAGCGTATCTTGAGCACAGCTTATGGCAAAGGACGCCGACATGACTTCAAGCTCCTTGAGCAGAGTCGTCATGCTCACCTTTTGTATAAAGACACCGATCTACTAGCCGATAGCGGCTTTCAAGGTGTTGCCAAGTTTCACGCTAACAGCCGCACCCCGCATAAGCGCTGGCATGGCAAGCTACTTACCTTTGAAGGATGTTGTTGCCTTTTTTATCTAATTGCTCAGCCCTCAGCGCCGCCCTAAAAGTCCGCGAACTCCTTTGCCGCCGGTAACGCCGTCGCCCCCTCGAACGCGTTGACCTCCTCGATAAAGCGCCTGAACGAATACGACGCGTCGTGCGGGCCGGGGCTTGCCTCGGGGTGGTACTGCACACTGAAGACCGGGTAGCGGGCGTGCGCCATGCCCTCTAAGGTGCCGTCGTTTAGATTGACGTGCGTTGCGCGAAACTGCCCGCTCGGAATCGAGCCGATGTCGACCGCGTAGTTGTGGTTCTGGCTAGTGATCTCGACCTCGCCCGTAACCAGATTTTTAACCGGCGTGTTGGCCCCGTGGTGGCCGTGTTTGAGCTTGTAGGTAGTTCCGCCGACGGCCAAACCCAGAAGCTGGTGTCCCAAGCAGATGCCGAGGGTCGGCAGGAGTCCCAGCATCTGCCAGACCGTGTCGTGCGCGTACTTGGGGCCGTCCGGGTCGCCGGGGCCGTTCGAGATGACGAGCCCGTAGGGGTTGAGCGCCATGATCTGCGCGGGCGTCGTCTGGGCGGGAACGACGATGACCTCGGCCCCGGCCTGCTCGAGCTTATAGACAATCGAGTGCTTGATGCCGAAGTCGATCACCGCCACACGTGGGTTGTCCTTGAATGTTGGGCGAGCGTACGGGAGCGGCGTGGTGACCTCGGGGGTCATGTCACGCCCGTCGATGTCCTCGTGGGCGCGGGCCCGCGCTACGAGCGCCTCCCCCTCCGACTTGCTGAGCGCCCCATGACGGATAATGCCTTTGACGACGCCGCCCTGCCTGAGCCTGCGGGTGAGCGCACGGGTGTCGATACCCTCGATGCCAACGACCTTATGCTCCCCCATAAAGCTCTGCAAATCCTGGTTGGCCCGGTGATTGGACGAGACCCGCGAAAACTCGCGGACGATAAAGCCGCGCGCAAAGGGCCGGTTCGACTCCATGTCGTAAACCGACACGCCGTAGTTGCCGATGTGCGGGTAGGTCATGGTGACGATCTGCCCGTGATACGAGGGGTCGGTCAGGATTTCCTGGTAGCCCGTCATCGAGGTGTTGAAAACGATCTCGCCGACCGTCTCGCCGTGATAGCCGAAGGCGTAGCCGTAGTAGACGGTCCCGTCCTCTAGAGCGAGCGCCGCAGGGGGTTTTTTTAGCAGGGACATCTGCACCTCACCCGTATAAGTTATCACTCTCCGGGAACTCTTCTCGCCCGCCCATATGACACCCTACGCTGCTCGGTGGGTGGCTTCCACTTGACAAGCTCGGGGGTGCTCTATAAGCTACTAAAACGATAGATTAAGTGCAGTTTGCCGACCACATCGCTGGAAGCGGCACTTTACCGACACGGTGAATCCACTGGACAACCAGACGTTCATGAGCTCCCGTCTAACGTCCTGAGGAGACCCCATGCCCCCAATCAGCCGCCGCGATTTTGTCAGAGCTTTAGGGGGCAGTCTCGCCCTCGCGGGCCTGTCCGGTCAGGTAACGTTCAGCGCGCCCGCCGAGCGAAAACGCCCGAACCTATTTATCCTCACCGACGACTTCGGTTACGGTGACCTGAGCTGTTACGGTCGCCCCGACTACACGACGCCCAACTTAGACGCGCTCGCCGCGCAGGGGACGCGCCTGAGTGACGCCTACGCCGCCGCACCCCTCTGCACCCCGACGCGCGCGGCGTTCATGACAGGCCGCGACCCACAGCGCACGTCGGTCGGTCTGGAGGAGCCGATCCAGTTCAAAAAGTTCTACGGCGAAGCTGTCGACACCGTCGGCCTCGACCCCGAGCACCCGACCGTCGCCTCACTGCTCAAGGGAGCGGGGTACGAAACGGCGCTTCTGGGCAAATGGCACCTCGGTTACGCCCCGCAGTTCAGCCCCAACCACCACGGTTTCGACGAGTTTTTCGGCATCCTCTCGGGCGGCGTCGATTACTACGCCCACACCGACGGCGACGGCACGCCCGACCTATTTAAAAACGACATGCCGGTCGCGCGCCAGGGCTACCTGACCGACCTCCTGACCGAGCGGGCGGTCGAATATGTGTCGCGGCGGCGCAGCAACCCCTTTTATCTCAGCCTCTATTACAACGCCCCCCACTGGCCCTGGGACACCCCGACCTTTGATGAACCGGCCTTCGGCCTAGGTGACGCAGGCGGGGGCTCGCTGGCGGCGTACACGGCGATGATGAAAAACCTGGACACGAACATCGGCAAGGTGCTGGCGGCGCTTAGAGCAAACGGGCTGGAGGACGACACCCTGGTAGTCTTTACGAGCGACAACGGCGGCGAGCGGTTTTCGTACAATTGGCCGCTCGCCAGGGGTAAGAGCGACCTGCGCGAAGGTGGCGTGCGCGTCCCGGCTATCGTCCGCTGGCCCGGCGTCGTTCCGGCGGGCGCGGTCAGCGCACAGCTCGCGATCACGATGGACTGGACCGCGACGCTGCTCTCCGCCGGGGGCGCGCAGGCCGACCCCGACTTCCCACTGGATGGCGAGAACCTCCTACCGGTCTTGACGGGAAGCGAAGCCGTGCAAGAGCGTACCTTCTTCTGGCGCTTCGCCACCGCCGACCAGGACGCGGTGCGGCAAGGCCCCTGGAAGTACCTGCGTGAAGGCGAGCGCCAATATCTCTTCAACCTCGCCGAAGATGTGCGCGAGCAGGCCGACTATAGAGAACTCGAGCCAGAACTGTTGACGTGGCTAAGAGGTCAGTTCAAAAGCTGGAACGAGACGCTGCTGCCCAAAAAGGCTACGACTTGACCCCACAGGACGGTTGGGCGTCCCGGACGCCGCTCGGGATGCTAGGCTGGACCACGTGACGCTCGCGCCTCCAGCCTTTCACCTGATGACCAAACCGGGCGGGGCCATCTGCAACCTCGACTGCACCTACTGCTATTTTTTAAGTAAAGAACTGCTCTACCCCGGCAGCCGCTTCGAGATGGCGTATGACCTGCTGGAAACCTACACAAAAGAGTACATCGCCGCGCAGCGTGTTCCCGAGGTGACGTTCGCTTGGCAGGGCGGCGAACCGACGCTGCTGGGGCTCGAGTTTTATGAGCACGCGGTAGCGTTGCAACGCAAGCACCGACGCCCCGGTATGAGGATTCAGAACACCTTGCAGACCAACGGCACGCTGCTCGACGACGCGTGGTGTGCGTTTTTTGGGCGGCACGACTTTTTGGTCGGGCTCTCGGTGGACGGCCCTGAAAGGCTGCACGACGCCTACCGCGTCAACAAGGGCGGCAAGGGCAGCTTCAACCAGGTGATGCGGGGGCTTGCGCTCCTTAAAAAACACCGGGTCGACTTCAACATCCTCACCACCCTGCACGCCGCCAACGCCCCCTACCCGTTAGAGGTCTACCACTTTTTGCGCGACGAGGTGGGCGCGCGCTTTATGCAGTTTATCCCCATCGTCGAACGCGCGAACGGGACCGGCTTTCAAGAGGGAACCGACGTGACGGACCGTTCGGTGACGGCTACGCAGTACGGCGACTTTCTCAGCCAAATCTTCGACGAGTGGGTCCGCAAGGATGTAGGCGACGTGTACGTGCAGATGTTCGACGTGGCGTTGGCCGCCTGGGTGGGGATGTCGCCGGGGCTGTGCGTATTTGAAAAAACCTGTGGCACCGCGCTGGCCTTAGAGCATAACGGGGACGTCTACAGCTGCGACCACTACGTCGAACCCGACTATCTGCTCGGTAACCTGCAAGAATTGCCGCTCTTGGAGATGGTCGCGTCCGAAAAGCAGCGGGCCTTCGGTCAGGTTAAAGACGACACGCTGCCCCAAGGGTGCCGGGACTGCGAGGTCCGGTTCGTCTGTAACGGCGGCTGCCCGAAAGACCGCATCCTCACCACCCCGGACGGCGAACCGGGGCTCAACTACCTCTGCGCGGGCTACCGGAGCTTTTTCAACTACATAGGGCCTGCCATGCAGTTTATGGCCAGTGAGCTGAGGCAGGGGCGGCCTCCGGCCAACATCATGCGGCAGCTCGCGTTGGAGGACGCCGACGCCAGGGGAGCCGCAGTGGGAGCCCCGCGCAACGCCCCTTGTCCTTGCGGCAGCGGGAAGAAAACTAAGAGGTGTTGCGGGCGGGCCCAAGCGTCCTCGAGAAGCTAACCCCACCGGCAGAGTACGCTTTAACCAAAACTACGCAACTCGGCGGTGCGCCGTGAGCTGTCTGAGCCGTCAAAAGTTCGCGGGCACCGGTTCCAGTTGTTCTACGGCCTGAGACGGGCTGTAGCCGGTCGCGGCCAGCTGCTGCTCGAGCGCCCCTTGCATCGCCGCCACCACGCCCTGATAGCGTGCGACGCTAATGAGGTTTCGCAATTCTAGGGGGTCGTCTCTTAGGTCGTAAAGCTCGCCGATGTCGCCCGTCAGCTCGGGGTAGGTGACGTACTTCCAGCGTTCCGAACGCACGCCCAAGATGCTTGGGACGCCGGGGCCGTACTCCTGAAAGTACTCGTACAACAGCTCTGTCCGCCAGGACGCTCTACTCCCGTCTAAGAGCGGCCACAGCGACAGACCCTGCACCGTCTCGGGAACCCGAACCCCGGCTAGCTCGAGGATCGTCGGGGCTAAGTCGAGGGTCGAGACCAACTCGGGCGGCTCGGAACCGGTGGGGACGCGCTTGGGGTAACGCAGCACCAGCGGCACCCGAATCGACTCCTCGTGCATCGTGCGCTTGTCGAACAAGCGGTGCGCGCCCAACAAGAAGCCGTTGTCACTGGTAAATACGATGAGCGTATCGTCGAGCTGCCCAACACTCCTGAGCGCCTCCATGAGAAGCCCCACGCTCTCGTCAACGGCTAAAAGCGTTCGCAGGTGCGTGAGCAGATCGTAGTTGCGGGGGTTCCAACGCTCGGCGGGCAAAAGTGCCGGAACGTCGGCGTCGCTGCACAGGTCCCAGGTATCCGGATGCAGACCACAGAGCTTGTAGCGGCGCTGCCACGCCGGTTTGCCCTCAAGCGTGTCCCCGAAGTTCGCCGGTTCCGGCAGCTCCGCCCCAGCGAACGCGAACCGGTGCCGCGCCGCCGCCTCGAAGGGGACGTGCGCGGCCTTGTGCGACACGATGAGGCAAAACGGACGGTCGCGGGGGCGCTGCACCCAGGCGGCGGCGTAACGGGACAACACGTCGGTGACGTAACCGCTCACCGGAAAATCGCGGCCGTTCTCGTTCAAAACCGGGTTTTTGTAGACGCCCTGGCCTGCGAAACTCAGCCAGGTGTCGAACCCCAGTCGCGGTCCCGCGTGAGCACTGTCCATATGCCACTTGCCGACGAAACCCGTTTCGTACCCGGCGCGTTTTAGGAGCGAGGGGAAACTCGGCGGCGTCTCGCCCAAGTCTTGGGTATCGTTGACCCGAACGCCGTGCGTGTGGGCATAGGTGCCGGTCAGCAGGCTCGCGCGGCTCGGCGAACACACCGCGGTCGGCACGAACGCCTGCGGGAAGAAGACGCCCTCGCCCTCCAAGCTGCTGATGTGAGGCGTTTTTAGAAAGGGGAACCGCGAGCGCTTGCCCACCACACCCGCTGCCAGGTCATCGACTACGACGACCAAGATGTTGGGCCGCTCGCCCCGGTAGTGAGGACCGAGGGGCGGGGGCTCCAAGACGGGCTTGCGGTAGCCCACATCGCGCAGGTAGGGGGCGAGCAGCGCGCCGCCGAAACCGGCTGCGGCTACACCGCCTGCGTACCGGAGCAGGGCGCGGCGCGGCCAAACTTTAGCGGGCATCGACCTTTACGGTTGTCGCAGCCGGTCCCGTCACCCGACGCTAGCTAGCTGCGCGGGATACCCTGTGTCAACGAGTTGTTGCTGCAACGCGCCTTGCAGTTCGCCGAGCGTCGCGGCGTAGCTAGGGTCAGCTATCAGATTTCGCAGCTCAAACGGGTCGGCCTCAAGGTCGTAGAGTTCGTCGATGTCATCTTTCAGGTCGGGGTAATGAACGTACTTCCAGCGCTCCGTGCGGACACCTAAAATGCTCGGCACACCGGGGCCGCGCACCTCTGTAAAATACTCATAGAGAAGTCGGTCGCGCCAAGGGGCGGCTTCATCGTCAAAAAGTGGCGAGAGAGACATCCCCAGCATCGTTTCGGGACGCTCGAGTCCAGCTAGCTCGAGAATCGTCGGGGCTAGGTCGAGGGTAGAAACCAGCTTAGAGACACGGCGACCTGCCGCCAGTTTTTTCGGGTAACGGATGACGAGCGGAATCCGCAGCGACTCCTCGTACATCACCCGTTTGTCCTGAAGCCGGTGCGCCCCCAGCATAAAGCCGTTGTCGCTCGAAAGTATGAAGACGGTGTTGTCTAGCTGTTCCATGTTTTCCAGCGCCTCGAAAAGCGACCCCAGCCCTTCGTCAACCGCGAGCAGGGTGCGGAGGTGGGTCAGCGTCGCCTCATTGTGTGGATTCCAGGGTACGAGGTCGCGGCCCTTACACGCCTCAGTAGGTGCCAGACCGCAGTCGTAGTAGCGGCGCTGCCAGGCCGGTTTACCCGCGAACGTCTCGGCGTAATTGGGGGGCTCCGGCAGCCGCGCGCCCGCAAACGCTCCCTCATGACGCGGCGCGGCCTGAAAGGGCAGGTGCCCCGCTTTATGCGACACGATCAGACAAAAAGGGGTTTGGCGAGGAGTTTGAATGTAATCGACCGCGTACTCGCTCAGCACGTCGGTGACGTAACCCGAGGCGCGGAACTCGAGGCCGTTTTCGTTTAGAACTGGGTCGTTGTAGACCCCTTGACCGGCAAAGCTGAGCCAGTAGTTGAAGTTCAGGCGCGGTTCGGACGAGGCGTTATTCATATGCCACTTGCCGACGAAGCCCGTGTCGTAGCCTGCCCTTTTAAGCTCGTTGGGAAAGTTAGGTAGGGCGTCGCTCAGGTCTTGGGTATCGTTGACCCGAACGCCGTGCGTGTGGGCGTAGGTGCCGGTCAAGAAGCTCGCCCGACTCGGCGAGCAGACCGCGGTCGGCACAAAGGCGCGCTCGAAGGTAGCGCCCTCTCGTTGTAGACGTTCAGCGTTAGGCGTTTCCAAAAAGGGAAAACGGCTCTCCGCGCCCATCACCCCAGCGGCGAGATCGTCGACCAGTACCAGGACTACGTTGGGTAGTTCGCCCCGGTAGCGGCGTCCAGGGGGCGGCGGTTTAACCGGGGGCTTAGGATTCACGAAGCCGCAACTGCTGAGCGCCGAGGCCAGCGAAGCACCCGCGCCGAGCTTGAGCATCAGTTTCAGTACCTTGCGGCGTGACGTTCTCGCCATCTCATCGTCCTTTTTGCTCTAGCGCAAGCAAGCGCAGCTTGGGTTTTAGCATGAAGGGCTCAGCTGAGCACGAGTATATCGCCTTTACCGAACCGTGCGGTGCTAGATGAAGGGGGCAGAGCTAGCTGATCGCAGTTCGGTTTAGGTTTAACTAAGTGGCATTTTGCGGAGAAGTGTTTGCGAGTAAAATTACTGTGACTGTGAGAGAAACGATATGTCTCAACTGCGTCTATAAACAGCTGTAACACATCTAAACTGTACGCTAACCGCGCGCTAGGAGAAGGCGTTCGACGCGCGCCAACTGCTCGCGGTCGTTGACCCCTAAAATCTCGGTCTCATCGTCGCCCAAAACTGCCTGCACCCTGTATCCGGCCCTCAAGTAGAGGCTTACCGCGTCGGTGAGGTAGTATTCGCCCGCCGTGTTGTCACTGGCTAACCCTGCGGTTATCTCGAAGACGTGCCGGTCGAAGACATATATTCCGGGGTTGATTTCACGGATGGCCTTCTCTTCGGACGTCGCGTCCTTCTCCTCAACGATGCGCGCGACGCTGCCGTCCGGGCGGCGGACGATACGCCCGAGACCGTAAGGGTCGTTTACGTTACACGTCAGGAGCGTCATCCCCTCCTCCTGCGCGGCCTGCGCCCGGACGAGCGTGCGGAGCGTCTCGGTTCTAATCAGAGGGCCGTCTCCATTGAGGACCAACAAGGGGCCGGTAAACCCGGAAAGCGCCCCCTGTGCCCCTTTAAGCGCCATCCCAGTGCCGTAGCCGAGGCTGAAGTCTTGACGTACGAACGTCACCGGAACGTCCTGAAAGCGCGCCTCGACGTCCTCGGCGCGGTGCCCGACGATAACCACCATGCATTCGGGCTCGAGCGGCGCGACCGCCCGCAGCACATGCTCGAGGAGCGGTCTGCCCGCCGCCTCGTGCAGCACTTTGGGCAGCGGTGAGCGCATCCGCGTCCCCTGACCTGCCGCCAGAATGACGACCGCGAGCACTAGCGCCCCCGAGCCTTGCGCGAGAGCGTGTCGCGTTTGTCGGGCGCGTCCGGGTTCAGCGTCAGCAGCATGTACACCGACACGAGAATCAGCGGGATGCTGACGAGTTGCGTCAGGGTCAAGACGCCGATGCCGGGCGCGTCGATACCCTCCGAGAGGTAGAGGTTCCAGGAAAGTGGGTTGTTGCGGAAGGTCTCCTCGAGAACCGAGCGCAGGACCGAATACCACAAGACGAACTGCCACCAGACAAACCCCGGCGCGCGGCTTCTACGAAACGCCCATAAAAGGATGAATATTAGGATAATCCCGATCACGACGCCGTACCCTTGGGTCAGGTGAACAGGGCCGTAGGCGGGTTGACCGTTTACGACGACCTGCGGCGCGTTGGCCCAAAGGTTTTCACCAAAGATAAAGCGGCCTACCGCGCCGAAGGTCTGCGTTCCCGGTTCCGGCCAGGTAAACCCGACCGGCCAGCCGGTAACGCGCCCGGTGGTGTCCGAGCCGTTCATAAAGTTGCCGATCCGCCCACCGATCACGCCGAGCGCGCCGACCGGCGTCAACACGTCTAAATACGACCACATGTTGAGGTTGTAAATACGCGAATAGATCCATACCGCGATAAAAATACCCAGGATTCCGCCGTGGATGCTGCCGCCCCCCTGCCAGATGGCAAAGGCGCTTAAGGGGTTTCCGCCGGGGCCGAAGTACGCGCTCGGGCTCGTCAGGACGTAGACCAGGCGCGCGCCGATCAGCCCGGCGATGACCAGCCAGAGCGTCATGTCCAGGAGCTTGTCGGTGTCGAGGCCGCGCTTTTTGGCCTCATGAAGCGTCCAGTTCGAGCCGATAAGCACGCCGAGCGCGATCAGAAAGCCGTACCAGCGCAGCGCCAGCGGCCCGAGTTGAATCATGATGGGGTCCACGTGTACCTCGTTTCGTGATGGCGCACGCCCACCCGCGGGTGGGGCGAGGCGGCGACCAAGGCAAATGCGCTCTAGTATAAACTTAGAAGAACTTCGGGTACACGACAAACGCGATGCTGACCAAGATGACAAGCTTGGCGACGATGCCGCCGAGCGTCCCAACGAACGCGCCGATTCCCGCCCGAAACGCGTCGGCAAAGGGGCGACCGATAAAGAGTTCAGCGACCACCGCCCCGACGAGCGCGCCCACGATAAAGCCGAAGGGCGGAACGAAAATCCCCAACACAGAGCCGATGATGCTGCCCCATAAACCGGCGCGCGAGGAACCGTAGCGCTGCGCGCCCACTGCGGCGGCGAGATAATCGAGCAGCCACGCGAGCAGCGCCAAGGCGGCGGTGATCACGACCGTCGTAGGACTCAGCACGTCAAAGCTGGTTACCCAAGCGGCTAAAAGCACCCCGACGGCGACTATGGGAACGCCGGGCAGGGCCGGAAGCACGACGCTGGCGACCCCCACGAGGTAAAAAAGCGTAAACACGAGAGCGGCGAAGAGCATCGTCATGGGGGCATCATACGGGCAGTTCGGGAGCGCGTGACGGCGCTCGCCGCAGCCGCAACGCGTCACGTGGTAAAGTCCCCTGTGCGGCCCTTCTATCCCTTTATCGCCGCGCTGGTTTTACTTACGCTCAACGCGTGCACGAACCCCGCCAAGCTAGGTCCCAACGTCATCGTGATCATGACCGACGACCAAGCTGAGAGCCTGAGCGCGTTTATGCCCACCGTGCAGCGCGAACTCGCGGGCAAAGGGGTGAGTTTTGGGGAAGCGTTTACCACCAACACCCTCTGTTGCCCGGCACGTACCAGCGTGCTGCGGGGGCAGTACGTTCACAACCATCAGGTGTTCTCAAACGGGGGGCCGCAGGGCGGATTTCCCAAACTCTACCAGAGCGGCTTTGAAGCCTCGACCTTGGCAACCTGGCTGCAAGGGGCTGGATACCGCACCGCGCTGATGGGAAAATATCTAAACGCCTACCCGTTCGGCCCCGAGGGCGAGAACCCGCCCGACTACCGAGCGCCACGCGAAAGCTACGTGCCGCCGGGCTGGAGCGAATGGTTCGGGTTTTTCGACGTTCCCAAAGACGACCGCAACACCCCCTACCGGATGTACGACTACCGCGTCAACGACAACGGGCGCTCGGTATGGTACGGGCACCGCAAGGACGAGTACCAGACCGACGTTTTGGCGGAGCGCGCGGCGCGGTTTATCCGGC
The DNA here is from genome assembly GCA_902806425.1 of uncultured Truepera sp. Lineage (GTDB taxonomy): Bacteria > Deinococcota > Deinococci > Deinococcales > Trueperaceae > Truepera. Next base: position 11,006 of record CADCWP010000298.1, read on the forward strand.
AGCGCCGCAGCGCCCCCTTTTTTCTCCTGCTGACCCCGACCGCGCCCCATCTGCCGACGGTGATCGCGGAGCGGCACAAGGGGACCTTCGCGGGAACCACCGCACCCCGCTCACCGGCCTTTAACGAGGCCGACACCACGGACAAACCGCGTTGGGTCAGAGCTGCCCCGCCCTTAAACGACGCGGAGGTCGCTAGGGTAGACGCTATCTACCGCAAGCAAGCAGAGATGCTCTTAGGGGTCGATGAACTCGTCGAGACGCTGCTCGAGACCCTAGCGACCTCCGGTCAGCTCCAGAACACCTACCTGATCTTCACCTCGGACCACGGTTGGCATTCGGGCGAGCACCGCCTTGACAAGATGAAACTTACGCCCTACGCGGCCTCGAGCCGGATTCCGCTGGTGATTCGTGGACCTGGTGTTCCGGCGGGCAAGGTTTTGGACCCGCTCGTCCTCAATACCGACATCGCCCCGACGATAGCTGAGCTTGCAGGAGTGGAGCCGCCCGCGTTCGTCGATGGCCGCTCGCTCACGCCCCTCTGGTCGAACGCGCCACCCCCTTGGCGGCAAACCGGCCTGATCGAGTTCTGGCCTCGGCGCACCTTAGAGGATTACGGTCTCGAGCACCTCAACACCCAGGTCGCGGTGCCACAGTACCGCGCCGTGCGGAGTACGCGGCACCTCTACGTCGAGTACACGTATGGGGACGGCAGCACCGAGGGAGAGCTTTACGACCTGGCGCGCGACCCTTTTGAACTCGAGAACCTCTATAGCCGCACCGACCCCGATCTGCTCGCGGCCTTTTCAAGGCACGCCGAAAGGCTCCAAGCCTGTTCGGGCAAATCCTGCCGCGAGGCTGAGAACGCCCTGCCGGAGGGGTTATAGGGGGAGTTGCGTCGAACTCGGGGGAGAACAATTTACCTACCCGGTTCCCCCTCGCGCACTTTGCGAAAGCGTAGCGACGAGTCCAGCTTCTATAGTAGGTACTAAAGTCCGTCTCACCGTGTTCGGAAGGGGTCACTGAGCCGACCCCTTTGATCAGCCGTCTGCACGTCGGTTTAGGCGACCAAACGGCGCTGCACTTGCGACGTGATACCTATAGCCACTAAATCTTTAATTGCTATAAACGTTGTGCTGAACACGCCTTGTCCATTTTAGGGCGTGTAAGACGCCACCTGTCAGCTGAGTTGTCGAGGCATCGCAGCACTTAGCGGTGACAGGCGTACGAGCAGGGGTTCCGCTGTACTCCTTAACCGTGCGAGCCGTCCTCAAAAAGCTACCGTCTACTAAAGGTAGTCGGCTACACCCACTTTTGCGAAGCCGCGAAACGGGTGGCAACCTATAAGAATCGTGTATAAAGGCTGCCCTACCCTTCGTTCATGTTATGCTCACGACCTTATGAAAAAGCAAATTTGGTACCATCCGTACCGCCACGTCGTTGCCGGCCTCCTTTTTGCTCTACTTGCCGCCTGTGCCACCGTCACCCCACCACCTAACGAGAGTGTCTCCGCGACGGTGCAGGGGCGCAGCGCCACCGATTGGCGTGACGAGGTTATCTATTTCGCGCTGACCGACCGCTTCGCCAACGGAGACGCGCGCAACGACGACGGCGGCCCAGGGGAGGCCGACGACGCCGAGCCGACGAACCCGCTCGGCTGGCACGGTGGCGACTTCGCAGGCATCACCCAAAAGATTAAAGAGGGCTACTTCGAGGACTTGGGCTTTACGGCCATCTGGATTACCCCGGTGGTCTTGCAGGTTCCGGCGATCCCGGTTGCCGACGGCCCCAACCAGGGCGAGATGTTCGCGGGCTATCACGGCTACTGGGCTGAGGACTTTGTAAAGGTAGACCCCCACTACGGCACGCTCAAAGAGCTTAAAAAACTGGTGAAGATGGCCCACTCGAGGGGCCTTAAGGTCATCCAGGACGTGGTGGTCAACCACGCGGGCTACGGCGCGTCGCTTACCGAAGAGCACCCGGACTGGTTTAACGACGAGGCCGACTGCGCGGCGGCCACCAACCGCGATCAGGATTGCCCCTTAGCCGGACTTCCGGATTTTGACCAGAGCAACCCGGAGGTTGTCACCTTTCTAAACAACTTTGTCGACTACTGGGTAGACGAAGTCGGCGTCGACGGCCTCCGGCTGGATACGGTCAAACACGCCGAGGACGCCTATTGGCGGCAGTTCTTTGCGGCGGGTGGTCCCGGCGACCCCCACAAGGTCTGGTCGGTCGGCGAGATTTTCAGCGGTGACGTAGGCTTTTTAGCCTACTATCTGGACGACATCGGGCTGCCGTCCACCTTCGACTTCCCGCTCTACTTCCGCATCAAAGATCACCTCTCGAGCCCCGGCGGCAACTTGGACGATGTGGCCGTCATCTTCGATCAAGACGGTCTTTATAGCGACCCGAGCCGACTGACGACGTTTATCGACAACCACGACGTACCGCGCTTTATGAGCGAGGCGGTGAACCGCGGCGTCCCGGTAGAGAACGCGCGTGAGCGCCTCGACATGGCGCTGTCGCTCATCTACACGGTGCGCGGCACGCCGTCGGTCTACTACGGCACCGAGATTGCCATGCTGGGCGGCGGCGACCCCTACAACTTCGAGCTGGGCGAGTCGAACCGTGAGGACATGGACTTTTCTCAAGTGGACGCCTCACCGCTGAGCGACCGTTTGAAAGCGCTGTCGGAGGCTCGAGACCGCTATCCAGCACTCACTCACGGCGCGCAGCAAGAACTCTGGCGGCCTAACGGTGGCGCGCCTGTATTCGCCTTCCGCCGGACCTTGACGGGTGAGCAGCCGGTCGTGTCGGTGCTCAACAACTCGGACGAGCCGCTCGAGCTGTCCTCTCTCCCGGGTGGTGGCATCCCGCTCCTGGGCACCTTCGCCCTCGGTGGCGTTCAGAGTGCCGACTACAAAGCTTGCCGACCCAAGCCGAACAAAGCGTCGGACTGCGGCCTCACCGAAATCACCGGGCGGAGCCACACCCTCAGCGTCAATGCGTCGGGCACCCTCGTCGGCACGGTGCCCGCGCGCACGCTCCTGGCCGTGTCGGCCCCGGCGGGCACGGGCGGCGCGGTCAACCCCGACCTTGGTAACGTTACCGACCTGACGGCGCTGCCGGGAGACGGCGCGGTCAAGCTGAGCTGGACGCCTACGACCGACGAAAGCGTGCTGGGCTACCGCGTCTACTACCGCGAGACCAACAGCGACACGGAAACGCTCTTTAACTTCTCACCGCTACCCCGTGATAGCCGCGAGGTCGTGGTGTACGGCCCACAAAACGGTGTGAGTTACAGCTTCCGGGTGGTCTCGGTCGATTCGGGTGGTGCTGAAAGCACCCGCGCGCCGACGGTAGAGGCCACGCCGACAGCCGGGGCGACGGCGCGCGTGACCTTCACGGTAGACGCCCGCTCGCAGGGCGAGGGGCCGATTGAACTGCGCCGCTTCGATACCGGCTCGCAGCTCGAGTACCTGATGACCGAGGTCAGTAAAGGCGTGTGGAGCACGACGCTGGAGCTGCCGCTCTTTCGCAGGATCTCGTTTAAGTTTGGCAACGACGCCGCCTACGCCAAAAACTCGGGTTACGAAGGGGATGGTCAACCCGACCGCAGCTTGACCCTGGACGCCGCCGAACTGGATTACGACGCGACCTACGACTTCATCTCGGTCGCCGTACCTGACGCCGCTGTCGAGGGTACGGTCACAGGGAGCGGAGGGCCACTGGAGGGTGCGGTGGTGGACTCCAGCGCGGACCCGCGCCTGAACTACGCCCTCACCTTCGCCGACGGCTCGTACCATCTGCCCATCACCTCCGGCGCGGCGACCGACCTCACCGTCACCGCAGCGGGCTACGACCCGGCGACGCGGGCGGGGGTCACCGCGCCCGCTACAGGCGTTGACTTCGACCTCGGCGGCGGTGCCACGGAGGACTACACCATCGACGGCAACTTGGCCGACTGGACCGCGCCTCGAGCCGTCCTCAGCAACCGCGAAGGGGGCTACGACACGGGCTTCGGCCCCGACAACCTCTTTAACCGGCTGCTGGTGGACTGGGATGAGACGAACCTCTACTTAGCTTACGAGTACCGCGCGGCTACAAACTCGGCCATCGTGCATTTGGACTTGGAATCCGGCGGCAGCAGCAGCGCCGAAGGTTTCGACGCTTGGCCCCGGCTGGTGAGCTTCGCTGAGCCCGTCGACTTCTTTTTAGCGCAGTACGAGGGGCAAGCGGTGCAGTTGCGGGACGTGGTCTCGGACACGCAGACCGCTGAACTCGCCGAGGGCTACGCCAGCTCGACGCGCGGCACGGCACCGGCCCACAGCACCGAGGTCGCCGTTCCCTGGTCGCTCTTGGGTTACGACGCCCGCCCGACGACCACACTCAACTTCTACGCGGGCGTGTACGGTGGCGACGGCTACGGGGCGGGCGACATCGTGCCAAACGAGGGCTCGGACCCTGCCGCGGTGGATAACACCGTAGCGGGCTCCGACCAGAACCGGCGGGTGGACTTTCAGACGCCCTTTACGGTCGAGGTCGGCCCCTAGTCAGCTTCAGCATAATGTTGGTGGGACGGGTTGTCCGTCCCACCTTTTTTTGTGGCAAGCTCGCGCGAAGATCCCTACACTGGCCCTACCGAGGGGGCTTGACCTTGCACGCAACACCCCCGAGACGGCTACCGAACCGCAGGGGCTCGGCCGCTTCCGTCTTTGCAGAGATTGGCAACACGCACAGCTAAGTCGGGCCGTTTCAGCTTTTTGTCAGGGCAAGCTCTACGCGAAGACTCTGATACCGGCATCGCTTCCAACCATCCTTAGCGGAGGCTTCTGCTCAACCCCTTTAGCGACCCAACTCGTCTCTAACGACCGTCACGAAAGTCTCTCTAACCGCCAGCACCCACCCAGAAGCTCTACACGCTACTGATGCCAGTCCTCCGGCGCGTTGCGCTTCTCCGCCTTCAGCGTGTCGATAGCGTGCGGCAGCACGTCGATAATGGCCTCCAAGGATTCCCGCGCACCTTTTGGGCTTCCCGGCAGATTGACGATCAAGGTCTCCTTGCGCGCGCCGACCAGCCCCCTCGAGAGCGCCGCTTTCGGATTTTTCTTGACCCCTTCGGCGCGCATCAGTTCAGCCAGACCGGGAACCTCGAGGTCCGAAACGGCCCGCGTCGCCTCGGGGGTGCGGTCCCTCGGCGAAAGCCCCGTACCGCCCGTTGTCACGATTAGGTCGACTTCCCCGGAGTCGGCCCACGCTTCAAGCTGCTCCCGAACCTGCTCCGGCTCGTCTGCTACAACTGCGTACACCGTTTCCGCGAACACGCCTACTAGCAGCGCACGAATTTCACGGACCGACGTGTCCTCGCGCTCCCCTGCCGCGCCCTTATCACTCACTGTCAAGATAGCTGTCCGAACCATGCTCCCAGCATAGCCGCCTCTGGGAGCGGGCCGGTGTAGGCCCGTGTGTACCAGGTCAGGACGAGAATGCCGTCCGGCTCAGCGGGACGCGGTAGGCTGGAGCGATTCGGGGCAAAGACGCCGGAAACGCGTACGGATACCCCACAGGAGGAAGCGTGAAGATTCACGAGTATCAGGCTAAAGAGCTGATGAAAGCGCGCGGCATCGCCGTACCGGAGGGGCAGGTTGCCCGAACGGTCGAGGAGGCCGTCGCCGCTGTGCGTCCTCTCGTCGAAGGGAGCGGCAACCCGGTCGTCGTCCTAAAATCGCAGATTCACGCGGGCGGGCGCGGCAAGGGCCGTTTTAAGGAGCATCCCGAGGTCGCGGGCGTAAGCGTCATCACCGACGGGATTAGAGGGGGCGTTCGGGCGACGGAGGAGCGCGTGCGCGAGTTGGCTAAACTGATGCTCGGCTCGACCTTGGAAACCGTCCAGACCGGACCCGAGGGCAAACAGGTGAATCGGCTCTACCTCGAGGCGGGCGTCGACATCGAGCGCGAACTCTACGTGTCGGTCGTTTTGGACCGCGAAACGGGCCGCAACGTGATGATCGCCTCCACCGAGGGCGGCGTCGAGATCGAAGAGGTCGCCGAGCACACCCCCGAAAAAATTTTGCGCGAGCCTATCGACCCGCTGACCGGGCTCGCCAACTTTCAGGCCGCGCGGCTCGCTCACGGGTTGGGACTCACCGGCGACGCGCTTAAAAATGGCGTCCGGTTTCTCAAGGCGCTCGCGCAGACCGCAGAAGAGCTGGATGCCGACCTGCTCGAGATCAATCCCTTGGTCGTCACCAAACAGGGGCAAGTGATGGCGCTAGACGGCAAGATGAGCTTCGACAACAACGCGCTATTCAGGCACAAGAACATTACCGAGATGCGCGACCCCAGCGAAGAGGACCCCGCCGAGATCGAGGCCGGAAACTTCGGCCTGTCGTTTATCAAACTCGACGGCACCATCGGCTGCTTAGTCAACGGCGCGGGGCTGGCGATGGCGACGATGGACATCATCAAGCACGAGGGCGGTGAACCCGCGAACTTTTTGGATGTCGGCGGCGGCGCGACCACCGAAAACGTCACGGCGGCCTTTAAGATCATCACCAAAGACCCGAACGTGCGGGGAATTTTTGTGAACATCTTCGGCGGCATCATGAAGTGCGACACCATCGCCAACGGGGTCGTCGAGGCGGTGCAGCAAGTCGGGCTCGAGGTACCTTTAGTCGTCCGTTTAGAGGGCACCAACGTAGACTTGGGCAAACAGATCATTAGCGGGGCCGGGATTCCGGGTGTGGTGAGCGCCGACGACATGCGCGACGGCGCGCAGAAGATCGTGGAGCTGGCCAGATGAGCATTCTCGTCAACACGGACACCAAACTCCTGGTCCAAGGCGTCGGCAACTTCGGACGCTTTCACGCCGACCGCTCGGTCGCCTACGGCACGAACCTAGTCGGAGCCGTCCATCCGAGCCGCGCCGGACAGACTGAAATTTTCGAGGGCGAGACCGACCACTCGGGCGTTCCCGGCAGACCCGACACCTACCATGTGGAAGCGCCCATCTTCTACACCGTCCGGGAAGCTGTAGAGGCGACCGGCGCAAACGCCACCGTCATCTTTGTGCCGGGGCCGTTTGCTGGAGACGCCATCATGGAGGCCGCCGACGCCGAAATCCCCCTAATCATCTGCATCACCGAGGGCATCGCCATCATGGACATGGTGCGGGTCAAGCGTTACCTAGCGGGCAAACCCACACGCCTCATCGGCCCGAACTGCCCCGGCGTCATCACCCCGCACGAGTGCCGCATCGGCATCATGCCCGGTTACATCCACAAAGCGGGCAGGGTCGGCGTCGTCTCGCGTTCGGGCACGCTCACCTACGAAGCGGTGCATCAGCTCACCCAGAACGGCCTCGGGCAGACGACGGCGGTCGGCATCGGCGGCGACCCGGTGAACGGCACCAACTTCGTGGACGTGCTGAAGATGTTTAACGACGACCCCGCGACCGAAGGCGTGGTGATGATCGGTGAGATCGGCGGCACCGCCGAGGAAGAAGCCGCCGCCTGGATCAAGGCCAACATGAAAAAACCTGTCGCGGGCTTTATCGCCGGGACGACGGCCCCGCCGGGCAAGCGCATGGGGCACGCCGGGGCCATTATCTCGGGCGGCAAAGGCACGGCGGCGGACAAGATGGCCGCGCTCACGGACGCCGGGGTGGTGATTGCGCCGACGCCGACGGATATGGGGGCGGCGATGATGGAGGCGATGAAGAAAAGGGAGGTCGCGTAGTCTACGTTCAAACCTTCTATAGGGTGTGCTCAAGCCTCACCTAGTAGTACGTCCCTGTTAGATATGTGTTCGGCAGCCTAATCTTACGTTAACTCAAGGAAGGTCGTAAGTGTCTCCAGAAGAACTCATCAAGCATTATGGGATCAGATGTTTCTACCACTTCACCGATCAAGCCAATGTTGAGTCGATCAAAAGAAATGGCGGACTGTTGTCGCTAGACGCAATGGCCCGAAAAGGCGTCAACCCCCTTAAGCCTGGTGGTAACAAGTGGAGTCATGATGCAGACCGCAGTAAAGGTCTCCACCGATATATACATCTCGCATTTGTTGAAAATCATCCCATGAAGTATGTTGCCGAGCGAGATGGTCGCATCGGCCCTACTG
>CADCWP010000299.1:0-11271 GCA_902806425.1 uncultured Truepera sp.
GACGAACCGGGGGGGGGCTCTGACGACGGCGAGTCGCCTGGTGGAGGTGATGAGGGTCAGCCAGGTGACGGCGAAACGGACGATGAAGAGACGTCTCCCCCGGAAGATGGTACTGGGGGAGACGCTGGTGAAGAAGGGGGTGGTGAAGCGCCACCCCCCGAAGATGGCGGCGCAGACGAGGGCACACCCGACGACGGGACGGGAGCCGGGGGCGAAGGTGACGAGGAAGGCACGCCGGACGACGGTTCAGGAGATGGTAGTGATGAGGGCGCGCCGGACGATGGCGCTGACGGCAGCACGGAGGAAGGTTTCTAGCGTTCTCTTAGGCGTATGCGGGGTTGTCTTCGGTGGCTTTGCCTCACCCTTTATCGCCCTCGCCAACACCTCGCCTACCCGTGTGGGTACACCCTTAGAGGCGACAGTAGAAGAACGTCCGGTAAGCTTTTTCTTTTCGGACGAAGCCTGGGGTGGGTTACCCTTCTCGGCGGCAGACAAGCAAAAAGCCCTGGTCGACGCCATGGTGAGTGGTCAACCGGTTCGTTTAGAGAGAGACGTCGTTCACCTGCTAAACGCACCTGAAGCGCACGTCAGCTCGTTTGTGGCGGTGTTCGAGGTTGACGGGGGTGTTCGCCCGCCGACCCTGCGGGCGGGGTATGAGCTCGAGCTGCTGGTTCAGCGCAGTAGCGAGCCGGTGTCGGTCGAGCTGATCAACGGCGACACCGGGGTCGTCAACGTTGTAAGGGTCGCGCCGGAAGATTCGCTGTGAGGACCTCCTTGTGAGCGCTAAGCTGCTGGTGGTCGAAGACGATCTGCGTCTGGCGACGCTTCTTAAGCAGGAGCTTTCGCACGACGGGCACCGCGTCGAGGTCGTATATAACGGTACCGACGCGCTCCTTAAGGCTGACGGGGAGGCGTTCGACTTGATCGTTCTGGACCTCAACTTGCCGGACATGGACGGCCTCGAGGTCGCTGCGCGGCTACGCAGCGATTCAGACGTCAGTATCCTTATGCTGACGGCGCGCGGCGACGTGAGCAGCCGCGTCGAGGGTCTGTACGCGGGAGCGAGCGACTACTTGACAAAGCCGTTTAGCGTTCAGGAACTCTTGGCGCGAATACACGTGCGGCTCCGTGAAAAAAGTAAACCCGCGGACGTGCTCACGTACGAAACGTTGACGCTCGAGCCCACCGCCGGTCACTGCATGGTCGGTGGGAAAACGCTGTCCCTGACTTCTTTAGAGTTTCGCCTGCTCGAGCTTTTCTTGACGCATAAGGGGCGCATCTTTTCCAAAGAAGACCTCGAGGACCGTCTTTACGGCGCGGAGCGGCTGCCGGGGTCGAACACGGTCGAGGTGTTCGTCTCGAACCTGCGGCGCAAGCTCGCTACTGCCGACCTACAAGGAATGATCCAAACGGTACGCGGCATGGGCTACGTGGTGCGCTAACCGGTCGCCCCACTCATCCGCCCCGTAGCTACGCCCGGTACATTCTCTTTATGACGCTTCGCGCGCGCCTCAGCCTACTCGTAACATTTGCGCTCCTGATAGGACTGTTTCTGTTCGGAGCCCTTGCTTACGCGTCTTTTTTGCGGCAGCAGAGCACGCAACTTCGTCAGCTTTTGCTCCGCGACTTAGGAAGGGTGCAGAGGTTGGTCCAGCAGGGACCCGCGGCTATCGGCGCGCAACTGACGAGCTCGAGCGGCGACTTCATCTTGCAGTTCGTGACTCGTGACGGTGTACTGGTGGGTGCCGGTGAGACGTTGCCGCTCGCTGAAAGACCCCGGATCGTACCTTTTGGGGCGCAGACGCTCCTGGTCGCCTCCGGACCGTGGACATTGTTGGGTGGCCAGGAGGCCGGTACGGTGCGCTTAGGGCTTGACGTGACCGCAGATTTAAGACAGCGTCAGGCTCTGCTCAGAAGTTTGCTCGTCAGCGGCGGGGTGATCGCGCTGGCCGCGACCATCATCAATCTGGTCTTGTTGCAGCGGGCGCTCGCCCCGCTCGGGCGGTTGGCAGCGCAGGCGCGGCAGGTCAACCCGGCGGAGCCGTCGGTCATCCGTTACAAAGGCCCGCACGATGAGGTCGCCTACGTCGCGCAGGCACTTAACCGGGCGCTCCGCGGAATTCGCAAACGGCAGCAGGCGGAGCGGGCGTCGCTGGCCGAGATCGCGCACGAACTCGCGGCCCCGTTGACACTGGTTGCCGGACACTTGGGGTCGCTGCGCGCGGCGCGGCCCGACGACGCGCAGTTGGCGGCGGCGCAAGGCGCGGCTGATGAGCTGTTATACACCTCCAAAGACTTGCTGACGCTGGCGCGGGGTGAGCTCGAGCGCTCGCTCGACCTTCAGGTCTTGGACCTCTCGAGCGTGGCGCGGCGGATTGCCCGCGAGTATCCGGGCGTAGAGTTGGGCACGCTCCATCACGCTGAGGTCGCGGGCAGCCCTGAACGGCTTTCACAGCTCGTCCGCAACCTCGTTCGCAACGCGGTGCAGGCGGCGGGTGTGGACGGCGTGTCGCTTACCGTCAGGGCAAGCGACGCCGAAGTGTGTCTGTACGTGCAAGACCGCGGCCCCGGCGTGCCGCCGAGCGAGTTGCCCTACCTCTTCGAGCGCTTTTACACGCGGCGCAAGCAGGGAGGGACGGGCGTGGGCTTAAGCGTCGCGCAACAGATCGCCGGACAGCACGGCGGCTATATTTCGGTTACGTCCAAAGTCGGTGAGGGCACCTGTTTCACGCTCAGCTTGCCGAGCCTAGGCGCGCAGCTCGGGGCCGAGGATGTGGAGGCTGAGGAGGTTAAGGCGTGAGGGGATCCTCGAGCAGCTCCGAAAGCCGCGACAGACAGCGCAGATATTTTTTCGCGTAGGCTCCTCCCCGGTAGCTCGGGTCAAAGAGGTCAACCAGTGCGACCTCTCCGGATACGCGTAAGCCCTTACCTAGATCGTAGAGCTTGTCGATGAAGTGGACAAAGCGCAGCGCGTCGTTCTGCACCGCCAACGTCCGTGCGCCCCCTAGATAGAGCGTTCCGAAGCGATCTATAAGGTCGCGGTAACGGATGGGATGATGGCGGCTCAGCAGCTCGAGCAGCTCGGACCAGGCCAGTGCCAGCTTGGGCTCGGGTGCGGCTTCGTCTCGCAGACGCCGTTCCAACTCGGCGTCGCTCAGCAGCTGGGCCAGGTGCTCACGTCTGCGGTAGTCGGGGCCTTCAAGCGAGACGACGGAGAAGTTTTCTGCGAGGCTCTGAATTTCACGTCTAAAGTCGTCTGCGTTAAACCGCCCCTGCCCCTGCGCTTCGGGCGGCGTGTTCGCGGTGGTCATAACGGAGCCGCCGTGTGCGAAGACGTGCGCCAAAAAGGTCTTGACGATCAGGGTATTGCCGGGGTCATCGAGTTCAAACTCGTCGATGCAAAAAAGTTTGGTGTCGCCTAACTCCTCTTTGGCTGCCGCCACGCCCTTGACGCCGACTACGTAGACGAGTTCTTGAAACGACAGGTACGCCTTTTCAGGCACCGTGCTCGCGTAGTAGGCGGCGGCCAACAGGTGCGTCTTGCCGACGCCGAAACCGCCGTCGAGATAGAGACCACGTCCAGAAGTTTCCCGCTTCTGCCACGGCCAGCGAAACCCGGCCGCGCTCGGCCCGGATACCTCGGCTACAAACGCCTTCACCCTCTCTAAAGCGGCTTCCTGGCTGGGGTGCTGAGGGGTATAGCTCGAGAAGTGCGTCTCGCCGAAGCGGGGAGGTGGCGTAAAGTGCAGGGCTTCGTCGGACACGCAGGCGAGCTTAGCATGGGCGGAAGGCGGCGGCGTGTTATAAGAAGGGGCTGGGAACATGATTTTCCAGCCCCTCGCTCAGTGATGTGCTGCTAAAACTTATCTCGAAAATGGTTTCTTAGACTGAGTAGGTCTTATCTTACTCGGAACCCCATCTCACTTCGTTCGGAGTCCACTCGCTCAACCCTCGTAGTGCTTCGCAATCGCCTTGCGCCATGGGCACAGCCCGGCCCTAATGGATTTCCTGCGGTCACAGAGCCCGCCAAGGGTTTTTGAGATGGTTTTTAGATGTTGACCTTGAGCTTTTTGGCGATCTCCATAAGCTCTTCCATCTCGTACTCGGGCGCGAAGGCGGCGGACTCGTGGCCGCCGTCGACTGCCTCACCACCGTTGGGCAGTTCGTCGGTGACGCAGACCTCTTGGCCGTCGTCGGGGTGCGGGCCTTTCCAGATGCCGCCCATGTCGGTGTAGTCCGAGGGGCTGAAGCGGTACATCTTCAGGTGAACGCCCTGCTCCATCAGGCGTTTGGATTCGGGAATCTTAGAGGTGTCGATGTTGGGTACAGGCATCATCTTGGTGATGTTCGCGCCCATAAGGGTCTCGAGCGCCTTAGCGTAGGCGACCTGGTAGACGCCGCCGCGAACGAGCAGGTAGCCGGTCAGGGCTTTGGAAACCGGGTCGCTTACCGTCTCGTAGACGCGCAGTTTCTGCTGCCGCGCGCCGGATTCCAAAAAGAAGTTGTGCAGCATGTCGAGCACTAAGTTGCCGCTCGAAAACACGTCGTCGCCCGTCTAGGGGATGTTGCGCGAGTCCTGCACCATCGCGCCGGGGCCGCCCGCGATAAAGTTCTGTACGTTGCGCGCGCCTTTGGCGAAGTCAAAGAAAGTCGGCTGGGTGAGAGTCTCGAGGCTGAGCCTTCGCAAACGAGAGACGCAGGTATAATTGCCCGTGGACGGATGGTTTTGGCAAAAAGCGAGGCTACGGCTCGCGGCGGGGAACTCCTTCACCCGGTCTCCATCTCTCAACACCCCATGAGCAACTTTTCCTTCGAGGTTCTAAAAGAGCAGGGCGCGGCGCGCCTGGGCCGCTTGAGAACACCTCACGGCGTCATCGAGACACCGGCTTTTGTCGCGGTTGGGACGCAGGCGGTGGTCAAGACGCTGACGCCGCAGGAGACAAAAGAGGTCGGCACCCAGGTGATATTTGCCAACACCTATCACCTCTACTTGCGCCCGGGTGAAGACCTCATCGCCGAGGCTGGGGGCGTCCACCGCTTTATGGGCTGGGACGCGCCGGTGATGACCGATTCAGGCGGGTTTCAGGTGTTTTCGCTGGGGGCGGGGCTCGAGCACGGCGTCGGCAAGATTGCCAACATCTTCCCCGGTGAAGCGGGCGGCGTGCTGAGCGGCCCGCGCGCGCCCGTTACCAAGACAGGCTCAAAACCGCTCATGACCGTCACCGAAGACGAGGTGCGTTTCAAAAGCCACATCGATGGTTCGGCGCACGTCTTCACGCCGGAAAAATCCATCGCCATTCAGCGGGCACTGGGGGCGGATATGATCCTCGCCTTCGACGAATGCACCTCCCCCCTGCACGACGAGGCGTATACCGCCAAGAGCGCGGCCCGGACGCACCGCTGGGCCGAGCGCTCGCTGCGCTACTTTCAGGAGCACGGTCCCGAACATGGCTACGAGCAGGCCCTTTACGGCATCGTGCAGGGGGGCGCGTTCGAGGCGGTGCGCAAGGAGAGTGCGCGCGTGGTGGCCGGGATGGACTTTGGCGGTCTGGCTATCGGCGGCAACTTGGGCAGGACAAAAGACGAGATGCGAAATGTTTTAGCGTGGACGACACCGCTACTGCCACCGCACAAGCCGCGTCACTTATTGGGCATCGGTGAGGTCGCCGACATCTTCGACGGCGTTGAGCGCGGCTGTGACACCTTCGACTGTGTAGCGCCGACCCGCAACGCGCGTAACGGCGGGATTCTGGTGCGCTTCGATGAGGGGAAACCCGCGCCCAAGTTTCGCCTAAACATCCGCAACGCCCGCTTCGCCCGCGACCCACGCCCGCTCGAGGAAGGCTGCGACTGTTACGCGTGCCGAAACTTTTCTAGGGGTTATCTGCGCCACCTGTTCAAGGCTGAGGAACCGCTCGGGCAGCGGTTGGCGACGATTCACAACCTGCGCTTTATGGCGCGGCTGATGGAAGAGATTCGCGTGAGCTTGCAAGGAGACAATTTTTCTGAGCTGAAGCGTGCGTGGCTCGAGCCTGCCGGTTACACCCTTACAAATGGCTGACAGCCTCGCTGAAATTCTGGCTAGGTATACTCGGCACCCCGTTGTTCTAGGTCGGTCGGATGCCGAAGTCTACCAGCTAGTAGCGCCAGACAAACCGACGCTTTTCCTCAAATACTCGGCGGCGTACGGTGCCGGGCGGCGTGATGAGGCGGCGCGGCTCAGGTGGCTCCATGGCAAGCTGCCGGTGCCGGAGGTTGTTCATCTCCATGAAGACGAGCACAGCACGGCGTTGGTCATGACCGCCGTCCCCGGTTCAGATTTAACGAAGTTTAACGGCGAACGTTCAAAAGTCAAGCGTCGGCTCACAGAGGAGTTGGCGCGGGCGCTGAGGCGGTTTCACACGCTCGAGCCGCGCGGTTGCCCGTTCGACCACAGCGCAGCGCGGGAGATCGAGCGGCTTGAGGCGCGGGTCTCGAAACGTGAGGCGTCGGTAGGGGAGAGCCCTGGCTTGCGGGATGCGCGGGCGAAGTTGGGGGCGCTTCGAGCAGTTCTACCCGAAGAGACCCTCGTCCTGACGCACGGCGACGCCTGCTTACCTAACGTTTTAGTGATGGGGCGCGAGCTTTCGGGATTTGTCGACCTCGGCGCGGCGGGGCTCGGCGACCGCTACCGCGACCTCGAGCGCGCCTGCTGGAGCCTGAGTTACAACTATGGCGAGAGCTACGACGAGGTGTTCTTGAGCGCTTACGGCATCATGGAGCTAGACCGGACGAAGCTAAGTTTTTACCGTGAGTTGGAGTTTTTCTCCTTCGACGAAACTGTACCTTAGCTGTTCTCGTCTGGGATGTTTTGCTGCATGTGAGTAGTGTGGCTCGAGCCTGCCACACTTGACCACCCGAGGTAGCGTTTGCCCTTAGACTAGGGCTATGAATGTAATCTCTGTCATTATCGGTGTCGTGGCGCTGGCAATTGCGCTCGTCGGGTTTCTCCCGCTCTTAGGCTGGCTCAACTGGGTGGCGATTCCCATCGCAGTCGTCGGCCTTATCGTCGGGATGTTCGACGCGCGCTCGAGCGGGCGCAACTTCAACGCGGTGGTTTTAGCCTTTAGCGTGATCCGGCTTGCGCTGGGTGGCGGTATCTTCTAGTGTCCATCGGTTCGGAGGCGGACTTGGCGGCGCTAAAACGTGTGGGCGAGGTGGTTAAAGAGACGCTCGCCACACTGAAGCGTCACGTCCGGGTAGGCGTGACGACCGCCGAACTCGACCGCGTCGCGGGGGCCGTTTTCTCCCGCTACGGCGCGAAAAGCGCGCCTGCGCAGGTTTACGGGTTTCCCGGCACGGTTCTTATCAGCGTCAATGACGAAGTGGTTCACGGCGTCCCTGGGCTGCGCCGACTTAATCAAGGGGACATCGTCAAACTCGACGTAACGCCGGAGCTGGGCGGTTATGTAGCCGACGCCGCCGTTACCGTGATAGTGGCTGCGGAGCCGAAAGATCGGCAGCGTCTGCGTCTGGCGCAGTGTGCAGCTAGAGCGTTGCAGGCTGCGATGAACGTCGCCCGCGTGGGCACGCCGCTGCGCCTCCTGGGTGAAGTTATTGAAAACGAGGTGCGGCGTGAAGGGTTCTCCATTATCCCCGAGCTGTGCGGTCACGGCGTCGGGCGGACGATCCACGAGGCTCCCGAAGTCATCCCGAACTATCCCGACAAACGGATGCGCGGCACCTTGCGTGAAGGCATGGTGATCACGCTCGAGCCCATCATCGCAGTGGGCACCGGCGTGCAGTTTACCCACTGTTACACAGACGCGGACGGTTGGACGATCAAAACAGTGGACGGGAGCGTGGCCGCGCACTTCGAGCACTCCTTGGTGATCACAGAGGGCGCGCCCCTCTGTCTAACCGCGTAGCGTTACCGAAAGATTAGGACCAAGGCCGATGTCCGCCACCCTAAGTTTTTACCGCTCGGCAGACTCCGAAACGCGCCCGGAGTATTTCGGAGCCGTTGTGAGCGGCCCGCCCCATATGCTGCACTATCGAGTTCAGCTTAGTGACGGGGGGACGCCGGACTGGGGTCTTTGGCAGGTCGAGGCGCTAAGCGAAGGACAGTTCTGGGCGCTCGAGCAGACCCACGCCCCTTACGAACCGCCCTACCCCATCGAGCGGGCAGCGTTTTTGGGGTTGCTCAAAACGTTTATCCTGCCGCCGCTGCCGCTCTAGCTGCTCTCGCTCAGCTCGCGCGCCCGTTCACTGGCGTCTTCAACCGCGCGCATGGTGGCGTACCTGAGCCCGTGCTGCTCTAGCGCCATCACGCCTGTTATGGCCGTGCCGCCCGCGCTCGCCACCTCGTCTTTGAGGCTACCGGGGGTTTCGGTCTCGAGCAGCGCGCCACTTGCGCGCAACACCTGTCTGGCGAGGTCGCGGGCGACCTCACGGCTGAGACCGACCCGCACGCCACCGTCAGCCAAAGCTTCGGCGAAAAGCGCCGCGAACGCTGGACCCGACCCCGCGAGCCCGGTGAAGGCGTCGAAAAGTCGCTCAGGGACGCTGTACACCGTCCCGACCGCACAGAAGAGCCGGTCTGCCATCGCCACATCGTCGGGGGTAGCTTGCGGCAGCGCGGCTACAGCGGTCGCCGACAAGCCGACCCGCGCGCCCAAGTTCGGCATGGCGCGCACCACGCGGCTGCTGCCGACCCGACGCGCGATCACCTCCGCCGACACGCCTGCCATCAGCGAGATGTAGGCCGCCGTTCGCCGCGCGATAAGCGGCGCGACCTCGGCGAACGACTGGGGTTTGACGGCAATTAAAATCCGCTCGGCCTGATGGACGCCGTCGTCGGACAGAGGCGCTACGCCGAAGCGCTCGGCCAGCGCGTTCCGGCGCGCTTCGTCCGGGTGGTAGATGCCAACTTCGGCCGCGCTCAGCACGCCCGCTCCCAGCGCGCCCGTGAGCACCGCTCCCCCCATCTTGCCCGCGCCGACGAGGGCGAGCTTCACGCCTGACCCGATCTGCCTCTAAAAGGTATCCACATCCGACCAGTCTAGCGTGCTCCTGCCCTACGGCGCAGCCACGAGAGCAAAAGCACCGCTATAAGCGCGCCGGTCGTGTCGGCGAGCCAGTCGCCAGCGTCGCTGCTGCGCCCCGGTACGAACGCCTGATGCACCTCGTCCAGGACACCGTAAAGAGACGCCAGGGACGCGGCCAACCACACCCGCCCCGTTGCAAAGTAGAGAAGCGCCGCCAGCACGCCGAAGTTGCCTGCGTGGTAGAGCTTGTCCCAAGGCGGGGAGAGGTCTAGAAAGCCAGCAGCCCCTTGCGCGTCGGAAGAGGCCGAGAGCCAGAAGGTGAGGGCGGCCCAGAAGAGGGCGAGCACGCCGAACATCGGCTTGGGCTGCACAAGCTTAGGGATGTTCAACCAACTCCACGAGCACGCCGCCTGTCCATCTGGGGTGCAAAAAGACGACGCGCGTCCCGTGCCGTCCGGGGCGCGGCTCGGTGCCGATAAACTGCGCGCCTTCAGCCAGTAGCCGCGTCATCTCAGCCTCTAGCTGCTCAACCCGTAGGGCGAGGTGGTGCAGGCCGGGGCCGCGTCGGTCCAAAAACCTTTGGATAGGGCTCTCCGGGGTAGTGGGCTCGAGCAGCTCCACCAAACTCTCCTCACACCGGAGCGCCCGCACCCGCACACCCTGAGCCGCGATCTCCTCGTCGTCCCCGTCCGGAACGAACCCCAACAGCTCGTAAGGCTTGCTGCTTTTTGAAAGGTTGTGGACGGCGATACCAAGGTGGTCGAGCGGCAAACCCAACGTTTTTGTGTCTGCGTTCAACCTGCGGCGTCCGGCCTCGGAGCCATCGCTACGAGCAGCACCAGCTCCGAATCCGAGTCGTTGCGGACGCCGTGCGGCACCCCGGCGCGGGCGATAACGGCGCTGCCCTCAGCGAGCAGCTCCCGCTCACCGCCGACCTCAAAGAGCGCTTCGCCCTCCAGAACGACGTATACTTTGTCCTCGGCGTCGTGCGTGTGAACGCGCTGGGCCTGCCCCGGCCCCAAGCAGTACTGATCGAACAGCATGCGCTCGGACACGAACACCGGAATCTTCTGCAACTTTTCAGCGCTGAACTGCCTTTGGCCGAACAGATCGACGTATTCCATGCGGCTTAGCATACGCGCATTTGGGGCCGGTGGTGTGGCCTGTCCGCGCGGGCTGCTATACGCCTAGAGACCTATGGGTGGTGGTGGGCAGGAGCGTTATCCGGTTGAAAGAAAAGCAGGGGCCGAAACGCTCTATAATTACGCCGCCAAAGACCTTGAGTTGGGCTAAGTGGGTGCCTAAACGTGTACTTAAACTGTGCCGGACACGCACCTTTCTGTCATGCTGTAGGGGTGAACGGTGTTGAGAGGGTCCCCGCATGAAACGTCCTCTAAATTTGGGCGCAGGGTTTGTGTTCGTCTTGTATCTGGCGCTGGGTCCGTTTGTCTACCCGCGGCAGCCGCAGGCGCTGCCGATGGCGTCGTGGAGCGTTCAGGATATCGAAGCGCGAAACCGCGAAGGGCTGCACGTCGTCGGTGTCTCCGCAGCTCGTTCGGGCAGCGGAAGGTTTTTGCCCGACCTAAAGCCGCTTGCGCCGAGCGACATCTATACCGTCGGCAGCCGCGCCGAGGGTGACCTGCGGCTCAAGTTCGCCACCACCATCTATAACGCTGGACGAGGGCCGCTAGAGACGCGCGGCGCGCGCAACCCGCGCACGGGAGCGCTCGAGGTCTATCAGTACGTCTATGAGGGGGAGCGGGCTGCAAAGAGTCGCCCGGTCGGAACATTTAACTACAACCACCGCCACGGTCACCTGCACTTCGACGAGTTCGCCCGTTACGAACTCTGGTCGCTGGGCGCTGACGGCAAGCGGGTGGCGCGCGTCGCCGAAAACGCTAAAGTCGGTTTTTGCCTGATGGACATCAAACAGATGAGCAGCGACCGGACACACCTCGAGAGCGGCCTTATAGAGAGGCCAGGTGGCCCGGTCTATGCGGGTTGCCGCCGGGACGTTCAGGGCATCTCGGTCGGTTGGGGGGACGAGTACCTGGCGCTCTTGTACGAGCAAGACCTCGATTTGACGGGGGTGCCGAGCGGGAACTACGCGCTGGTCATCACCTCGAATCCGGAGCAGCAGATCGAAGAGATGGACTACAGGAACAATGCGGCGGTCGCTTATGTGACGCTCGAGGGTGAAGAGGTGGTGTGGTCGTCCGAGGTGGCAGAGAGCGGGAGCTGAGGT
>CADCWP010000299.1:11281-19091 GCA_902806425.1 uncultured Truepera sp.
GCCGGTAGAACGCCGGTTTTTATTAAATGTTCTGCGTAATAAGCCCGAAAAACATATTTGATAGCGTGGTGGACGGTGAAACTTCGCCTGTGAGACTTGAGAGGCTAAATATATCGTCCTAAACGGAGAAAGTAGCTGTTTTTCTCATCATTTCGCAGATGATTTGTTACGTGATGGTCCCTACAAACCTCAAACGCGACCCGGTTCCAACTAGCGAATCCCCGGCGGTACCTGCGTCGGCGGCGGCTCGGGCAGGTTGCGCGGCTCGGGTACGCCGTGAAGCCGTTTGACGACGCCGTTCTCGTTACAACCGACAAAAAACGGGCAGCGCAAGCACTCCGACCAGACGCGCGGGTGCAGCTCTTTAGTCTTGTCGATCAGCCGGAAGCCGCACCGTTCAAAAAACCCGACCGAATACGTCCAGGCAAACACTGTGGGAATCCCGATTCGGCGCGCCTCGTCCTCACACGCCGCCACGATCTTTTGCCCGACGCCCTTAGCCTGCGCCTCGGGCCGCACCGCGAGCCCCCGCACCTCAGCGATGTCGCCCCACAAGACGTGCAGCGCGCCGCAGCCAGCGAACTGCCCGTCGATCTCGGCTACAAAAAAGTCGCGCAGGTTCTCGAAAATGTTCTGCATCGGCCTTACTAACATCTTCCCCTGACCGGCCCAGTAGCCGATGGTCTCAAAGATGTCCTGCACATCCTCGGCCCTGGCCGGACGCACCTGTACATGAGCGAGCTGAGAGGGTAGTTCCGGTACAACCTTAGACATGTCCATCCTCACCACCTAACATCGCCTTAGCCGCCTCGAGCTGCGCCCTGACCTGTCCCGAGGCGGTGCCCCCGTAACTGTTGCGGGCGTCCACGACGGCTTCCAACTTCAACACCGCAAACACATCTTCTTCGATCAGGCCGGACACTTCCTTCATCCCCTCCAAACTCAAGTCCTGCAAGTCTTTTCCTTCCTGCACGCCGAGAGCGACGAGCTTGCCGACGGCCTCGTGCGCGTCCCGAAACGGCAGACCCTTTTTGGCTAGATAGTCAGCCAGGTCGGTCGCGTTCGAGTAGGCGCGGCCCGCCGCCCCGTACATCCTCGACCCATTGACCGTGATTTTGGGCAGCATGTCGGCGGTCAGGCGCAGGCACACGCGCAGGGTATCGGCGGCGTCGAACGCGCCGTGTTTATCCTCCTGCATGTCTTTGTTGTAGGCGAGCGGCAGGCCCTTCAGCGTCGTGAGCAGCCCAAGCAGATGCCCGTAGACGCGCCCGGTCTTGCCACGGGTGAGTTCGGACACGTCCGGGTTCTTTTTCTGCGGCATGATACTCGAGCCCGTCGTGTGTGAGTCAGGCAGTGTCACAAAGCTGAACTCTTGAGACGACCACAAGATGAGTTCTTCGGACAACCGTGACAGGTGCATCATGATGAGGCTGGCCGCGCCCAAAAATTCCACCACGAAGTCCCGGTCGGACACGGCGTCGAGCGAGTTGCGCGCGGGGGCGTCGAACCCCAGCAGCTCGGCGGTGCGCCCCCGGTCGATGGGGAAGCCCGTCCCGGCGAGCGCCCCGGCCCCGAGCGGGGACACGTTGAGGCGCTTTAGGGAATCTTGCAGGCGCTCCGCGTCGCGGGAGAACATCTCGAAGTAGGCTAAGAGGTGGTGCGACAGTAAAACAGGTTGCGCGACCTGAAGGTGGGTGTAACCGGGCATAATGACACTCATGTGTCTTTCGGCGACCTCTACAAAAGCGGCGCGGAGGTCGTGAAGCAGCCCGATAAGTATGTGTGTTTCATCCCGGACCCAGAGCCGGAAGTCGGTGGCGACCTGGTCGTTGCGGCTGCGAGCGGTGTGAAGCTTGCCGCCAACGGGTCCGATGCGCGCTGTCAGGGCGTGCTCGAGGTTCATATGCACGTCTTCGAGCTCGACGCGCCACGCGAACGTGCCCGCCTCAACCTCACCTGTGAGCGCTTCTAAACCCGCAACGACCTGCGCGGCCTCGTCTTGCGTTAGGATGCCCGTTTCACCCAACATGGTTGCGTGGGCGACCGAGCCCCGCAGGTCGTGGAGCGCCAGCCGTTTGTCGAAGTCGACCGAGGCGTTGAACTGCTCGACCAGCGCGTCGGTACTCCCAGAAAAACGTCCACCCCACATACGTTTTTGGGTCATCTTGACCTTCCGCTTGGGGTGCGGCTCAAAGGTGCCGCGCCGCTACAGGGATAAGGAATATGCACATTCGGTAGGATAACGTCGAAATTGGTGTTTCGGGTGACGAGTAGGCAGTTTTCAGCTCGGGTCGTCGCGTAGATCACCGCGTCGGGCAGTTTAAGGCGTTGTTCACGTCGCCGCGCCACACAGAGGGCCGCGACACCCCGCACGTCCACAACCCGGAGACGATTGAGAAAGTGTCCCTCCAAAACCCCCTGCTCCGACCGCGCGCCGACCATGTATATCACCCTTGCCGCTGCCATACCCCACCCACCTGTTTACAGAGCGTCAGCGGCGCGTCCGGGCTGCGCGCACGGTAGCCCATCCGTGTGTAGTAGGGAAGCAGGTCGGCCTGAGCTTCGTCCAAGGTGAGCTGCAACTCGGGAACGTTGTGCTGAATAGCGAGGGCTTCTAAACGCGTCATCAGCCAGCGTCCGAAACCCTGTCCGCGGTAGTCGGGGAGCGTTGCCAGTCGCCCGACCTCCCAGCCGTAGGGGGTTTCACGCCACCGGAGCGCACAGACGATGGTACGGTCGCAGGCGAAATAGAGCGCGCCGCCGCCCTCGAGCCACCCTTGCACCACCGCTTCATCTTCGCGCTCGTTCCAAGCTGTTTGGTAGAGCGCCGTCAGCGCCTCCGCATCGGCGTAGGTCGCGGTGTGAAGTTTTAACGCTTGGGTCAGCCTCTGCTCAAGCTGCACCGTCAAAGCTCCTCTGCCAGAGCGGCCATGGTTTCTCCTGAAACTGCATCCGTGGCCAGAACGCCCGCCCGGAACTGTTGTCAGGGAGAACAAAAGCGTTGCATTTACTGATGCCAACTCTCGATAGGTGCGTCAGACAGTGCTCGACTAACGCGCTGCCTAGGCCCTGTTTACGGTAGGGGGCGACAACCGCGAGATGGTTTAGATACCCGCGCCGCCCGTCGTGGCCGCATAGGGCTGCGCCAACGATGTCTCTACCCGTAAAGGCTACGGGGCTCAAATCGGGGTTGTGTGCCAGATACTTGGCGAGCTGTTCGGGCGTATCCGAATCGTTCAGCTCGACCTCCGGCACCGCCCGCCAGAGCGCAAGGACTTCGGAAAGGTCGGCGAGTGTCATCACACGGACGATCATTCGCTGTACTGCGGAATCTTGAGGGGCGGCGTGTCTTTGTCGGTCTCGAGCTGGTTTGCCAACTGTGCGGCGATACGCAGGCGCAGCGCGTTCAGCTTGATAAAACCGTCCGCGTCGGCCTGGTTGTACACCGCGTCCTCCTCGAAGGTCACGACGTCTTGGCGGTAGAACGAGTTGGGCGATCTGCGCCCAGTGATGGTAACGTTGCCCTTGTACAGCTCCAAGCGCGCCGTCCCCGTTACCGGCTTCTGAATATCGTCGATAAGCCCCTGCAACGCGACCCTTTCGGGTGCGAACCAGAAGCCGTTATAGACCATCCCCGCGTATTTGGGCATCAGTTCGTCCCGAAGTTGCATCACCTGGCGGTCCAGCGTCAAGGACTCGACGGCCTTGTGCGCGTGAAAGAGCAGCGTACCGCCGGGGGTTTCGTAACAGCCACGCGACTTCATCCCGACGAACCTGTTCTCCACGATGTCCACCCGACCGATGCCGTGCTTGCCGCCTAGGGCGTTCACCCGTTCCAACAGGGCCACCGGCTCCAAACGCTCGCCGCCGATAGCGACCGGGTTGCCCGCCTCGAAGTCGATCTCGACCGTTTCAGGTGTGTCGGGTGCGCTTTGTAGGTCGGTGGTGAGCTGCCACATGTCTGTGGGTGGCGCGGCCCAGGGGTCCTCCAAGATGCCGCCTTCAAACGAGATGTGGTAGAGGTTCGCGTCCATCGAGTAAGGTTTTTCTTTCGTCACGCCGACCGGGATGCCGTACTCACGCGCGTAGCGCACGCAGTCCTCGCGGCCTCTGAGGTCCCACTCGCGCCACGGGGCAATCACCCTGACGTCCGGTTTGAGCGCGTAGGCTGACAGCTCGAAACGCACCTGGTCGTTGCCCTTGCCGGTCGCGCCGTGCGCCACCGCGTCCGCGCCCTCGCGTTCGGCGATCTCGACCATCTTTTGAGCGATCAGCGGGCGGGCAAATGAGGTACCCAGGAGATAATAGCCTTCGTAGAGCGCGCCCGAACGCAGCACCGGAAAGACGAAATCCCGGACGAACTCGAGCCGCAGATCGACGGCGTAAGCGGCTACCGCGCCCGTTTTAAGCGCTTTTTCCTTCGCTTCCACCACCTCTTCACCTTGACCGATATCGGCGGTAAAGGCGACGACCTCCGCGCCGTACGTGTCTACGATCCACCTCAAAATCACGGAGGTATCAAGGCCGCCGGAGTAGGCGAGCACAACTTTTTTGGGGGTTTGGGGCTGCATAGGGTCTCCTCGAAGGCATGTCGTTTGGTAGCTACGAAGGTTGCGACAACAAAAAACTCACCCGGTTTAGGGGCCGACGACGGTTCCGCTCGCTGGTGGAGCGGGCTAACGTCGGACGCGGTGGGTGAGCAGGTTCATGGGTTTTGGCAACGCAGTTTTATGCAAAACATGCGATAACGTTGCAAACTCTAGCACGCAGTTCGGCGGGGGTCAAGCGTGGCAGCCTGACGTTCGTAGGCGGTGTTGTGGTTAGCATAGCGCTGTGAGCGGGCGGCGTGAGGTCGAGGTAGGGGTGCTTTTCGGGACGCTGGGTTTCGGGGTCGGGTTGCTGCTGGCACGGGGCTTTCCGGCAGCGCTCTGGCCGCTGGCCCTGCTCTCGCTAGGGGTGTGGCTGGCGCGCTGGCCGCAGCCGCAGGTCTGGCTGTTGGCGCTGGCTATCGGAGGAACCCTGGCGAGCCCGTTCGGCCGCCTGCCGGACTCTAACTCTATGGGCGGGGGCGGTGGGGAGACGCGGCGCTATCTCAGCACGCCGGAGCAGACGCGGGCGTGGGCAGGGGTGCGGACGCTCGCCATCAGGAACAGTGCGGGGGACGTGAACGTTGTGGGCGGGAGCCCACCCCGACTCCGCGCCGTCTACACGCGGGCGGGCGAGGTAGGGGAGATACCGGAGGCGCTACTGACGGAGTTCGTAGGGCGCGAGCTGCGCTTCACCGGCCTCGAGCCCAGCTGGCCGCAGGAACGCACGCGCGGGGTACGGGTCGCCCTGCACGCCAGGGTGCCGCGCCGGGTGGCGCTTAAACTCGGCGGGCGCATCGGCGACGTAAGGGTCACAGGGGTGGCGTCAGCGCGGGTCGACACGAACATCGGGAACGTGACGCTCTCCGCTATCTCGGGAACTGCCGCGGCGCTGACCGACGTCGGCAACGTCATGGTCGCGGGCGCAGGCGGCGGGATCGAGGCGCGGACGCAGGTCGGGGACATTTGGCTCGAGGCTGGTGTAGGGACCGCGCCCATCCTCGCTAAAGCCGACGTCGGCGACATCGCGCTGGTACTGTCTAACATCCCGAACGTCCGGGTGCTGGCGACCTCGACCTCACGCGGCCTGCCCGCCGGGATGACGCGCCTTTCTCCGACGCAAGGTGAGCTGGTGCTGGGTAGTGGCGAAAGGCTAGTCGTGCTAGAGACCCGCATCGGCGAGATCAGTGTCGTGAGGCGTTAATCAGGTTTTTCGGTCAACTAAATTGTCGTAAGCAGTTGCTGGGTAGAGTGATTTTCATGGATGTTCAAGACCTCCTGGGACGCATCAACGCGGAGCACGGCACCGGGTTCAGGCTCAAGGGGCGTTACGCTTTGGGCGAGAATCAAGGCGCTTACGCCGTCGAAGATGCTTCGGGAGCGCCGCTCGTGCTCAAGTGGCAGGCCCAACCAAGTATGCTTTCCCGCCTCGAGCGTGCCCGCGCGGTCACCGACCGGCTCGCAACCCTCGCTGTGCTCGTGCCACGCTACCTCCTCATCGGCACCTTTCCGGAGGGCACAACCTACTGGGTGCAAACGGCGCTCCCCGGCAGCCCGCCCGCTCCCTTGCACCTAAGCCTCGAGCACGCGCGCCAACTCCTTGACCTGAACGAGCGGCAGGCAGGGCAGGCGCTCTCGTCGGAGCAAGACTGGTCATGGTACGTGCGGGCAGCCGTGTTTGCGGGCGAGTCGGGCTGGAGCGACACGTTGCAACAGCATTCGCCCGAGACGCGCGCCCTCCTCTCACGGCTCGAGGGAATTACGGCGGGGAAGGAGACCTGTGTGTCACGCACGACCGACCTCGTCCACGGCGATTTAGCCCTCACCAACGTCCTCGTCGTTGGGAACACGGTTACGGGCGTCGTAGATTGGGACGCGGCGGGCTGCGGCGACCGGGCACTTGACCTCTCAAAGTTACTGTTCTATTCGTATGAGCTTGAACCCGTGTACGAGCATGAACCCGTCCGGACGTTGCTCTAGCGACGCCTCAGCGCGGTGTCCAGTCCGGACGCGCTCGTCGTTTATCTGGCGTACAACATCCTAGCCCAACTCGACTGGTCGATTCGTCATCACAGCCCGGTAGCTGTAAGCGGTTGGGTCGCCAAAGCTTCGTTTATCTTGAAAGAAATCGAGTGAGAGGCTGTTGTAAAGTCAAAAAGGCTTAGTCCGCCGCTTGTGACGCCGCCGGTTCCCGCACGGGCAGGCTTGCTAGCAGCGCGGCCCCTAAGATGAGCGCGCCGCCCAAAACGCCCCACACACCCAGCCTTTCTCCGAACACGAGCGCGGCTAAAAGCGCCGCGACGACCGGCTCGACGCTGGCGACGAGCACCGCCCGCGACGCTTCGGCGTTCTTGAGGCCGGTGTAGAGGAGACCGTACGCCGCGTAGGTTGAGAGCGCCGCCAGAAGAAGGAGCAGGCTCCAAACCTGCGGGCTTTTCGGGCTGAAGGTCACGAACGGAAGCAGCCCGAGCGCGCCGAAGGGCAGGACGAACGCGTAGATAGTGACTGGACTGTAGCGCACCAAGGACCACTTGCCGAATAGGTAGTAGCTCGAGTAGCTGACGGCTGCCGTCACGCCCCAAAACAGTGAGGCCGCCGACACCTGGACGCCCGCGCCGCCACCCTGGGAAACGAGCACGACGCCCGTCAGCGTCAGGGCGAGCAGCCCGAGTTTGCGGCCCGTAAGCGCTTCACCCAAAAGGACGCGGGCGGCGAGCGCGACGAACGCGGGCGCGCTGTAGAGGAGGATCGACGCCAAACTCACCCCGCCGGTCTGCACGGCAAAGGTGTAAGACGCGTAAAAAACGCTGACGCCTAGAAGCGAAAAACCCGCTAACGCGAGTAGGTCAGACGCCTTAGCGACGCGCAGCTGCCGGGTCAGGCGCGCGTGCAGCATGAACATGCCTCCGGCTAAGGTGGCCCGCCAAAAGGCCAGCTCGAGCGGCCCTACCCCGGCGTCCAGGATGCCCCGCGAAAAGATTCCGATCAGGCCCCACAAGACCGCCGCAAGAAAAATGAGCAGGTAACCCTTCACCTGCTCAGCGTACCGTGAGGGCTTGCTTAGCCGACGGTGATACCTTTGCTCCGGTCGAACGCTAGGTGTCCGGCGATTTCGCGCGCGGCCTCTTTTGGCTCCGGATACGACCAGGCGGCGTCGGCGACCCGCTCACCGTTCGCGTCCAGGTGAAAATAGGCGGCGTCGCCCTTCCACGGGCAGGTGTACG
>CADCWP010000300.1 GCA_902806425.1 uncultured Truepera sp.
CTTCGTACAAACGTCATACGAGCAGACATAACCGTCGCCCGTAACCTGTCCGGGTCGTTTTAAACTTGTGTGGCGGCCTCGTCTTTGGCTTCGTCCAACGTCTCCATCAGGCTCTCGAACGGCTTGACGAACTTTTCCGCGCCTTCGGTTTCGAGCTGCTGCGTCGCGTCGTCGATGCTGATGCCGAGCGCCTCGAGTTCGGTCAGGACCTGGTGTGATTCGTCCAGGTCCCTCTCCAGCGTCGCCGACGGGGTGCCCTCTTGGCGGTAGGTCTCGAGCGTTTCGGGTGGCATGGTGTTGACAGTGTCTGGCCCGATCAGCGGTTCGATGTACTTGTCCGCCTCGTAGTCGGGGTTCTTGACGGCAACGCTGGCCCACAAGAGGCGCTGCGGTTTCGCACCCTTAAGCGCTAGTTCCTTAAACTCGGGCGTTCCGAACAACTCTTTGTAGACCTGGTAGGCGACCTTAGCGCTGGCTACAGCCACCTTCCCTTTGAGCCTGCCCGCCCGCGCGTCGCCGTCTTTTTCTAGCGCCTCGAGCTTGGGGTCGATGAGCATGTCGATGCGGCTCAGGAAAAAGCTGGCGACCGAGGCGATGCCCGCGACGCTCCCTCCGCGCCCGGCACGTTCCGTTAGTCCGGTGATGTACGCCCTGGCGACCGCTTCGTAGCGCGGCAGCCCGAAAATCAGCGTGACGTTGGTGTTGATCCCGTCGCGCGTGAGCTGCCGGATCGCCGATAGCCCCTCTTGGGTCGCGGGTATTTTGATCATCACGTTCGGGCGGTCGATGCGCTTCCAGAGTTCCTGCGCCTCGGCGTAAGTTCCCTCGGCGTCGGTGGCGAGCTTCGGCGACACCTCGTAGCTGACGAACCCGTCCTCGCCGCCACTCTGGTCGTAAAGCGGGCGGAACAGGTCCGCGGCGTGCTGCACATCTTCGACGGTCAAGGTTCGGTACACCTCCGGGGTGCTGTCACCTTGCTCAACGAGGTCGCGTATGGCGTCGTCGTATTCGTTGCTTTGAGCAATGGCTTTCTCGAAGATCGCCGGGTTCGTGGTGAGGCCGCGGACGCCGTCGTCGATCAGGCGCTGTAAGCCGCCATCCGTGATGAGTTCGCGGTGTAGGTCGTCGATCCACGGGGACTGGCCGTAGCCGCGTAGCTGCTGGAGTGCGTTCATTTGTGTCCCTTCCTTACACGGCTACCGTAGCGCCCCCGCCGTCCGGACAAAGAAAGGTGGGTGACTGTTATGGGCTGTGCCGACAGTTCATTTGAGTGTCCTCCGGCGGTGAGGCGTAGCCGCTGCGTGAGGCCGTGAGACGTACCGGACAGCAGGTGCTCGGTGATATGTCTCAACTCAAGCGCACGCGAGGGGGCGTAGCCGGGAAGTCGCGGGCTCCTT
>CADCWP010000301.1 GCA_902806425.1 uncultured Truepera sp.
GAAGAGGTAAATTGCGGCGCGAAGGTCGCTACGACGATAAATATAAGCAGGATAATGGTGCCGACCCAAGCCAGCGGGCTCCGAGCAAAGCGCCCGAACGCCTTTGAACTGCGCCAACCTCGCTTGGTGGGGTTGTGAAGCTCGAGCCCGCTCTCCACAGGGGCTGTTGGAACTGTGTCCATTAAGCTATGCCCATTGATGGCGTGTCCATTAGTAGCGAATCCTCGGGTCGACCACTGCGTAGAGAATATCGACGACGAGGTTGCCTACAACTACAAGCAGCCCTACGAAGACGGCTCCCCCTAAGATAGCGGCGTAATCGAGTTGCACGGCAGCGTCCGAGAGCCACTTGCCGACGCCCGGCAGGGCGAAGATCGTCTCTACGATGACCGCGCCGTTAAGAAGGCCGATAAGTGTAAAGCCCGAAAGCGTCAGGATGGGAATAAGCGCGTTGCGCCGCGCATGTTTAATGTTGACTACTCGCTCTGAAAGGCCTTTCGCGCGGGCGGTGCGGACGTAATCCTGCGTCAGCGTGTCGAGCAGCGACGAGCGCATCACCCGCACGATCTGCGCGCTGATAACCAGAACCAGCGTGATCACGGGCAAGATAAGGTGCATGATGGCGTCCCAAAAGATATCGAAGCGACCGTTTAAAAGTGAGTCGAGCGTCAGAAAGCCAGTATAGCGTTCAAATTCGGGCCTCAAGATGTCGCGGGCGAAGTTGGCCGATATCTGCCCGATACCAAAAAGGTTAAACCCGCCATAAAAGATAACCAGCAGCCAGATACCGAGTACAAACGTCGGAAGCGACCAGAACATGATGGACAAAACCCTCGAGAGCTGATCTGCAGCCCTATCGCGGTTAAGCGCTGCCACCGTCCCCAGCCAGATACCTAAACCGATAGTCGGGATGATCGTCAGCACTGCCAGTTCGATGGTGTTGGGAAGGCGCTCGCGGATCGTCGTTAAGACAGGCTGGTTGGTTACCCTCGAGAAGCCTAAGTTACCCTGCACCGCCTGACTCAGCCAGTTCCAGTACTGCACATACCAGGGCTGGTCGAGGCCGTACTGCTCAATGATGGCGGGTAGGTTGCGGAGCTGAGCCTCGGAGGAGACAAACCCCGCGGCGCGTTCGGCGGGGCTAAGGAGTTGCATCAGCAGCACAATAAAGAGCGTGACGCCGATAAAGATAAGTGGGAGCAGCAAAATGCGCCGAATGATAAAGGTGAACAATCCTGCCTCCTTAAACTAAACCGGGGGGTGTGTACCCCCCAGTTCAGCAGACGCCGTTTAGCTTTTTGAGATGTCTTTCCAGAGGTAAGAACCGCTGTACATCGGGTTGATGTAGGTGCCTTGCAGGTTGTCGCGGGTCACCAGAAAGGGAA
>CADCWP010000302.1 GCA_902806425.1 uncultured Truepera sp.
AGCAGTAATCCTAACTTGAGTCTCGTCAAGCTCGAGCTCTCGGGTGGCACCCTTACCCTAAGCGGAAGCAACTTAGATATCGACGTTCAAGCAGCTATAGGCGTCGATACACAAGACGAAGGCAGCTGGGCCCTACCGGCGCAGGTATTTAGTCAGGTCGTGCGCGCACTGCCGGGAGAACTTGTAGAACTCTCTTTCGAGGCGGTGGAACTTGAACTCCAGTCCGGTTCCTACGCGACCAAGCTGCAACTCGTCGAGGCGGCGCTGCCCACCCTGTTTTTTCCAGAGAGCTACAGGGGGCGTTTTTCGGGAGAACGGTTGGCAATGGCGCTCACGCATGTGCGCTACGCGGCGGCGGTCGCTGAATATCAGGCGATCTTTCGGGGGGTGCGGCTCGAGTTCGACGACCGGCATGTGCGGGCGGTAGCGACCGACGGCTTTAGACTTGCTTACTACCATATGGACGACGTGAGCGGTTTGGACGGCAACGTTGTCTTACCGGCGCGCAGCGTCGATGAACTTACAAAGGTGCTTATGGAAGGGGAGGCAAAGCTCGAGCTCGCCGAGGGCCAGCTCTCGGTCGCTACCGGCCCCTACAAGCTCAACCTCAAGCTGATGGAGGGAACCTTCCCGGACTACCACCGGGTTATCCCGAGTGACTTTCCAGTTAGCGTGATAGCGAGCGCCAAGGAACTCTTCGAGGGGGTCCAGCGGGTGGCCGTCATGGCCGATAGAACAGCCAACAACCGCGTCGACCTCTTTATTCGGGGCGGCACCCTCCAGATAAGCGCCGAGGGTGCCTACGGGCGTGCCCAAGAGGCGATGCCCACAGTTCAGGAGGGCAGCGAGTCGGAAATTGCCCTAGCGTATAACGCGGATTACTTGCTCAATGCGCTTCGGCCTATAGGCGGCGACGTTCGGTTTTCCTTCTCGGGTCCGACCAGCCCGAGCGTTCTGGCGAGCCTTCAAGACCCCAGCTATCTGGCGATGGTCGTCCCCCTCCGTACCGGCTGAGGCAAAGCCAACTTCATCGTCCGCAGCGCGTTTGGGTTAAGGTAGACCCGATGGGGTAGGTGCAGCGTAGGTATCTAGACACACCACGAATGCACGGAAGTAAACGAGAGGATGAGATGACACTGATTGAAACGGTTGGAGGAACCGAGCTGCTCGATTCGCGGGGCAACCCTACGGTGGGGGCGACCGTGCGCCTGACCGGCGGCGCGGTGGCCTCGGCGGCCGTGCCTTCGGGGGCGTCGACCGGCCTCCACGAAGCGACTGAATTGCGCGACGGCGGTGAGCGCTACGGCGGCAAGGGCGTGGTGCAGGCAGTTACAAACGTCAATGAGGTGCTAGGACCCGCGCTCGTAGGGGTAGACGCGCTCGACCAAGCTGAACTCGACGCGCTGCTGCTCGAGCTAGACGGCACGCCTAACAAGAGCAAGCTGGGTGCCAACGCCCTTCTGGCGGTGTCCTTAGCGGCGGCCCGGGCGGCGGCGCAGGTCTTAGACCTGCCGCTATACCGCTATCTGGGCGGCGCGGCGGCCAAAACCCTGCCGGTACCCATGATGAACGTCATTAACGGCGGTAAACACGCCGACAACCGGGTCGATATGCAGGAGTTTATGCTCGCGCCGGTTGGCTTCGAGCGGTTTTCCGAGGCACTCCGGGCGGGCGTCGAGACCTTTCACGTGCTTAAAAAAGTCCTCTCCAAACGTGGTTACAACACCAACGTCGGAGACGAGGGCGGTTTTGCTCCCGATTTAAAATCGAATCAGGAGGCCGTCGAGGTTATTTTGGAGGCCATCGAAGGGGCCGGTTACACTCCCGGTGAAGAGATCGCTATCGGTCTGGACCCGGCGTCAACCGAATTTTTTAGAGACGGCACCTATCACTTAGAGGCTGAAGGCAAAGTGCTCTCGAGCGCGGAGATGATCGGCTACTGGCAGGACTGGGTAGCGCGTTATCCAATTATCTCTATCGAAGACGGTCTAGCCGAGGACGATTGGTCGGCGTGGGCGGACCTGACTAAAGCCCTTGGTAGCCGTTGTCAGCTCGTCGGCGACGACCTGTTCGTAACCAACACCGAACGCTTGCAGCGCGGCGTCGATGAAGGTGTTGGCAACGCGATTTTGATCAAGGTCAATCAGATCGGGACCCTTACCGAGGCTCTTGACGCCATTGAACTTGCCAAACGGGCAGGGTACCACACCATGATCTCGCACCGCAGCGGCGAGACCGAAGACGCCTTTATCGCTGACCTAGCTGTCGCCGTCAACGCCGGTCAAATCAAAACGGGGTCGGCGAGCCGCAGCGACCGTTTGGCCAAGTACAACCGGCTTCTTTTGATTGAGCAGGAGCTTGGCGACAGCGCCCGCTTCTTGGGACGGCGCGCCTTCTAATGCAGGCTCTTAGGCGGACTAAAATCGTCGCTACCTTGGGGCCAGCGAGCAGCGACCCGGAGGTTATCAAGCGGCTTATCGAGGCAGGCGTCAACGTTTTTCGGCTTAACTTCTCGCACGGTAGCCGGGAGATGCACCAGAAAAACATCGAGCTTATTCGCAGTGAGGCCAAACGCTCCGGGATGCCCGTCGGCGTCCTGCAGGACCTGCAAGGCCCAAAAATTCGTACGGCGACCTTTGCCGAAGGCAAGGTTATGCTTACCGAAGGGCAGCGGTTTAACCTTACCTGTGGCGACAGCAGCCCCGGCGACGCGACCCGCGTAGGGGTGACCTACACAAACCTTTACGCCGACGTCAAGGTCGGGGACATCCTGCTGCTCGACGACGGGCGTTTGGCGTTGCGGGTGACGGGCCTGCGCGGTGAAACCATCGAGACCGAGGTGACGCTCGGCGGAGTTTTGTCAAACAACAAGGGCATCAATATTCCCGACGCCGACCTGAGCATCCCGGCGCTGACCGACAAGGACATGGAAGACCTGCTTTTCGGCGCGGAACTCGAGGTCGACTGGGTCGCTGTGAGTTTTGTCCGGAGCCGCGACGACCTGCTCTTGGCGCGTCACTACTTGGCGCGGGCGGGCTCGAAAGCTAAACTGATGGCTAAAATCGAGAAACCGTCGGCAGTCACACGGTTTGACGAGATTCTTAAAGAGGTCGACGGCATCATGGTCGCCCGCGGCGACCTAGGCGTCGAGTTGCCCCCCGAACAGGTACCGCTGATTCAAAAGCGGCTGATCCGCGCCTGCACCGAGGCGGGCAAGCCGGTCGTGACCGCGACGCAGATGTTGGAAAGCATGATCTCCTCCCCGACGCCCACCCGCGCTGAGGCTTCGGACGTTGCCAACGCTATCTATGACGGCACCGACGCCATCATGCTCTCGGCGGAGACGGCGGTCGGTTCCTATCCTATCGAAGCCGTCAAGATGATGGTCCGGATTGCCCGCTCGGTCGAGAGTGATACCCGCTATCAGGCCAACATGCGCGAGCGCTATCCGCAACCCGACAGTTCAACCGCCGACGCGGTGTCGCTGGCGGCGTGTCAGATGGCGCACTTTTTGTCGGCGAAGATGATTGTGACCTTTACCTCAACCGGCACTACGGCGCTCCGCGTCGCCCACAACCGGCCCGCGTCACCTATCTTCGCGCTGACGCCGAGCGAGCGCGCCTATAGGCAGCTCAGCATCGTCTGGGGGGTAATTCCAGCGCTTTCTCAAGAGGTCTACACGACCGACGAGATGGTCGAGGTCGCCAACACTAAGATCGTTGAGATCATGCGGCGGTTAACCAATGTAAATGTAGGTGACCGCTACGTCATTACCGCCGGAGTGCCGTTCGGGATGCGGGGAACGACGAACCTTATTCGCGTGGAATCGGTTCGCAGCGAGAAGTAGCCGAGACACCAAAAACGCCCCGTGCAGCTACAACGGGGCGTTTCCTTGAAGGTGTCGTTTAGGCGCTGTCGGCGCTGACCACGACCTTGAGGTCGATGGGCACCTCGGGGTGCGGCTTGTAGACGACTGTATATTCACCCAACGTTTTGATAGATTCGCCGAGCTCGAGCTTGCGCCGGTCAATCTCTATTTGAAAACGCTGTTCCAAAACTTCGGCGATGTCGCGGCCTGTCACCGAGCCGTAGATACGGTCTTCACCGGCCCGCACCTTGATATCGACCGAGGCGTCGGCGAGCAGGTCGCGGAGGCGTTCGGCGTCGGCTTTGCGGGCTGAAAGCTGTTTGGCGCGCAGCGCGAGCCGCGCGTTGAGCTCGCGCTGATTGGCCTGCGTCGCGGGGAGCGCGAGGCCGCGCGGAACCAGGAAGTTCCGGGCAAAACCGGGTTTGACCGAAACGAGTTCACCGGCCTCACCGAGTTTTTCAACCGGTTCGAGCAAGATCACGTTCATAACGTGACCCCGAGGGCTAAAGATGCCACCGCTAAGCTCACTTGCGAACCAGCTTTTCGGTGATCGGGACAATGGCGAGAACGCGCGCCTGCTTGATGGTCGTAGCAAGCCTACGCTGGTGCTTGGCACATACCCCGGTTCGACGCCGCGGCAAAATCTTAGCGGTGTCCGAGATAAAGCGGCGCAGCATCCTGCCGTCTCTATAGGCGGTGACTTCTTGTTCGCCGGTGCAGAACGGGCAAACCTTGGGCCGACGGCCCCGGCGACCACCACGGCGGTCGTCACGGTCGCGCTTGTCTTTGTTACGTGAATTTGTGGGTCTGGCTTGAGCCATCTAGAATGGTAAATCCTCTTCCGGTGGAAACTCCTCGTCAATGTCCAGCTTGGGACGGCTGGGCCGACCCTCCTGCTGACCCCTCTGGGCGTCCCTTTCGGGGGGACGGGCGCTGGTGCCACCACCACCAGGGCCACGGGTCAGATACTCGATACGGCTGCCCTCGAGCTTATCCTTGTACTGCCGGTTACCCTCTTTGTCGGTCCAACTGTCCGACGTCAGACGGCCCACGACAAAAACAGCGTCGCCTTTGGCGAGTTCGGCGCAGGCTTCGGCGAGGTCACGCCAAACGTTAATTTCAACGAAGTGAACACTCTCTTGGTCTTGCCCGTTGCGGTCACGGTACTGCTCATTAACCGCCACACCAAAACGGGTTACCGCGTCCCCTGAGGGGGTGTAGCGCAGTTCGGCATCCTTGGTCAGGTTGCCGATAAGCGTCACCTGATTAAGGGCGTTGACGAGCCGCTCCTGACCTCTAGCGTCGGTGATCGTCGCGTCACCTTTGCGCGGGCCGTAAGTCAGCGCTTCGACGCGTACGGCGTTGACACCCAAGGCGCTGCGCTTTTGACCGCTCTGATCATCCCAAGTGCGGTAGTTAAGCCGCCCCTCGACGAAAACCGGTGTTCCCACGCTGAGCTGCTCGGACAGATACTCGGCTTGTTTGCCGAAGACCGAAACCCGCTGATACCAGGTCAGGTCGCGGGGTTGCCCGTCATTGCCGATAACTCTGTCGCTGCCCGCAAGATTAAGCTCCAAGATGGCTAGGCCACCGGCGGTATATTTCATCTCGGGTGCTTGGGTCAGGGTGCCGATCAGTTGAACGCTGTTAAAACCTCGAGCCATGTCTTCCTCCAGTAAGGGTCGTTAAAATCGTTTCGTCTCTGTGCGAGTCTAAGTACGCGCGGGCCTAGGCAGCCGGGGGCGTTGGTTCTGCGCGTGGTTCGCTCTGAAGTTCAGAGCGTGGTTCGGTCCGCGCTTCAGTGCGTGGTTCGCTGCGCGGGCTCTCCTTGCGGGTTCGCTGCTCGGGTCGGTCGCGGGTCACGAGGACGCGCATAATATTGTCGCGCAGGCGCAAGTTGGTCGTGAGCTGACGCGGGGCGTTTTCCGTAAGGCTGAGTTTATAGATTAGGTAGTAGCCTTCGTTAAGCTTGCGAATCGGGTACGCGAGGCGTTTGTTGCCCCACTCGTCGAGTTCGCTCACTTCGCCCTCTACGCGCTCGATCTGCGCCGTGATGGCGTCTTTCTCGAGCTTTAGCTGCGCCTCGTTGAGGCTCGGGTCCAAGATCACGTTTAGGTCATAGGCGTGCATAGTCACCTCCTTTTGGGTCAGGTTTGCCTGTGCGTAGGCTTGCCGAAAAAATCTCAGCCCCATAGTCTAGCACGTTAGGCCCACGGTAGCCAACCTGCTTTTCCCACACGCCTCGCGGCGAAGCGTTTAGCTCTATGCGTTGCTGTAGTCCATTGCCGTATTCTGGGGTTATGCGCCGAACTCGGCAGTATTTTGTACTGACCCTCTGGCTGCTCCTGCTGCTGGGGTTGTGGATTGGCTCGTGGCAGCAGGGGAAAACCCCGCTTGTACTGCTCAGGGACGCGTTGGCTGCACTTCAGGATGACCCTTTGGCACCGCTGCTCCTAGGGTTTATCTACCTACTGCGGCCCCTGTTTCTCCTTCCTGTAAGCGTGCTGACGGTAGCTACAGGAGCGCTTTTCGGCGCGGTGTGGGGGGCGCTTTACGCGGGCGTAGCTACGCTGGTAACCGCTACTCTAGCCTATCTGCTCGGACGTCTTTTTGGGGATGGCCTACCCAGTGAGGCGCAACAGGGTTGGGTGGGGCGACTTAAAGCGTATCCGTTTGAGACCGTTTTGCTAAGCCGAGTTCTGTTCGTTCCCGGAGACTTGGTGAACTATCTGGCTGGGTATCTGAGGGTCAGCGTGGTGGCGTTTATAGGCGCTACGGCCGTTGGAGGGATGCCGGGGCTGCTAATCGGGGTGTTGGCGGGGGCGTCGCTCGAGTCTACGGCGGCGACCTCCGGGGTCAACCTAAGCTATCTTTTGGCTTCGGCGCTGCTACTTGCGATCAGTTTGGCGGTGTCGTGGTGGATGCGGCGACGTGCTTCTGTCACCAAGCCATAAAAAATGCGCCCCTTTGGGACGCTGATAAAGATTATTTTACACCCATATGCGCTATTCGTCAAGGCTATGAGCTGAAGTCTAGACAAAGCCCTATCCAGGCCTAAGTGGTGGCTGCA
The DNA here is from genome assembly GCA_902806425.1 of uncultured Truepera sp. Lineage (GTDB taxonomy): Bacteria > Deinococcota > Deinococci > Deinococcales > Trueperaceae > Truepera. Next base: position 6,939 of record CADCWP010000302.1, read on the forward strand.
AAGTCGTCCAGATTGCTGCGAGTAATCCGTCACCAGGTGGAGCTTGAACTAAGGCAGGCTGGTAGCTCCCTAATCAGCAATAACAGATGCGTTAAGGCAGAGGCTGAACGTAGAAGGAACCCTTGCAGCTGTCGTAGGCGTTGCACCTACCGAACCCAAAAACTCCATCCACGGGACGCCGTTCCGAAGGGCTGTGGTCAGCTACGCCGGAAGATGAACTGCCCGAGCCACGCCCCGAGCACGGTTCCCGGCAGCGCCAAATAGGCGAAAAGCAGGTTGAGCTCGGACTGCGGCAGAGCGAGCTTCAACCCTTCGACGCCGAACGCCAGCAAAGAGCCGCCCACCAGCGTCAGCATAAACGCTTGGGACACGCCCCGGCGGTAGAGCCACAAGCAGAGAAAATAACTCAGGATCACGTAAAAAAGCGCGTGAATGACGAGCGAAAAGGTGTCGGTTCGCTGAGGTACCAGCGCCTGCGCCGCGATGACCCCGACGGTTAAGAGCAGGTACGCTCCCGCCAGTCCTGGGCGTCGCATTCCCGGTGCGGGCTGGGTTTTGGACTCCGGCGTGGCACCCTCTTTCTGAGGGTCTTTTACGCTGTCTCTCGCTTTTGTTACGCGCACGCGGCTCTGCCGCCGCTGCTCTTTACGCCGTTCTTGCTCACGTTCGCGGCGTTTGTCGGACTTTTCATTGGCTCTCTTGAGTTGCCTGTTCACGCCTCTACCTTAGCGTATCCCCCCGTCACTTGCCGAGGGCGACGTTGGCGGCGACCAGCACCGGGTCCCAGGCACTGCTAAAGGGCGGGGCGTAGGCTAAATCTAAGTCGGCGAGGTCTTGCAGCGTGCCGTGCTGAGAGAGCACCGTCGCCAGCACATCGATCCGCTTTACCGCGTCACCGTAGCCGACGATCTGAGCACCTAAAAGCCGCTGCGTCCCCCGCTCCCACACCAGCGTAACGTTGAGCGGCCTGTGGTCCGGATAGTAGCCCGCGTGGTCAGAGGTCTCGATATCGTGACCCTCGGCGTCGAAGCCCGCGTCTTGGGCAGCCTCCAAGGTCAGGCCGGTAGTGGCGAAGGCGCGGTCGAAAACCTTGGTGATGGCCGTGCCTGTAATTCCCTTAAAGCGCGCGCTTTGACCACCCAGCAGATTACCGAGCGTCCGACCCTGTTTGTTGGCGGTGTCCCCCAAGGGTATCCAGGCGGGTTTGCCGGTGACCAGATGATGGGTCGCCGTAACGTCGCCGACGGCGTAGATGTCCCTACGGCTGGTGCGAAGACGGTCGTCGGTGAGAACCGCGTCCGAAGGCCCGAGGTTTAGCTTTAAGGTTTTCGCCAGCATACTGTTGGGCCGCGCTCCGACCGCTACCAGCACCAGGTCCGCCGGGAAACGGCCCGCAGCGGTGACGACCACGCTGACGCGAGCGTCTCCTTCTAGCGCCGTGACCTCCGTTCCCAAATGCACGGTGACGCCGTTTTTCTGGACCTCTTTAAGCGCCAGCTTCGACGGCAGCGGCCCGAAATTACCCAGCAAGCTCCCTTGCTGTTCAACGACCCGCACGTTCAGACCTGCCTTGACAAGCGCTTCGGCAAGCTCGAGGCCGATATAACTTCCGCCGATAATAACGGCTTCTTTCGCCCCATTTTTGAGCGTCCGCTGAACGGCCGCCGCGTCCTCGAGACGCCGCAGCACATGCACGCCCTCGAGGTCGATACCGGGCAGGTCGGGTCGCACCGCCGCCGCGCCCGTCGCCAGCACCAGGACGTCGTAGGGTGTGGTGTGCGTTTCGTCCGTCTCTAAATTTTTGACCTGCACGGTTTTAGCGTCCGGGTCGATACTCACGACCTCGTGGTGCACGTGTACCGTCACGCCCTTTTCGGCCATCTCGTCCGGTGTACGCGCCACCAGATCGTCCAGGCTCTCGATCTCTCCGGAAATCACATACGGCATCCCGCACGCCCCGTAGGAGATGTAGCCGCTCTTTTCATAGACGGTGATGTCGAGCGTCGGGTCGACCCTCTTGGCCTTGGACGCCGTGCTCATGCCGCCCGCGACCCCGCCTACGACGACAACCTTTTTGCCTCCCTCACGCTTCGCACGCTGCTCTGTCATAGTTCAGTCTACCGCGCTGCCCAGGCGCGGTTTGGCGCTCAGGAGCCCTAAACCTTACGATGCGGACATGACGCATGGTTTAACTCACAATGATATGGCCTTACGGGCTGTTGCCGAGGCGTTCGGCACGCCGGTCTACGTCTACGATCTGGACGGGGTGAGCGCGCAGGTCGGAAGGCTGCGGCGCGCCTTCCCCGAGGCTGAGCCCTTCTACGCCGTCAAAGCCAACCCCTGCGGCGCGGTACTGCGCCGTCTTGTGGCGCTGGACCTCGGCGCGGAGGTCATCACCGAGGGGGAGCTGGCCCGGGCGCTCCGCGCGGGGTTTTCACCCGAACGCATCCTCTTAGGCGGCCCGCGCCAAGATGCCGGACTCGTTGCGGCGGCACAGGCCGCGCGGGTCGGTTGGGTCAGTATCGACAGTCTGTCCCAAGCTGAGTGCTGGACGAGGCAGGCAGGCTCGAGCCGCTTTTTGGTCCGTCTGAACCCCGCTCTCGACCCGCGCACGCACGAACACCTGGCGACCGGGGCCGCAACGTCGAAGTTCGGAGTGCCGTTTGCCGAAACCGCTCAGGTCGCGGAGATGTTGGGCGACAGACTGGCCGGGTTCCACGTCCATATCGGTTCGCAGATCACCGAAATGGACTCCTACGACGAGGTATTCAGGCAGTTGGGCAGGCTTTTGGAGAGGTTTCCGCACGTTCAGACGCTCGATTTGGGGGGCGGCTTCGCGGTGCCGGACTTTCCTTTAGAGGCGTTTGCCGAAAAGGTGCGTGCGTTTGTCGGCGGGCGGCGGCTCCTACTCGAGCCCGGGCGCTTCTTGGTCGCGGAGAGCGGCACACTGCTGACTAGAATTCTGCACGTCAAACCCGGTTCTGTAAAACACGTCATCTGCGACGCCGGGATGGCCGACCTGCTCCGTCCGGCGCTCTACGGGGCGCGTCACCCTATTCGTGCGCTCGATAAGGACGGCCCACCTGAGATCGTCGATATAGACGGTCCCCTGTGCGAAAACGCTGACCGACTCGGTCAGGGCGTCGCGCTCCCTAAAGTCGGTCCCGGCGACCTGCTGGCGGTAGCCGAGACGGGCGCGTACGGGCTGAGCATGAGTTCGCGCTACGCGTCGTCATTGCGGCCCGCGGAGGTCGTGCTCGAGAACGGCGCGGCGCGACTCGTGACCGAGCGGGAAAGTGTGGAAGATTTGTGGCGGCTCGAGCGTGACTGACCTCACACCCTTACCTGACCTTGTTCCCTTGTTCGAGGTGTTTTCCGGTGAGGTGAGCGTCGCTTTCGGGCGGCTCGACTGGCCGGAAAACTACACCTACCATGCGACCGACACAATGCCCTCAGCCAGCCTTATCAAACTGCCGATCTTGCTGGCGGCACTGGAGGGAGTGGCGCGGGGTGAGTTGAACCTAGACGAGCGCATCCCCTTACAGACCGGCGATCAGGTGGGCGGGACGGGCGTGCTGAAGGCGCTGCAACCGGGCCTCGAGCCGACCCTCAGAGATCTGCTGACGCTCATGGTCATCGTCAGCGACAACACGGCCACGAACATGGTGATAGGGCGTGTCGGTCAGGGGACGGTCAACACCTTTTGTCAGCAGCACGGGTTCAGCGACACGGCGCTCGTCGGCAAACTGCAACTCCCCGAACATAAACAGAACGACGCGCAGCGGCGCGGCGAACGCAACCGCACCTGCGCCGCCGACACCCTGGGACTGCTTATGGGTTTGGCCCGCGGCGACCTGCTGCCGCCGCCCGAGACCAAGCTGGCTTTAGACATGCTGAAACAGCAGCAGTTCACCGATACCCTCGCCCGCTACCTGCCGACCGATCCCGACCTCGACGCGCCCTATGTGGAGGTCGCGTCTAAAAGCGGTTGCCTGCGCGGCCTGTGGCACGACGCCGGAGTCGTTTTTCAAGACGGCAACCCTCTGTACGCCTTGGTCGTGATGACGCGTGGCAGTGCGGACAGACGCTTTCACCTTGAACATGAGGGCGTGCTGCTGATCGCCGAGGTCTCGAAGCGCGTCTACGAGCACGTCACCCAAAGGTAAAACGTCCCGTCGGTTCTAACAGTTGGTTTCAACAGAGCCTGCGGGTGTTCAGCGTCCTGCTATAGTGGCCTTAAGGTCGACAAAATACCACGCGGTAGGCACAGCAAGGCTCGAGTCCCTACCCCCGGAGGACCACGGATGAAGCGCACCCTCTTAACCTTTGCAGTCGTACTGCTGGCACCCCTCGTTTTTGCTCAAGGCGAAGCTCCCCAAACGCTCGCACTACCTAACGGCTTTCAGCCCGAAGGTGTCGCGGCGGGTGAAGGCACGACCCTTTACGCGGGGTCGCTCGCAAACGGAGCCATCTATGAGGCTGACGTCGCTACAGGTGAGGGCCGCGTTCTCGTCGAGGGTGAAGCTGGACGTATCACCGTAGGGTTGACCTTCGACGCCCGCACCGGCTACCTCTACGCGGCGGGCGGAACGACCGGCACCGCCCACGTCTTCGACACGGCGGGGACACTTCTGCAAACCTACACCCTCAACACTGAGGGAACGTTCGTCAACGACGCCATCTTGAGCGGGGACAACGTCTACTTCACCGACTCGAACCGCGCGGTGCTGTACCGGCTCGAGCTGAGCGAAGGCGGTGCGCTCCCGGGGGGCGACGCCGGGGTCAGCGAACTGCCCCTCACGGGCGCGTTCACCGCCGACCCGGACGCGTTTAACGCCAACGGCATCGAAGTGGCTGAGGACGGCACGCTGATTATCGTCAAAAGCGGTACCGGGGAACTTTTTACCGTGGACCCCGAAACGGGCGAATCGGCTCTGATCGACCTGGGCGGCGAAAGCGTAACGAACGGCGACGGGCTGCTCCTCGAGGGCGATACCCTCTATGTGGTGCAGAACCGGGACAATCGGATTGCGGTGGTTGAGCTCTCCGACGACCTCACCAGCGGCACCCTAAGCGAGCCCTTGACGAACCCGAACTTCGATGTGCCGACTACGGTTGCCGGGTTCAACGACGCGCTTTACGTCGTCAACGCCCGCTTCGGCACCGAGCCGACGCCGGACACCGAATACGCCGTCGTCAGGGTCGAGCGGTAGGTTCAACACCGTAAAGACAAAGCCTTCGGCACCCACCGGAGGCTTTTTTGCTGGTGCTCGTTGTGGGTGTCGGGCTTTCTTTCGGCTCATCACCGCCCTTGTCCCGTACGTTTCTAGAAGATAGAGTGACGGAGCTGTGGTGTACCGGCGTTAAGAGGAGATCAGACTATGCCCGTAGGAGCGACCAACGCCGTGATCAGGGGTTGCGGAACGCATCACATCGCCATCCAAGCTAAAGACTGGAACGCGTCCCTAAAACTCTACCGGGACGTGCTGGGGATGACCGAAGCTGCCAGCTTTGCGGGCGGCGATGGTAAGAAGATCGTGCTGCTCGACATCGGCGACGGCAGCCACATCGAACTGTTCGAGCCGTCCGCCGAAACCACAATTCAGGACGCGCCCGCGAACCATCCCGTCACGCACTTCGCGTTAGCCACCTCGGACGCGCGCGCTGCGACCGAGCATGTGCGCGGAGCCGGGTACGAGGTCACGGTCGAGCCCAAAGAGCTGAACTTGGGCGGGCTCGAGGTCACCATCGCCTTTTTCAAGGGACCGAGCGGTGAGGTCATAGAGTTTTTCGAGACCCATCCATAAATCGGACTACAAGCTTCCGTACAAACCTGAAACCGATAAGGCTGGGCTGCTTACTCGGATAACCCCCAAGGCTTTGCTGTAGTATCACGACATGGACGACGCCAGAGACGACTACGCCGACGCCAACCGCGCCATGTGGAACGCGACCGCCGACGTCCACGCGCGCGCCTCACTGCCGAAGTTGCTGGAGAGGGTGGCGCACCCCGACTTTTCCACCTTCGACTTCGTGGAAAAGCGTGTTTTCACCCGGCTGGGGCTATTCGGCAAGGATGTGGCGCAGCCGAGTTGCAACAACGGGCGTGAGCTGATCTCATGCAAAAAGGCGGGCGCGGCGCACTGCGTCGGCTTCGACGTCTCGGAGGGGTTCATCGCGCAGGGGCAGGCGCTGGCCCAGGCGAGCGGCGTAGACGTGACCTTCGTACGCACGGACGTTTACGACATTCCCCACGACTACAACGCGGGTTTCGACATCGTCTACGTGACCATCGGCGCGCTCGGCTGGCTCCGCGACCTACCCGAGTACATGGGCGTCGTGGCGCGGCTTCTGCGCCCCGGCGGGCACTTGTTCCTCTACGAGATGCACCCGATCTTGGACATGTTCGACGCTGCAACCGGGCTCGAGGTCAAGCACTCATACTTTCGCACCGAACCCTATGTGGAGGACGCCGCGCCCGACTATCTGGACACGGACACGGTGGTCGAGGGCACCTCCTACTGGTTTCACCATAAGATGTCGGACATCATCGGCGGCGCGCTGGGGGCGGGGCTCGAGCTAAGGCTTTTCGAGGAGTTTGAGCACGACCAGTCGGAGGTCTACGCGGCGTTCGAGGGGTTCGAGAAGAAGCCGCCGCTAAGTTACGCGCTGCTGGCGCAGAAGAGCTGATCTAAACTCTGTGCGTTTCAAGGCTTGGGTAGAACCAGTTACCCTCACAGCCACCCTGTAATTTCCTCCGTTGTTGTCACCAACCCGCTATAGGCATTTAGAAACATCAGCGCCTGATCCTCGTGCTCGGCGCACGCGTCGCGTGTTGCACACAGGTCGCGCAGCACGAATACAAAGTAGCCTTCACTGCAAGCGCGTTCAGCAGCCCGGCGCACGCAAATTTCCGTGCGGACGCCACTGACCAATACATACTTGATGCTGTACGCGTCCAACATTTGTTTTAAATTGGTGCTGGCAAAGGCGTCGCCGCAGCGCTTCTCGAGGGTTATGGCGTCTTCAGGAATATCCAACCCGTGAAAACTGTAGTCGCTATGATTGGGGTCTGCGGGAAAACGAACACCTTTAAGCTCGTCAAGCGACCTCATGTTTTCAGGTCGAGCTTTTGCATCGGTGACAGCACGTATATAGATAGGTAGTCCGCCTGCTTTGCGAAAGGTCTCGGCAAAGGCGTTGATTTTGGCAGGTAACGCCTGCATCCGGGTATTGGCGTGCTTGCGCCCGGTCGCGCCCGGCGGGGAACAAAAGCTGTTTTGAACATCAATGACCAGAAGGGCGCACTCACGTGGCTCGAGCCGCAACTTCAGACCCGAGGTGTAGTCCTGCCAGTGCGTCGTCACGCCGCGACTTCCTCCCTGGCAGGCGTCACCACCTTCCGCAAAAACTGCCCCGTATGGCTCCCCTCGACTGCCGCCACCTCCTCCGGCGTCCCCTGCGCGACGACCATCCCGCCGCCGTCGCCCCCCTCCGGCCCCAGATCGATGAGGTAGTCCGCCGTCTTGACCACGTCCAGGTTGTGCTCGATGACGACCACCGTATTCCCCTGATCCACCAGGCGGTGCAGAACCTCCAAGAGCTTCTGGATGTCGGCGAAGTGAAGCCCGGTGGTCGGTTCGTCCAAAATGTAGACCGTCTTGCCCGTGGCGCGTTTGGAGAGTTCTTTAGCGAGCTTGATGCGCTGCGCCTCGCCGCCGGAGAAGGTCAGGGCGGACTGGCCGAGTTTGATGTACTCGAGCCCTACATCGAAGAGCGTCTGGAGCACACGGTTGATCTTCGGGTGCGCCTCGAAGAAGGTGAGCGCCTCCTGCACGTCCATGTCGAGAACGTCCGCGATGGTCTTGCCCTTATATTTCACTTGCAGCGTCTCGCGGTTGTAGCGCCTGCCGCCGCAGTCCCGACACGTCACCCACACGTCCGCCAAGAAGTGCATCTCGATCTGGATCGAGCCGTGCCCGCCGCAGGTCTCGCAGCGGCCACCCTTGACGTTGAACGAGAATCTTCCCTTTGGGTAACCGCGTTTTTTGGCCTCCGGCAGAAGCGCGAACACGTCGCGGATGTCGTCGAAGACGCCCGCGTAGGTCGCGGGGTTGCTGCGCGGGGTGCGCCCGATGGGGTCCTGGGTGATGTGAATGACCTTGTCAAGCTTTTCCAAACCCGCCAGCTTCTTGTACGGCCCCGGCGTCGCCGTCGAGCCGTTCAGAAGCCGCGCCAGCGCCGGGTAGAGCGTGCCCGTCACTAGGCTCGACTTACCGCTCCCCGACACGCCCGTCACACAAGTTAGGGTGCCGAGCGGGAGCTTAGTGCTGACGCCCCGGAGGTTATTCAGGCTCGCGCCCGAAAGCTCGAGCCACTCCCGCCCCTGACGCCGCTCCGGGTACGGCGCGCTGATAACGGTCTCGCCGCTCAGGTACTGCCCGGTCAAGCTCTTTTTGTTTTTGGCGAGCTGCTTGGGCGTCCCCACCGCGACGAGCTCGCCACCCTTAACGCCCGCGCCCGGCCCGAGGTCGATGATGTAGTCGGCTCGGGCCATCGTCTCCTCGTCGTGCTCGACGACCAGGACGGTGTTGCCCATGTCGCGGAGGCGCTCAAGCGTCCGAATGAGCGCCTCGTTGTCGCGGGCGTGCAGGCCAATACTGGGCTCGTCCAAAATGTAGAGCACGCCCATCAACCCGGAACCGATCTGCGACGCCAAACGGATGCGCTGCCCCTCGCCGCCCGAGAGCGTCCCGGCCTTGCGCGCGAGCGTAAGATAGTGCAGCCCGACGTTGAGCATAAAGCCGAGCCGCTCCCGGATCTCCTTGACGACCTCCTCGGCCACTTCGTTCTGGTGCGCGTCCAAGATTTCAGGCAGCTGTGTGATCCATGTGTGCGCCTCGCCGATGCTGAGTGCGCTCAGCGCGGGCAGCGAGGTGCCGCCAACCGTGACGCTCCGCCCCGCCGGACCCAGCCGCGCTCCGCCGCAGCTCTCGCACGGCAGCTCACGCATAAACTGTAAGTACCACTCGCGCGCCTCTTCGCTCGCGGTCTCCTGATACTGCTTTTTGACATTGTAGACGATGCCGTAAAGGGGCCTGCGGCTCCGGCGGGTATAGCCTTTGGCGGTGCGGTGGGTGAACTCGATGGGTTTGCCGCCCGACCCGTGCAGTAGGGCGTGACGCGCGGTTTCGGGAAGGTCTTTCCAGGGCGTCTCGAGATCGAAGCCGTAGTGCCGTGCAATGCTCTCGACGGTCGAGACGGTCCACCCCTCCCTTTTCCTGAGTTCGCCGTAGTAGCGGAGCGCCCCGCCGTTGAGGCTCAAGTTTTCGTCGGCGACGAGCAACGCGGGGTCCACGTCCATGTGGCTGCCGAGGCCGTGGCAGGTCTCGCACATCCCCAGCGGACTGTTGAACGAGAACATCTGCGTGGAGAGTTCAGGGAACGAGACGTCGCAGTGCGGGCAAGCGTTGTGCTCGCTCAGCAGCAGGTCGGTATCGCCGTAGTTAGCAATCAGCAGGCCGTCGGCGGTCTTAAGGGTCGTCTCTACCGAGTCGGTAAGGCGCGAAAGAAACGTCGCGTCGTCCGGTGCGGCTTCAGGTATGACGAGGCGGTCGACGATGATCTCTACCGTGTGCTTGTTCTTTTTCTCGAGGCTCAGCTCAGCGGTCAAGCTCACCGTGTCGCCGTTCACACGGGCGCGGGCAAAACCGCTCGTGCGAGCATCCGTGAGAACGTCGACGTGTGTCCCCTTGCGGTTGCGCACGACCGGGGCGAGGAGTTGCAGGCGCGTCCCGACCGGCAAGCCCGCGAGTTGCCGCGCGATCCCCTCGGCGCTCTGCGCGAACACTTCGCGCCCACACTCCGGGCAGTGCGGCGTGCCGATGTTGGTGTACAAGACGCGCAGGTAGTCCATCACCTCGGTTACGGTAGCGACCGTCGAGCGCGGGTTTTTGGAGACCGTTTTCTGTTCGATGGCGATAGCGGGGCTTAGGCCGCCGATATAGTCCACTTTGGGCTTCTCCATCTGCCCCAAAAACTGCCGCGCGTAGGCCGACAGGGATTCGACGTAGCGCCGCTGTCCCTCGGCGTAGATGGTGTCGAAGGCCAGCGACGACTTGCCCGAGCCCGAGACGCCGGTGATCACGACGAGCTTGTCGCGCGGAATCTGCACGTCGATGTTTTTGAGGTTGTGGTGCTTGGCACCCTTTATCGTGATCCGCTTTTCGGCCATGACTCACCTACCCCAGCAGAAGTTCCCGCAAGCCCGTCCGGGCGCAGTATACCTTAAAAATTAAGTTTGTATAGCTGTTGGTTGGAACTTATGTCCTCACCGCGATCTTAACACCGGGCGTTACTCGAGCAGCTCCTTAAGCCGCGTTCCTGCAAGCTCTATAAAACGCTCCGAAGTCCAGTAAGCGCTGTGCGACCACGGATTCCAGTGCTTGAGAACGCCTCCGACGTTGACGGGAACATCCTTCGGCTTGGCTTGGGGGCGGGTGGAGTCGTAGCTGTACAACGGCTCGAGCGGCCAGCCGAGCGGGTCGTCGGCGTCGTAAACGTTGAGCCAGCGGAAGGCAGCGTTGGGTTTGTCAATGGGTTCGACCCTGGTGAGACCGGAGACGACCAGGGGAATGTTGCATCCGGTCGTCAGAAAGTAGCGCAGTGTGCCGAGCTTGAGAAAAGTCGTGCGGGGGTCCGACCCTTCCACACCCGCCCAGATGCCCTTGCCGCGCTGCGCGTCCCAAAGGTAACTCGAGATGATCTGGCAGCCGAGCGACTGCGCGACCACGACGACGGGGCACTCAGGCCCCTCGAGCTGGGCCAAAGCTTTCTCCGCCGCCTCTTGAATGGTCTCTTGGGTCTTGCGGTAGATGCTGCCCGGTTCAGAGCTGTTGTACAGCACGGCGGCGGCGTCGCCGAAGTAGAAGAGGAGAAACTTGCGGATGAAAATCCACCGGAGGCCTCCCTTGACCCGCTCCCAGAGCCGCGCTTGGTTATCCCGCAGGTGTTTTTGGTAGTCGATCTCGACGAAACAGAGGTCGCTGGCGCGCGGCCCGACCACCCGGCGCAACCGCCTTTCGAGCGCGGCGCTGTAGCCCGTTCGAGTGTCCCCGATGCCGTGAATTGCCAAGACCGCCAGCTTCGCCATGTTGCACCTCGAATCTTAAGGTAGTTCATTCTAGGCGGTTAGAAGGCTCGAGCAGGTTGAAGTTAGCGCTTAGGTCTTAGTCGTTAGCAAATTCGGCCAACGGGGTCTCAACTTCAGCTATGAGTACGGGTAAGTGAACCTCAAGCACTGTCCACACCACCGGCGCGGAGACCGTCGTATACGCATGAATAAGAAGGTTACGGAAGTCGATAGTTTGCCGCGCTGACGTAATCCTTTTTCTGAGGGTAGGCTGAAGCTTCACGGCCTGATTCACCGCCTCACCGACGATGCTGAGCTGACGTTCAACCGCTGAGCGCAGCAGCAAGTCGGCGGCGTAATCTTCAAGCGTCTTGCCTTCAACAAATCCGGTTACTGCTTTACAGGAGGTTAAAACGTCGTGCAAGTAAACGCGAACGTCACGCGGCATAAAGTAAAACGCGTTTGGACTCGATAGCTTTCAGAAAATAGGGATTGTCCACGGCTTCAAGCTCGATAAGGTCTACGGGTCGCCCCAGCGCATCCTCGAGGCTGTACTTGAACCCAAAATAACGCTCTCCGTGCTCTTGCGTAGATGTAGGCTTGAATATGACAAGTAGATCAATATCGCTAACTTTCTGTAGCTGGTCCGTTGCGGCTGAGCCGAACACCTCGAGCCGCGCGACCTGATGTGCCGCGGCGATGCGCCGAACCGTTTCCAAAGCGGGTTTGAGTTCGGCGCTTT
>CADCWP010000303.1 GCA_902806425.1 uncultured Truepera sp.
ATCGCCCTCAAGCTGGCGCAGTTAGACGCCATCCAGGGGGCGGCGGGCAAAAAGCCGCTCCTGCTGCTCGACGACATTTTCGACAAGCTCGACGACATGCGGATTCACAAGCTGCTCGAAATGATTTCCCGCGATACGTTCGGCCAGCTCTTCATCACCGACGCCCGTCCCGAGCGGACCCGGCAACTGCTCGGGCAGCTCTCGGGTGAGATTCTGTTCCACGAGACGTAGGGGCAGGGAGGTTCACGCAAAGGCGCAAAGGAGGAGCGCAAAGGGCGCAAAGAAGAAAGTTTTTAACCGCAGAGGGCGCGGAGAAAAAAAGGGAGGAGGGGCCGGGGCTGGTCTTTTTTTTCTTACGCAGGCACCGCAACCACTCCTTTCCCGGCAACGCGCGCAGGGGTTACCTTTTCCGGGCATGGGAAAAATCCAGCACTGGGTGCCGGGCAACATTGGTATTCCCTCCTACCCTTTCCGGCACAGGTAGATGATTTCTTCGCGGGGGAGGGCGTAGCGTTGCACGGTGGGCGGGTCGAGTTCCATCACGAAGCGGTCTTCGGTGACCCGGAAGCCGGCCCGTTCGAGGCGGCGGCCGTAGTCGCGGCCGTAGAGGCGCTGGTGGTCGTCCTGCCAGTAGTGCTTTTCGCGGTCGGCCGGCGAGGTAATGGCGGGGTCCTGGAACGTGTGTTCGAGCCGCGTGTCCATCGGCGACTGGATGATGGCCCAGCCGCCCGGCTTGAGCACCCGGTGCAGTTCGCGCATGGCCTGGAGGTCGTCGTCCACGTGCTCCATCACGTGGTTGCAGAAGGCCACGTCGAACGTATCGGCGGGGAAGGGAATCCGGTGAATGTCCATTTTTACCTTCGCCAGGGGCGATTCAATGTCGGCCGTCACGTAATCCAGGTTTTTCATGGCCTCGAACCGGTGGATGAAGCAGTGCTCCGGCGCCACGTGCAGCAGCTTGTGCGGGGCGGTGAAAAAGTTCGTCTTTTTTTGCAGGTACAGCCACATGAGCCGGTGCCGTTCGAGGGCCAGGCAACTCGGGCAAAGGGCGTTTTCGCGGGGGTTGGTGCGGCCGTAGGGCAGGAACTTGCTGAAGTGGCTCCCGCACACCGGGCAGGCCACCTTGTCGCCCCGGTAAAAGACGGATACGGCCCGCATGGCCACGTGGCTGACCCGTTGCAGGTAGCGGCGCGGCACGTGCCGGATGACGAAACTGATGAGGTGCTTCATGCGTTATACGAGTGGGTGAAAAGCCAGGCGCCGGCTCTCCCGGGCAAACTGCGAACATTTCCCGTGCAACTGACTTCCGTGCAAAAATAGGCATTTGCCTCCATTACTGAGTTGCCCGAAAAACGGCCCCGGTTTCGTTGGAAACGCAC
>CADCWP010000304.1 GCA_902806425.1 uncultured Truepera sp.
ACCGAGACGGCCGAGCAGACGAGCGCTATCAAAACCCCTGGGGCGGGGTCACCTCTTCTAAACGACCTCGCCGTGACCGCTACCGGGGACGTTTATGTGACCGACTCCTACCGGCCCGTTCTGTTCAAAATTTCGGCTGATGCTGAAACGGCAGAGCCCTGGCTCGATTTTACGGGCACTGCGTTTGAATACCAGGAGGAAGGTCCGAACGCCAACGGCATTGCGGGAACCTCTAACGGGCAATATCTGCTGGTTGTGCAGATGAATACCGGCCAGCTCTACCGCATCGATACGGCGAGCAAAGAGGTGGTCGAGGTTGACCTGGGCGGCGAGACACTCATGGGTGGCGACGGTTTAGTGCTCGACGGCCAGAGGCTATACGCTGTTATCCAGCCGAACAACCAAGTAGTTTCGGTCGACCTGAGTAAAGACTTCGCCAGTGGTGAAGTCTTGTCCCGCACCGAGGATAAAACGCTTGCTTATCCGGCCACTGCCGTTAAAGTCGGCGACCGCCTGTTGGTTGTCAACGCGCAGTTCGACGTAATGGAGAGCGAAGAGGGACCGGTGTTGCCTTTTACCGTCTCGAGCATTCCCGTCTCTGCACTACAAGGGGGTAAAAGCCGGTAAAAGTCTATGGAGAAATCACGTCGCTTGACGTATGCCCTAAGCGCTTCTCTGTAGCGAACTTCTCCATTTCCTACCCGTGTTGATTACCTGAATGGGAAATTGCTTAGCTGTAGGGGCGCAGCTTCAGTGTTCTCCACGCAAGGCGAGGGGTGCTTCGGTCAGAGACTAGAGGGCTGCGCCGTCTCCATCTCTGATTTCCTCCACAGCAGCGCGACCTCGCTCATCGTCGCTGGGTCGCGGGTGCGCTGGCGTAACGACGTAGACGTAGGTTAAACAAGTTGGTCATAACAAGCTCCTAGTCACCCTACAAAACGGTGACGCCGGGAAACGCGGCGACCGCTCGGTCCCTTTAAACCGGCTCAAAAGTACCTTTTAACGCGGTTGCGGTAAGCCGTGTACTCCTGACCGTAATGCTGCGTCAGAAAGGCCTCTTCACGGAGCACTTGACGGTGAAACAGCCACGCGCCTGTTCCGGCGTAGACCAAAAGTAGCCAGTTTGGGGAAATCAGAAACTGTCCCAGCAGAATCAGCGCGAAAGCCACGTAGATGGGGTTGCGGCTGAAGGCGAACACGCCGGTCGTGATCAGCTTCTCAGGACGCTCAGCATCAATGCCGACCCGGAAGCTCTGCCCGAACGAGATGAGGCTCCATAAGAGTAGTGCCAGTCCTGTCAAGCACAAAAAGGCCCCTGCCCAGGAGACCGTCTGAGACCAGAAAAATCGTTGCGTGCTGAGCGTGGGAAGACCGAAAGCAGCGGCGAACACGGTATAGAAGTAAAAGAGAGCGAACGGCGGAATTAGGAAGTCCGACTTGTCAGCCTTACCAAAATGTAGGGCTTGTGTCCCTTTTCGGTTTATCATCCTGGCGCGGATCAGCACCATGCCGAGCATAAGGACGAGAGTCAGCGCCCCGAAATATTGGGGCATGGTCTTCTCGGCTCGGCACCAGACGTGCAGCCGTTGCCGCCCGACCACTCGACCAGCCAGTAAAGGTCTGCTTCGACTGTATAGATGTTGACCTTAGCCATCGCCACTCCTTAGCCCACTATATTCGCAAACAGGGCAAGTCACAGGCAGTGCGACTTGTCCTTATCATCACCTACGACTTTACAAACAAAGATCATGACGTTATGACAAGCGTTGCTTTTTTAGGTTCGTTGGCGGAATCGTCACCAAAACCCATCTCAAAAATGGTTTCTTAGACTGAGTGGGTCCAATTCTACTCGGAACCCCGTCCTAACTTCGTTCGGAATCCACTCGCTCACCCCTCGTCGGGTCCTAAAGGATTTCCTATGGTCACAAAGCCTACCAAGGGTTTTGAAATGGCTTCTATGCGTAAAAATGAAGCGCCTGTCAGCACTTTTCTTTAAGGGTCTTACCGAATCTTTGGAGGATGTACAGATCTTGAATTCGCTTCAACCTTCAGTTGTGTTCGTGGCGAACGCCTAAAGTTTCGGAATGCGACCCTCTATTCGTAAAGCGCTACTGGCCTTGAGTCTTCTAACCGTAAGTGTTCCGGCCGTTTACGCGGCGACTTCTGAAGACAGTACCGTTCCCACCGAAGATACCGTTGCAGGTGCAGCTTTGGAAGATGTGTCCGACAACGCCGACGTCGAAACCCCAGCCGCCCGCCTGCCTACCGTCGCAATCTCCATCGTTGCGGTCGCAGCAATTCTAGTCGTGAGCTTGGCCGCCTTTTTTACCCTAAGGGGGCGGCGGAAACGGTGACCTTAGTCAGTAGCGCTTGACAGCTCTAGGGGAGACGAGCACGCTAATGACTTTAGATAAATGCCGCTAAGAAAGCATGGTGGTTGTCACCGTGACGGGTTAAGTTTAGCACCGATGAGCTTGCCCGGCATCTAGAGCTTGACCCTGCAAGCACCTGCGAGCTGATCGGCGCATCGCGGCCTCCCCTACAGCGTCTTCGAGCGTTTCCGGAGCACCCTAGGGGTCAGCGCGCCGACCTTGGTCCCTCTCATTGGTGTGCCGGTAGGACACTTAACAAGCGCAAGCACGAGGGCCGCCTGTCAATGGGAAGTCCGACAACCCGACACCTTACCGATCCCATAAGCAGCTCCGAGTTTACAGAAGAAAATGCGCTTGAAGCCATTAGAGACGTCCCTAGACACCCACTCCTTTACTTGCAGCTAAGCTGGCCGATCAGGTCAAAGCAGGGCGGGACGTTGAAGTTGCCTAGGCGCTTAACAAACTCACGGATTCAAGGGTTCAGCTTACCACCGGGTTTGACCCGAACGCAGATAGCGCCCACAAACCCTCCCAACGAAAAAGCCCGCTCGAAAGCGGGACTCTTTTAAGTAAGCAGCCTAATTTTCTTCGTTTTCGCTCTCGCCGCCGTTCTCGGTGTCTTCTTCACCGCCGCCCTCATCTCCCCCAAAGTTCTGGACTACATCGTTCAGCCCATCAACCCCTTGCTGCGCCCTATCTACGGCATCTTCGACGGCTCGCGAAGGATTGATGTCAACGTCAACAGCGTCACCGGGTTCACAGGCGGCTAATCCGACGGCGAGCACGAACAGTACAAGGTATCTCATGTTTCAATGTAGCAGACCTGTCTTGGGAGCACTGTAGTCACCTATAACCAGCTCTCATGGCACGACAGCCCAGACTCGTATCCGCACACCCCCTTAAACCGGAAGCTGCGGTCAACGCCGGGTCTTCTTTGGAAAGACTAATGATCTAACGTTTGTCTGCTAGACTACGCCATCCTTGACAACGTACGGGTGTGTGCCTTCGGCAGCCCCAGCAAAGCCGGACACGGAAGCGGAGCTACATCATGGCGCAAAAAGGCTTTGACATCTTAAGAGAAGTGACCGACTCTCGCTACCGCCTATCGATGGTGGTTGGACGCCGTGCGGCCCAGCTCAAAAAAGGCGTGCCTTCAACCGTGACCGGAAAGGTCGTTCCCGACAGCAAGAACGCCGTCTCGGCAGCCATGGAGGAACTCGAGCTAGGAACAGGCGTCGTTTGGGGTAAAGACTTACCCAGCTTCGTAGATATCAACAGCGTGGTTGCGCAAGACGAGCGCAACTCGCAGCGCGAGGCTGAACAGTACAGCATCACGCGTGAAGAAAAGACCGAAAGAGAAGCCTCGGCGACGATGATGCACAGACGCAACTACTCAGGTTAGGTTATCCCGCTGGTGCGCGATTCGCAGCCCACTTGGTCCCAACGGCTTCGCTACGTCACACCGTATCTCGGACCCGCTAGGCCGTCCCAACAGAGCGCTCTAAAGTTGCAGCCCTCACAGGTCCTGAGGTCGGTCGTGGTAGGAACGGTATAGGGATCGCGGTCACCCTTGCTACGATCTTTAAGTAACGCCTGCATCCTCATCGCGGACTCGCCTCGGTCCACGTCGATGTTTCTGAAGTCCTCGTCCGTGAGCGTATAGCTTCTGAGTTCATCCTTGAGGAGTTGCACCTCGATAAGGTCGACGTCTGTAGGGGTCAACCTGCGCAGGTTCGGAAGACCCCACTGCCCGTCCGAACGGACTAAAGCGAGGGCGTACCCAGCGAGCTGCTCACGGTAGTCGGTTGCCGCGTGGGTATGCACCTTCCAGTCAACGATAAGCGGCGGCGCGTCGTTAAAAAAAGCGAGCAGGTCCGGCACCGCTCGCACCGTGACCGGTTCACCTCCGGCTAGAGTACGTTTGTACGTGAGAGCACGCTGCGGGAGCAGGAGCGCCGCACCTTTGAGGCGCTCGAGAAGCGCGTGCATCGCTAAAAGGTTGGTCAGCGCCGTTTCTACGTCACCCCAGGCTTTGGCCAGGTCGGCGTCTGAGGGCGGCGCACCCCGTTCGACCTCGAGCAAGGCCAAGAAGTCGGGGTGCTGGCTCGGCCGCATAGCCGCTTCTCTCAGACGGTGAGCCGACGCAAAGGCGAGGTGCGCTTCATGACTCTCTCTCGCCACAGCCAGAAGGGGTGCCAGATCGGGGTCACGCCCGACCGTGAGCGTCGGAACCACATGGTTGGCGATGACGTCGTCGACCAGGCGTCCGCGCCACGACCAGAGGCTGTCGAGCTTGGAGAGCAGATACGCCTCACGGCGGGCCGGGTCTTTAGCCGCGTGATGGCCGACGACAGACCGGAAAAACCAGCGCCTTGGACAGCGGTCGAACGACCGGCCCGCGCTAAACGACCAGACCACCCTAGTGGGCCTTCCGGTGATGCAAAGGTATGAAGTAGCCCCTTCTCATTCTAGGTAGCTACCATAACGCATCAGTATCCCTCTGGCCCATGTCTATTTCTTGGCAAGCTCTTTAGCTGAGTCGGCTTTAGAGATGCTTGCGATAAGAAACCTTTCCAAGCGTGAAGTGCGAGCAACCTCTAGCTGTTGCTACTTGCACGTTGCAGCTGCGACGGGTACGTTAGCGGGCTCTGTGTAGATAAGCGGTTAAAAAGAGTGAGAGCAGGGGCAGAATCACGGGTGGTGCTGGGTCGGCACAGCCGAGAGCAGCAACGCCCACCCATGGTGACGTGCCGTTCGGCGTCTTGGGACCGCTTTCTGCCGAGTAGCGGCGAGGTACAGCGCGAAGACGGTGATAAGCCCGTTCACGAGGCGGTATATGCTCGGGGAGCAGGTCATAAAGCGAGGGCGCTCGTAAGGAGGACAGCTATGTTGAAAACGGCGGCTATCACGATCACTTTACTTTTGTTCACTACCGGCCTGGCTAGGCCGTTCGTCGGGGTATTCGCCTCCGGGAACTACATCATTAACACTGACTACGACCCGCTGGTCGTTTCGCTGGGCGCTCACGCTGGCGTGCATAACCTCCTCGGGCTCGTTGGAGCACGCGGCACGGTCGAGCTGAGCGTCTATCCCGACTTCGCGCTCGGTGGTTCCTTTACAGACCGCGCCAATTATCACCTGACGGAAGTGGCGGGAGACGCACTATTTTCCGTAAGCCTGGTGGGAGTTACTGGGTACGCAGGTGTGGGGGCAGGGATCGGGAGGATCTTCGATGCGGGCGCTGTGCAGGCTCGAGTGGTGGCCGGGGCTGAGCTGGCTGGGGTCTTTGTCGAGGTGCTGCCGACGCTCTGGCTTCAGACAGGTACGGGCACCGTGTACGACCTGCGGGCGAGAGCTGGGTACAACTTTGGCTTTTAGGCAAGCCCGCTGACTAGAGCACCGACCTGATCGAGCCACTCGCTTATACATCAGCCATATCTATCGCGCACTAGTTAAGCTGCTGACGCACATTGAGACACTATGAGGGTAGCTTCAGCGTGGGTGCGCACTCAAGCATTGTCAGCAGCACAGCTAACAGGCACTGCCTAGTGATTGACGCTTGTCACTCAGTAGGCGGCACTAAAACTGCACCACGATGTAACAAGATGCCGTTGCCCACCCGAGCGCCTCCTATAGAGTGACCCGACCGCGCGACCTACAGTAGGAGTCACGTGGTAGCTTAAAGCCGTTGCTGGGTTCCACCAACTATGGACAACGCGAACGTACCAGCTATTGTCGAAGACTTCCGGCGGGCCCGCCGGAAGGCGGACTTTCAGGGCGTGCTGGCCCAGCTCACCGGTCAGTCCGACGAGCTCCTGGCCTACGACGAGGTGCGGCAGAAGCTTCACGGCGTCGAAAGCGCGGCGGCGAAGCGTCAGGACGTTCCACTAGACGCCATCGTTGGCAGCGTCGGCCGCTACCGCGATTACACGCGGACGTTTTTGCCACTGCAAAACAGCGACCTCGACCGCTGGGTCAGAGTCAAGCAGGCCGTCACGGGGCTTCGCGGCGTCCCCCCCATCGAGGTCTATAAACTTGGCGACGCCTATTTCGTCAAAGACGGCAACCACCGCGTCTCAGTCGCCCGACAGCTCGGCGCAAGGACCATCGACGCCTACGTCACCGAGGTAGACACAGACGTCCCCTTCGGCCCCGACGACACACCCGACGACCTCATCATCAAGGCCGAGTACGCCGACTTCCTGGAGCGCACCGGGATGCACGAACTGCGCCCTGAGGCCGACCTGCGCGTGAGCATCCCCGGTCAGTACGAACGCCTGCTTGAGCACATCAGCGTCCACCGGTACTTCATGGGGATCGACGAGAAACGCGAGGTGAGCTTCGAGGAGGCGGTCGCCCACTGGTACGACACCGTCTACCTGCCCGTCGTCGCCCTGCTAAAAGAGCACGGGCTGTTCGGAACCTTTCCCGGCCGCACCCCGACCGACCTCTACTTGTGGCTGGCCGACTACCGCGCTGCACTCGAGCGCGAGCTGGGCTGGGACCTCTCCGCGGACGCCATCACCTACGGCCTCGGCGACAGGCGGGAGTCGAGGCCCCGCGACGTCAGGGCCAGTCGGCGCGACCCCCGTCAGCCCCTCTTGCGCCGTCTTCTCGTTGCGCTCGACGGCACCGAGGCGGGCTGGCGGGCGCTCGAGCAGGCACTGCTGTTCGCGGGGCGTGAGCAGCTACAGCTCTACGGCCTACACGTCGTAACCCGGCACGGCGCGGACCAAGGGGTCGAGGGCCTGCGGGCGGAGTTCCTGCGGCGTTGCGGCGAGGCGGGCGTGAGGGGCGCGTTCGCTGCCCAGGTGGGTGGGGTGGTGGCAGCCGTGAGCGAACGCGCCCGTTGGACCGATCTGGTCGTCGCCTCGCTCAGCCACCCGCCGGGGCGCGCCGGGTTTAGGCTCTACGGCGGTTTCCACACCCTGCTGCGCCGCTGCCCCCGCCCGCTCCTGGCCGTACCGGGCGAGCCGAGCCGCTCCCAGCGCCCGTTGCTGGGCTATAACGGCACCCCAAAGGCGACCATCGCGCTTTTTGCCGCCGCCTACCTAGCCGCCCGCTGGCAGGTCCGGCTCAAGGTGGTGACGGTTCGTGAAGAGGGCAAAGCGGACCACGCTGTGCTTGACCAGGCCAGGGCTTACCTCGAGCGGCACGGTGTCGAGGCCGAATACGGGTTGGGCGAAGGCTCCATCGTGCCTGCCCTCTTGGCCGAGGTGCGGGCGCACGACGCGGACCTTTTGGTCTCGGGGTCCTACGAGTATTCGGCGCTGCTCGAGCCCATCTTCGGAGGGGTACTCGACGAACTCCTGCGCCAAAGCCGGACGCCGCTGCTCATCTGCCAATAATTACGAGGTATTGGCACTACTCACGGCTTCTGGCCCGGTGTCCAGCCCTCACGCGGCACAAGCGTGTGCGCCGGACCGGAAACGAGCGAATCCGCGACCGCCCCGGTGGTGAAGGCGTAGACGGCCTTGTGCAGGAGATCAAGCGTCTGCTCGTCGGTCGGCCAGGTCCATGGGGGCGCGCCGACACCCGTAACATTTTCCAAGGCTTGGTCGTTTAGAAAGCGCAGGTTCAAGAACAAAAACGAGCCGACCGGACCACGCAGGCCGCGCTCCGCCATCAGGGTACGTACCGGGCCGAGGATGACGCCCTGGCCCCAGTGCATCGCCCAGTTGAGCCACAGCCGCTCCCTATCGGGCCGGTGCGGCAGACCTAAAAGCTTCTCGAGCGTGTGGGCCGGAACATACGAATTGGGCCGCCGGGTAAACAGCTGCTCGAGCTTCTCCCCCGCCGTCATCACCGCAACGCCTGCCAGACCAGCTACCAAGCCGCGCACAACCGTGTTTTTCATCACCTCACCCCTCCAGGTAGTCTTCGCCCATCATGCGAGCGCGTTTGTAAGCTCCCCTCTGTTTCAGCCTTTCGGAGACGACAGGAAAAGCGGGGGGCACACATACGCGTTTAGTCGCTGGAAAGCTAAGGCGCAGATGCCGGACCCGGGTATTGAACATTCGTTTCCGCACTCTCAGCGTATACGCTCCCGCCTGTGTAAGGTGAAGGTTAGGGTCGCCACAACACGCGGTTGGTCATATGATTTTTCAGCCGCTGCATTCCGGGACAGCCGCAGTTCTGCGCCGGGGCAACGGCTCGCCACGTGGCGGTTCAGCGTAGCAGCGACGCGCCGCCGTCTACATATATTTCTACGCCCGACACATGTCGGCTCAGGTCCGAGGCGAGGAACAGGCACGTATCGGCTACCTCGGTAACGTCGCCTTCGCCCTCGTCAACCGCGGGATTACCTTTCGGCAGTTCGACCTCGATCCCGATCTTGTCCGTATGCCGCTGTTCGGTTCGCTGGCTGATATTCGTATGGATCATCCCCGGGCAGATGGCGTTACAGCGGATGTCGTGTTGACCTAGCTCCAAGGCGATCATCTTCATAAAGGCGACCTGGCCTGCCTTGGTGGTACTGTAGGCGCTTGCTCCGGGTGTCGAAAAGGTGCGGGTGCCGTTTACGCTGCTCGTGATGATGATGCTGCCGCCCCCCGTTCGCTTCAGATGAGGAACCGCAAAGTGGGTAGTCAGATAGGTTCCTCTAAGGTTGATGGCAAAGGTGCGCTCCCACTCATCGGGTTGCAGTTCCTCTATAGGTGCCCAGACGCCGTTGACACCCGCATTCGCAAATACGATGTCGAGCCCACCGAAGCGCTCCACCGTCAGGCTAACTGCCCGCTCTACAGCTTCGGGGCTGCTAACGTCGCAGTCTATATAAAGCGCTGCGTAACCAGCCGACTCAAGTTCATCGCGTAGCGCTTGCCCTTGCTCTGTCATAACGTCGCAGAGCGCGACCTTCGCACCCTCTTGAGCAAACCTCCACGCTGTTCCCGCACCGATGCCGCTCGCTGCACCTGTAATGAAGGCGACCTTGTTGTCCAACATGCCCATACCGGAATCTCCCCTCGCGCTCCCTGTGTTCGCGCTAAACTTCGACCGCCTCAGCGTTCCTTTAAAAGCTTGTGCAGAGATGATACGACGTATGTAACCGCCTTAGCTCACGAGCCAAGAGGCGTCGTAGTTAGCCAGCAGGTCCGCCGGGTCGTTGTACACCTCGACCGCGTCCGCAAGGTCGGCGTCCTGCTAGCCCCCATTCCGGAGCGCGACGGTCGGGACACCGGCCTTTTGGCCGCTTCGATGTCATACGCCGTGTCGCCCAGCATGACGACCTCGTCGGCCCGCATACCCAGCTTCTCTAAAGCCGCCACAACGATGCCCGGGTTCGGTTTGGAAGCGTCGGCGTTGCTTGCTGAGACGCGCTGCTTAAGAAGGTCGTCCACCCCCGCCAGCTTGAGCCGTTCCTCGAGTTCGTCCGCTTGCGCGGAGCTGGTGACGATCAGGCGTAACCGCGGCTCCCAGTGCGGCGTCAGCTGACGAGTGCGCTACTAACGCTGCGCGAGATGCGGCTGGGCCTGCTTACGCGGCTGTGGGTGCGTCCTCCTGTTGTCTTGGGGTGGCGTGAGCTGGCGAGTTCTGGCGGCGCTGCTGTAAGCTGGGTCTTCACCACCCAGGCCACCGCCGGACCAATCTGTAAACGGTACGCCATCCTTTTGGCAAAGGACGAACACGGCCTAGCGGGGCCGCCTATCGAACTGCTCCGCCGTGAGCGCTACGAGATTGTGGGCTCATCCCCGCCGAAGCTGTCGCGCCCGTTTTGGAGCGCAACCCTGAACGGGCTTCTTTGCAACCGCTTCTCCGTAACCTGTTAGCCCCGCTTACTCCCGAAGCGAGAATCAGAATTCGTGTACACTGCCAGATCCCCAAGCCGTCAAGGTTGCGGACACTCGCCTGGTGGCGCAGGGGCGCGACGTGGCGTCGGCGAAACTTACAAAAGCTGCGCTTTCAGAAAGCGTCAGCCTCAGGGTGTGCTCTGGGCCTGCTCGGAAACGAACAGCGCTGCGAAACTCCCGTAACCCTCAGTGCTGAGCTGCGCCACCGGGACGAAGCGCAGCGCCGCCGAGTCGATGCAGTAACGCAACCCCGTCGGTGCGGGGCCATCCGTAAAAAGGTGCCCCAGATGCGAGTCGCCGTACCTGCTACGAACCTCCGTGCGCGTCATGCCGAAGCCCACATCGGTGTGCTCGAGTACGTTCTCCGCGACCAGTGGGCGGGTGAACGAGGGCCAGCCCGTTCCGGAGTCGAACTTGTCGAGCGACGAGAACAACGGTTCGCCTGACACGACGTCGACGTAGATGCCCGCTTCGTGGTGGTCGAAAAAGGCGTTGTCAAAGGGCGGTTCGGTCCCGTCTTCTTGCGTGACGAAGTACTGCATGGGGGTGAGCCGTTGCCGCAGCACCTCGTCGGCAGGTTTCGAATAGCTTCTCTCGGTCGCGCGCCCATAGACGGTCCTATCACCTTTCCAGACGGAAGCGAAGAAGGCGTCCCGGCCCGAGGCAGCGCGGTACGACGCGTAGTACTCCGCGTTCGTTTTGTAAAAGTCCTGATGGTACGCCTCCGCTGGGTAAAAGGTTCCGGCTGTGGCCAGGGTCGTAGCGATGGGCGCGTCGAATTTACCCGACGCCGCAAGCGCCGCCCTAGCCCCTTCTGCTAGACGCTCCTGCGTCCCATTGGCGTGAAAGATCGCCGAGGTGTACGACTCGCCTCGGTCGTAAAACGCACCCCCGGCGTCGGAGGGATCGTGCAGCCGCCAGAAGACGTCTAAAAGCTCCTGATAGGTGATGACGCTCGGGTCGTAGCGAACTTCGACGGTCTCGCGGTGTCCCGTGGTTTCGGTCAAGACGTCCTCGTAGGTGGGGTTCGGGAGCGTGCCGCCCATGTACCCGGAGACAGCCTCGAGCACGCCCTCGTGTTTTTCAAAACCCGACTCGGTCGACCAGAAGCAGCCCGCAGCGAAGTAGGCCGTGGCGTAGTCGACCTCGGACGTTGCGCTTTCTGCTTGTGCAAAGGCGAAAGGAGCGGCGGTTAGAAGGGCTCCTAGCAGTAAGGTCAATTTCATACAATCCTTCTTTCGTTTGGACGTTGGCTAGATGTGCAGGGTGTATCCGCGTGGAGTACGGCAAATCGCTGTTTGGTGCTGTTGTTTCTCGCGCTGTTACGACCTGGTGTTATCTCGGAAAAACATGCCGACGTATCACAGCCCCATTTTCAGCCCCCTCCAGAGGGAGAGAGCGTCGCGCGAAAGATGGTCTTGTCGGCGACCGAGTAGTAGAGCGAAATCCCCCATTCCTCAGCTACCGACGAGGCCGCGAAGGCGATGTCGGTATCTCCGGGCTCACCGGGGGGCGGGACGATGAGCGGCTCTTGGGAGCGGCCCACGACCTTTGTGTACCCCTTGTCGAACGCGACCCAACCGACGCGCCAGTGGGCGTTTTCGTCCGCACCGTTGTAGAACATGACGGGCGTGTCACCCGGCAGGATGGGTCCGGTACTCAGATGGTAGCTGTCCCAGCTGCCGGGACGGGCTTCAAAGAGTGGGTCTTGGACTGTCCACGGCCCGTCTACTGCGGGCGCGGAGGCCACCCCGACTTTCGACGCGCCGCTCGCGTACTCGAAAAACAGCCGCCAACTGCCGCCTTCTACGGCGACGAGCGTCGCTTCCTTGGGGTTCGTGTGGCTCTCAGTCGAGCGGAGCCTCACCCCCTGCTTTTTCAGATCGTCTACAGTCTCGCCGACGGCGAGCATCAGCTGCCCGACCTTTTTAGTCTCGTCCCAACCCGAGTAGTAGACGTAGAAGCGCCCGTCAAAGCGCTCGAGCGTAGGGTCTTCGCAGCCGTCCTTGTCCTCGCGGGTACCGGGCGCAATGGCGGGGCCGTCAGCCATACGAAAGCAGAGGCCGTCATTCGACTCGCCGTAATAGATGCGCGCGACCTTTTGGGAGGCGTCTTCGGAGGGGTTGACGGCGCGCACCAGCAGCTTGTAGATATTCTCTTCTCGCCATACGCAAGGACTCAGGACGAACATTCCGGAGAGTGGGCTCGTACGCTCGAGTTCTACGGGGGTGGCGCGCTCGACGGTAAACCCCGTCACGCGCCCTGTCCCTGGTTCATCGATAGACCCCCGTCTAGAGTAAAGGTCTGACCGGAGGCGTAAGCGGCGTCTTCCGAGGCCAGGTATAGGGCTAGCTTAGCGATCTCCCACGGCTCCGCCGCTCGTTTCCAGGGAATGCTCTGGACCTGCTCCTCGAGCACCTTAGGGTCGTCCAGCGCAGGTTGGTTCATGGGCGTCAGGACCATACCGGGCGCGATGTTGTTGACGTTGATCCGGTCTGGCGCAAGTTCCAGCGTGAGCGTTCGGGTAAGGTTCCGCAGCGCCCCTTTCGAGGCGCAGTAGCCCGCCGCTCCGGCCCGGGGTATGTCTTCGTGAACCGAGGTGATGCTGATAATCTTGCCCTCGCCCCCGGCTTGGCGGCGTGCCCTGATAAAGAGCTGACAGCAGTAAAAAGGGCCGTAGAGATTCGTTTTGATGCGGTCGTCCCAGTCCTCGAGCTTCATGTCCGCCACCTCGTCGCCGGTAGCGTCTACACCCGCGTCGTTGACTAAGATAAACGGCGTACCCAACTGCCGCTCCGTCTCCTCAAAGAGCTTGGCAACCTGGGCCGCCTCACGAACGTCGGTCTGAACGATAATGGCTCGCCTTCCCTCCTCTTCAACCAACCGCTTCGTGGTTTCGGCTCCCGCCTGATCGTGCCAATACGTGACGGCAACGTCCGCCCCCTCTTTAGCGAACGCCACGGCGACAGCTTGGCCTATGCCCGACTCTGAGCCGGTGATGACGGCGATTTTATCGGCGAGTTTCATGCGCGTGGTCTCCTCTCAGATGTTTGTGTTGGGCTTGTTAGCTGCCTGGGTTAGGTCTGAACTGGAGTGTAGCTACAGTACAGCTACAGTGCAGCTAACGTTCGAGCTGACGCAGCCGCACCACGACGGTCTCGTTTGCTCCCCCGCCGACCTGCACCGTGGTCATAGCGGTTTGCTCGTCGGTAAAACAAAATCCTTGCGTTCTAGAGCAGAGGGCGAAGGTGGCCCGAATGTCAGCGGGGTAGCCTCCAGGCGCAGCACCTTGCGGAACCGGAAGCTCCCAGATCACAGGGTTCAAGCGGGCGTAGTAAAACTCCGGGTCGTCCAGGTACGGTTCCCCGTCCACCGTGGCGGTGAGCGCGTCGCCCAACCTAAAAGGGTCGTCTAGTTCTACAATCGGGGGGTTGAGTCGGCTTATCAGCACGCCCGGTTCGGTCTCGACTACGAGCCTCACCGTAACTGTCTCCGCCGTCTCAGGTGGAACCTCGTTCTGGGCGCTTCCCCAGCTAAAGATCGCCACACCTACCCACAGCGCCGCAACCTGGAGGCGGTTCACGGTGATTCGGCTAACAGGGCCTCGAGAGCCTTCCTGAGTGGTTTGATTCCTTGGGAAAAGACGCTCGAGAGTTCGCCGCGTTGCACCTTGCGGACGATGCCCCTCTTATCCACCAAGTAAAACGTCGGCCAGACGCTGTTGCCGTACGCCCGCCAGGTAGCGGCCGCATTGTCCTGAATCACCGGCCAGGTGACGCCTTCTCGCAAAAGCGCCTCTTGTACGTTCTTTAGCGGTTTATCCGATTTAAACTCCGGCGTGTGTACCCCGACGATCTCGAAACCCTGCTCCTTAAAGCGCTCATACCAACCCTGTAGGGTGGGGAGGCTGTGGGTGCAGTTGTAACAGGAGTAGACCCACACGTTAACCAGCACCACCTTGCCGCGTAAGTCCTCGATACTCAGTGGCTCTGAACTGAGCCACGCTCCACCGGGAATAAAGTCGGGGGCAGAACGTGCCACTTTTTGCGCGTAGCCCCAACCCAACACCCCCAGCAGTAAAACGGCGCCTAGGCGTTTCGTACACCCTTTCATATCCGTAGACACCGAAGACGTTGCCGAAGCGGTGTGGTTCACAGCATCACCTGTTCTCTATGCAACCCGGTCGCGCCACTCGGGTGGGGCGGTCGCCTATCGGTCAGCTGCATCTCACCATTGCCGTCGGTACAACGGACTGTAAAGGTGTGTTCTCCCGCCTCAAAAGGCCACTCGAAGCGCCACAGGACCCACGTCAGGTCGGACATCGGTTCGCGCAGCTGCGCCTCTTGCCAGTCGCCGCCATCGACCTGCACCTCGACCTTGGAGATGCCCCGCGCCCCGGCGTGCGCCATACCGCCAATCGGGATCATTATCTCTTCACCCGTCTGAGCCGCGCCGAGCATCATGCCCGTTCTAACCGTGTCGATGACCGAGGTCGCGCGCATCTGTGCGGTTCGGTCCCAGGTTCGCTGCACCCAGTAGCCCGGTGCCCACGCGTCCACTGCTTCAATCGACTCGATCCACTTGGGCTGCTTCATGCCGTAGAGATCAGGGATGTAGACGCGTAGCGGGAAGCCGTGACGGGCGCGGAGCGGTACCCCGTCCCATTCGTAAGCCAGCATGATGCGTTCGTCGTTTTCGATATCCTCGACCGCGACATACTCGAAAAAGCCGTCGGCTGAAGTTATCCGTAGGTGCGTCGCCGTGTCTTGCAGGCCCCACTCGTCCAGAAGACGCCTCAGCGGCACTCCCGTCCAACGGGTCGTGCTGGTGAGTTCACCGCCGACCGGGTTTGAGATGCAGGCCATGGTGATGAACTGATGAACCGGCTCGTAAGCGCGCAGCTCAGTAAGCGTGTACTCTTTGGGCGTATCGACGAGCCCTTCGACCCGCAAACGCCAGTCGGCCTCCTCGATAGCGGGCGGTGAGAGCGTGATGTCGATCCGGTAGTACTGCTCTAAGGGGGTGTACTCAGGGCGGGTGCCGTCGACGGCTTCAACAGCGGCATCGTCGTTCGGCAGCGCGTTGGTGGCCGACCAGCGCCGACCTTCGGCGGCCTTTGCCAGCGCTTCGTTCCGCCGACCCAGCGCCGCACCGACACCCGCACCCGCTACGGTGATGAGCGCCGCCGCGCCGCCGACCCGGACGACGAACTGGCGGCGGTTGAGCCGTTCGGCGGAGGCAGACTCCGGGGCGCTCGGCCGGACTAGCGCGCGCTGTAGCCGAGCCAGCCCTAGACCCCAGACGACAAGCGCCAAAAAGGTCCACACACCGTCCGTGAGGGACGCGCCCGAACGGGTAGCACTGACTACCGCGAGGGGCACGCCGACGATAAGGCCGTAGATGAGCCCGGTACCCCAGCCCGTCTGTTCACCCCGTTGCCAGAGGAAGAATACGGCACCGCCGATGATAGCGAGAGCTAACGTCAAACCGACCGCCATCCCCTGTTCGGCCAACTTGGCGGTGTCCCGGACCGACAGGCCGAGCGTAGTGAGAACGCCGACCATACCGTCGATACCTGCCGTGATGACGTTGCCGGGTAAGATGCGGCTCACCAGATCGAACACGTCGAAGGGGACAAAAGGTGTTCCCAGTACCTGCCGCGCCAGGAACATCAGCGCCAGCAGCGGAGCCGTTAACAGCAGAGTCAGCAGGACACCTTTTACTAGGCTCGAGGCGGTGCGGGGTTGTTTCATGGCTGCACGTCTCCTTTACAACGTCTGAACGCGGTCGGCGACGGGATACATGTCGGTCGCAAAGAGGGTGGAGTGGTCTCTGACCATCACCCTTGGCCTAGGTGGTACCGAGCTCCGCATCGGGCGTACTTAAAAATTTTAGGCAAAAGGTATCACGAAAGTATCACGAGCTCGGAGCGTTTTGCAATCGTCTTCCGGCTGTGACCTTTTTGTGATAGCTTTCTGCCACACTACGGGGTATGGACACCGCCCGCATCCTCATCATCGAAGACGACCACGACATCGCCCAGCTGATCGCTCTACACCTGCGCGAAGTGGGCTACGGGGTCGACGCGGCGCACGACGGTGAGACCGGGTTCGAGAGGGCCAGTTTGGGGCGTTACGACCTTATCGTGCTGGACGTCGTGCTCCCCAAGCTCAGCGGCACCGAACTCTGTCAGCGGCTGCGCGCGGCGGGCAATTATACCCTCATCCTGATGCTCACGGCCAAATCGGCCGAGCTCGACCGCGTGCTCGGCCTCGAGCTGGGGGCCGACGACTACCTGAGCAAACCGTTCAGCTTCCGTGAGCTTCAGGCTCGGGTCAAAGCTTTGTTAAGGCGCAAGGCGCAAGCTGAGGGGACCACGCGAACGCTGCCGAGCGTTATCCGGGTAAACGACCTGAGCATAGATGTGGAGAACCGGGCCGCTACCTTTGACGGACGGTCCTTACCGCTGACGCTTAAAGAGTTCGAGTTGCTCGTGCAGTTTGCTCAGCATCCAGGCCGGGTTTACACCCGCACCCAGCTGCTCGACCTGGTTTGGGGCTACGGCTACGAGGGCTTAGAACACACTGTCAACTCGCACATCAACCGCTTGCGCACCAAGCTCGAGCGTGACCCCGCCAACCCCGAGTACATCCAGACCGTCTGGGGGGTGGGCTACCGCTTCACCACGGCCTTAGCTAAAGCGGTACCGTAAGCTGACGATGCTTAGAACCTTGCACGGTAGGCTTTCACTCGTGCTCTTGGCAC
Organism: uncultured Truepera sp.; assembly: GCA_902806425.1. Taxonomy (GTDB): domain Bacteria; phylum Deinococcota; class Deinococci; order Deinococcales; family Trueperaceae; genus Truepera. The sequence goes on from CADCWP010000304.1 coordinate 16,928, forward strand.
TTTTTATCCCGCTGGGCGTACTCTACGTTTGGTCGACCGTGGCGACGAGTCGGCGCTACGCGCAGGAGGTCAGCCAGCAGGTCAACATGGACTTGGCCGCGCGCCTGGTGCGCACCCACGACCTGATGGTCGGCAGCAGCGTCGACGCCGCGCGGCTGGGCGCGGCCGTCGACGCGCTCTCGATGACCCATCCCGACGTAGACTTATATGTGCTGGACCCCGCGGGCAAGATTTTGCGGGCGTCGCTACCGCTGCGGAGGCTCGAGCAGCGAACCGTATCGCTGGGGCCTGTACGGGCCGTTATGCATGAGCCCGTGATGTACCCGACGCTGGGCGACAACCCTCGAGAGGCAGAACAACCGAAGGTCTTTTCGGTGGCCGCCATCCCCGCCGAAGGACCGCTAGAGGGCTTTTTATACGTCGTGCTGGCCGACGAGGTGCAGGACTCGGTGGCCGCGATGGTCGAGAGCAGCACCATAATCCGGCTCGGCGTCTGGGTCGGGCTGGTTGGGCTCACCCTGGTATTTTTGGCGGGCGTTTTGATGTTTACGCTGCTTACGCGCCGCCTCAAACGTCTGGCGACGGTCATGATGAATTTTGAAGATAAAAACTTCGAGGGCCTAGCTGTTTTTGCTCCCCCTACGCGTGCAGGCGACGAAGTAGCGGACCTCAGCCGAGTCTTTTACAGCATGGCGGTGCGGATCGCCGAACAGGTTAATAGCTTGAAAGAAAGTGACCGCCTCCGCCGTGAGCTGGTAGCGAACGTCTCGCACGACCTACGGACGCCCCTGACGGCGCTGCAAGGCTATCTGGAGACACTCCAGCTAGAGACCTTAAGCGACGAGGAGAAACGCCGCTACCTGGACGTCGCTACCAGACACAGCGCGCAGCTGAGCAATCTGGTCGGTGAGCTTTTCGAGCTGGCTAAACTCGAGGCGAACGCTGCGGAGGTTCGTAGGGAGCGCTTTCCCCTGGCCGAACTTGTGCAGGACGTGGTGCAGAAGTTCGGGCTGGGCGCGGAGCAGCGGGGCGTTGCCCTGGTCGCGGACGTCAAGGTGCGCCCCTTTGTCTACGCGGACGTGGGCTTTCTCGAGCGGGTGCTGGAAAACCTCATCGACAACGCCCTGCGCTACACGCCCCGAGGAGGGGTGGTGAGCGTGGCGCTCCTCCCCTCCACACAAGGGGTCACCGTCGAGGTGACCGA
>CADCWP010000305.1 GCA_902806425.1 uncultured Truepera sp.
CTATGGGAGGGCTTTGTCACATTAACTTTGTCTACGCCCCTGCTTCATGCCAGGGTCATCAACCCGTGCGCATTTACCTCTACAAACGCCACCGCTTCCCTGCTGAAATTATTAGCCACTGCGTGTGGTTCTACCACCGCTTCGACATGTCGTTCCGAGCGGTAGAAGAGCTGCTGTTCGAGCGCGGCGTGGTGCTGCGCTATGAGGCCGTCAGGCGCTGGTGTTTGAAGTTCGGCAGCGAGTACGCTCGCCGTCTAAAGCGCCGCCGGGCACGACTAGGAGACAAGTGGCACCTCGACGAGGTAGGTGTTCCTGAATATCGGCGGGGAACGTCGCTACCTGTGGCGAGCGGTTGACCAAGTGGGCAACACGCTCGACATCCTAGTGACAACTAAGCGCGACAAGCGAGCGGCTAAGCGCTTCTTGCGTAAGTTGCTGCGGGGCAATGCCAAGCCAAGGGTGGTCGTCACCGACAAACTTCGACGCTACGGGGCCGCACTCAAAGGCCTGTTGCCTCACACCGAGCACCGCCAGAGCCGCTATCTAAACAACCGCGCTGAGAACTCGCATCAAAGAACGAGGCGACGAGAACGAGCACTACAGCGCTTCAAGTCTCCTGCTCACGCTCAGCGCTTTTTGTCCGTCTTCGAGCCCCTCAACACCCACTTCCGCCCTCCCCGCCACCTGCTCAAAGCAGCCGACTACCGCCAAATCATGTCTGAGCGGTTCGCAACTTGGCGTGAAGTGACGGAGCTAGCGGCAACCGCATAGAAAGGTGTGGTTGCATAAGCAGACTGTACTCAGCATTTGACGAAGTTAACGTGAGCCTAGTATGACGTTGTCAAGCCCCGTCAGGATAAGAAGCAGCAAGCGAGGGTAGGGTGAGCTGCTTGAGCTTTCCGAAGAGTTCGCGAGCGATGTAGGTCTTGAGACAGCGCATAGCCTCACGCTGGGTATGACCCTCGCTTTTTTTGCGCTCCAAGAAGGTTTTCGTTCTCTGATCAGTTCGCATGCGATTTAGAGCCACAATGTGGATGGCGTAGTTGAGCCGTCGGTTGCCCTTGTAATTGACCTGTACCCTAACAGTCCTGCCGGAACTTCTGCTCAAGGGAGCGCAACCAGCATAGCGCGCAAAGGCGTCGCGAGATGCGAAGCGCTCAGGTAGCCCTACCTCGGCCAAGAGGAGTGACGCGACGACCGGTCCGATACCTCGTTCGGCCAGTAGCGGCGCAGCATACTTCTGAGCAAGGGCCTTAAGCTGCTTTCCCAGCTTTACCAGCGCTTCCTTCAAACCCGCGATGGCGCATCGCATAGCGGCTTGGAGGTTCTCACTCGCCTCTTTGAGCGCCATCTCGTTGGCCTTAA
>CADCWP010000306.1 GCA_902806425.1 uncultured Truepera sp.
AATTTAACTCTTTTTGAAAGCGACTTGCTCGAGCCCACCGCCGACGAAGGTATATCTCCCTCTTATAACGAGCTGCGGGCACACTGCCGCCAGCAAGAATTTTCACGCCGCGAGCTTGGTCGAGCGCGTAGCTTTACCTCATTGACGCTGAAATCGTTTTAGGAGGGCAAACTCGATGAAAAAGCTTGCTTTGCTCCTGCTGCTCGCCCTGTTGGTCGCGTGCAGTCAGCCCACCCCAGACCTCCCACTCGCCCCCGCCCTCGCCACACCCGGCAATCGTCCGGAAATCCCGGTCAGCGCGCTGCCTTCAAAACGGGTGATGGTGGCCGTTGTCTTCGGCCAATCCAACGCCGGGAACTACGGTCAAAGCCCGCTGAATCCGGGCCGTGGTGTGTACAGCTTTTTTAACGGCAAACTCTACGCGGGTTACGACCCGCTGCCCGGGTCTATGGGCCAACGCGGCAGCGTCTGGACCCGGTTAGGCCGCAAGCTCATCGCCCGGGGCGCGTACGACGCCGTGGTGCTTGTACCTATCGGCATCTCGAGCGCGAGGATGGCGAAGTGGACACCGGGGGGTCAAGTACATCCGCGTCTACTGAGAACGATTCGCGGTCTTAAAAGCCGGGGGCTGTCGCCCACACATCTACTTTGGCATCACGAAGAAACGGATGCGAGCATCGGCACGGGTAAAGACGCGTACATGGATGCGTTTCACAAGATGTTGGCGAGCATCAGGCGGGAGGGTGTAACGGCCCCAATCTACGTTTCAGTGACGACAAAGATCGGCTGGCGGGGGCCGGACAAGACGATGCGGGGGGCACAGATGGCGTTGGTCAACCCGTCCCTGGGCATCCGCTCGGGACCCGATACCGACGCCCTCGGCCGTGAGTATAGGTTCGACTACCACCACTTCAACACTAAAGGTCTGGACGTGTTCGCCGACCTGTGGCTGGACAAGCTCGGTCTAGCCGTCGGCGACCCCCCCGAACCCAAACTTTCGACCGGAGACCGCTACCTCGTAAACTTTCAGGAGACGCCCACCGACCGCCTCATCAGCAGCGTAGCGCTGGGGAGCGGCGTCGCTCACCAGGGGGGCAACAACCCGAAAAACAGCACCATCCCCATCGCCGCTCAAGCACGCTCGGGCAGGCGCATATCGAGAGGCCAGCAGGCGAAAGTCGTCAGTGTGTTCGGCAGCAAGCGGCTCACGGTTGTACAACCCGGTACGAGTACCCCCTCACCACAGGGCGGGCGTATCCAGCTCCGGTTCGCGCCGTCCGCAAGCCCGGACGGTGTGACGCTCACCTCGCTGACGCTGAGCAAAGTGGGCACCCAGCCTGCATATATGCGCTTCTTTTACGTGGGCGGCAACTCGTCACGCCCCTACCCAATCGCACCGGGCCGTGCAGGTGATCTGGTCTTGCCCATCGACCCGGTCAGGGTTCGGGCGCTAGAAGTCTATGCTCATAACGCCTTCGCGGTTGACGATATAGCCTTCTCCGACTAGGTGCGGTGAGCGGTAGCTTGACGCTGAGGTTGGGCCACGTCTGGAAGCTTCGCCCGTAGCGGTATCCTCAGCGCTCACCAGCCTAGATGCCCCCACACGTGTACAGAACCCGTTTTTAGTGATGGTCAAAACGTTCTGCTCCCAAACGCCTTCTCGCAGCTGTCTTTTCGTGTGTGGTGAACGAAAATACGCCGTCGCCCAGCTACCCTAGACAGCACGAATTTTCACGTCGTAGACACGGGTGAGCGCGTAACTTTATCGTACTTGTCCGAGGAGGGCAAGCCGCCGATGAAAAAACGCTGTCTAGCCTCTGCTCTTTTAGTGTCTACTGCCCTAGCCCAACCGACGCCTAACGGGGACGTTTACATCAGCAACGCGTGTGACCACCCGTTGACCCTCGCGGTAAGTTGGGAAGACCCGCTCGACGGCTGGCGTACCGAGGGCTGGTGGGAGTTCGCGCCCTCCGAGACCGGCCGCTTGTCGTCGGAAGACGGGCAGATACGAACCGAGAACGGTTTTCTGTACGTTTACGGCGAGGCTACAGACGGCAGCGGCGTGGTCTGGGAAGCGGAAAACGCCGACTTCCGAGAAAATATAGACGGAGCCTCCTACAACATGGTCGAGATCGAGTTAGTCGCGGAGGACGACGGCAGCTGGATTTTACCTATGCGCTGCGAAGGGCTGTAAGCTAAAAGATTGGCGTTCTCGAGCTTGGTGTAGAGAGGTTTAGCCGAGCTTTCTCGGGTAATGCGCCGACACCAGGCTCGAGCTGGAATAGGGAAACAGGGCGTTAAACGGACGGGTTTGGTCAAACGTGGTGCGCGCCAAGCGTCCATACAGATTTATAGAGGTTTTGGAACGACCCCGCGAACCCGCGGTACCACATCTCGAGGTCGTTTCAAGCTCGAGATGTGACGGGTAAACAGAAGGGTTGAAGCTTAAATCAGGGTCTGGCAAGGGGTCAAGATCGCACTTTAGGTGATGAGTTTCACGCTCCGCGGCTCAGTATTCATGAAAACCGCTATCGTCAAATTAGGTCGCCGCCAAAAAGCTTTTGAGGTGTCATATGTAAACGTAGTCACGTCGCCGAAGCAACCCTGCGGAAAAACGCGTTAGCGACCCCTTTTGCGCTCGGCAAACGCCGCCAACCGCTCCCGCACCTTAAGTTCCCAGCCCTCACCCTCAGCGGTGTAGTACCCGCCTCGCACCCCGTCCGGCAGATACTGCTGTCTAAAACTCGCGTCCGGGTCGTCGAAATAGTAGCGGTATCCCTCACCGTAACCGAGGCGCTTCATAAGTTCGGTGGGCGCGTTCCTTAGGTGCAGCGGGACTTCGGCGGCGGTGTAGCGTTCGGCGTCCGCTCTCGCCGCCCTCCAAGCCGTATACACCGCGTTCGACTTCGGCGCAACCGCCAGATACACCGCCGCTTCCGCAAGCGCCAGTTCACCCTCGGGTACCCCCAACATCTGCGCCGCGTCGCGGGCCGCCAGCGCCAGCCGCAGCGCGTTCGGGTCGGCCAGCCCCACATCCTCTGAAGCGATCCGCACGAGCCGCCGCGCCACGTACATGAGGTCGGCCCCACCCGCTAAAAGCCGCGCCAGCCAGTAGAGCGCCGCGTCCGGGTCGCAGCCGCGCACCGACTTGTGCAGCGCGCTCACCAGGTTGTAGAAGTGTTCGCCACCTTTATCGAACGCCAGACCTTTGGCTTGCAGCGCGGCTTTAACCTGAGAAGCGTCCAGCACACCTGCCTCGGCGTAGGGCGCGGCGGCCTCGAGCGCCCCCAGCGCTCGCCGCCCGTCGCCGTCGGCCCAACCGGCGAGCATGCTCAGAGCTTCGGGCGTCACCGACAGCTTCCCGACGTACCCTTCCGGGTGGGTGAGGGCGCGCGTCAGGAGCGCCTCGAGCGCGTCCCCAGCAAGCGCCTCCAACACGAGCAGTTGCAGCCGCGAGCGGAGCGCCCCGTTGATCTCGAACGATGGATTTTCGGTCGTCGCGCCGATAAACAGCAGCGTGCCGTCCTCGACGAAAGGTAGCAGCAGGTCCTGCTGCGCCTTGTTAAAGCGGTGCACCTCATCTAAAAAGAGCAGCGTCGCCCCGCCGAGGTGACGGGTCGAGGCCGCCTCCGCCGCGACCGCCCGCACCTCCTTGACGCCTGCCGTCACTGCCGAAAGTCTGACGAAACGCGCGCCGCTCGCCTCGGCCAAAAGCTGCGCCAGCGTCGTCTTCCCTACCCCGGGCGGTCCCCAGAGCAGGAGCGAGCGCAGGTTACCCCGCTCCAGCGCGACCCGAAGCGGTTTCCCCGGCCCCAGCAGGTGCGCCTGTCCCACAAAGTCGTCGAGGCTGCGGGGGCGCACGCGTTCGGCTAGGGGGCGGGTCCCGTGGAGTGTCACCCCCGGAGTCTATCACCGCGTCTATGACCACCCACCATCCGACCATCTTGACAATGATTCGCTCATATTTTGTGCGAACAACGACAGAGGATATGCGGAGGGGGCCGTATACTTCGGAGGACGAAGGGCAGGTGGCAGATGTACAAACTCTTTACCCAAGCGCAGGCAACCGACCTTATCGGGGTCGTCGACCCGCTTCTACGTGAATTGCAGGACGCGCTTAAGGACGTCGTTCGGCTCCGCGACGAGCGCGCGGCGCTCCGTCCGGAGGGTCTGCGTGCACAGCAGGTGGCCGCGGAGCTGGCGTTCGTAGTAGGCAGCGCGCAGCTCACCAAATCTCAGCTGGACCGTCTGGGCGTTTTGGTCAAAGATGTCGAGCACGGCTTGGTGGACTTTCCCAGCAAACTGGGCGCGGAGGTCGTCTACCTCTGTTGGGAACAGGGCGAGGACGCCGTCACGCACTATCACGCGCTCAACCAGGAGGCGGGCGCGCGCCAGCCGTTGCCGGGAGGCTTAAATGACGTCGGCGACCTGCGCCTGAGCGCCTAAACGGGGGCTTAAACACGTTTTCGTTACACTTGCTGGCCGCGCGCTAGGCGTAGGCTTGACGCGGAGGTGGAGCGATGGTGACCCGTTTAATCCGGCCGAGGCTGCTCCTGAGCGCGGCGGCGCTGGGGGCAGCCCTGTTTATCGGCTACGCTACCGCGCAGGATGCACCCTTTTACGATCTGCCCGAGACACATTGGGCTTACGACTCGGTTCGTGAACTAGCCGAACTCGGCGTCGTTACAGGCTATCCGGACGGGCGTTTCGACGGCACCCGGGCGACGACGCGCTACGAGGTAGCGGTCGTCGCGGCGCGGCTCCTAGACTATGTAGACGAGGTCGTCGGGGTTGCTGGGGAGCGCCCGCAGCTGACAACCGCCGCCGCCGACCTCGGCGACGCGCCGCTCGAGCAGCGCGTGCGGGCGCTCGAGTCCGCCCTAGAGGGTGCCGCGTCCCTGGTGTACGCCCGGCGTTTAGAGGCGCGCGTTATAACGCTTGAGGCGGCTCTCGACGTCCAAGACACCGCCCAAGGCGACACTTCGTTACCGTCGGCGACGGAGCCGGAAGACGACGCCGTAGCGCTACCGCAGGCTGCCGCTGAGGTCGCCGCGGCTACACCCATCGCCCTGGCGGCGGGGCAACTCACCGAGATTCGCTTCAGTAGCCGCCCGGATTATGCGTTTTTTGTCGGCATCTCTCCGGGCGTCGTCTCGACTGCCGGGGACGTGTACTTGAGCGTGCAGGCCGGTTACGACGCGCTTATCGGGCCGGTCGGCCCGGCGGCCCGTCTGACCTTTAACGGCGGCAACCGCGAACTGCGCGTCACGCTCGACGCGCTCGCCAAAGCCGACCTGCTGGTCGACGAGCTTAAACTTTACGGCGGGCTGGGGTTCGGCACTACGGTGCGGCCGGACGGCGGTTCGCTGCTCCTGGAAGCACCCTTCGGCGGCGAATATTTTATCACGCCGCGCGTCAGCCTTTTTTTGCAGCTCACCACCTCGTACGGTTTCATACCTATCAGCAACGTCGACGCCGAGTTGTCGACGGGCCTCAACCTGCACTTTTAGACCCGTCAGCTCATCTAAGCCTCTCGCTTACCGAGAGGCTATTTTTATGTGTTCGCGGCCCCTTCGCCCAACGTTTCGGAGAAGCGGAGCAGATAGCCGTCCGGGTCGGCGACCAGAATTCGCTTGGAACCGACCCGACGGTCTTGGACGCGGTACCACTTGACCTGGGGCTCGAGCAGTAGCGGGTACCCAGCCCCGCACATGCGGTCCCTCAGCGTCTCGACCGAAGCCACCGCGTCGAAGTTGACGCCACGGCCGAAGGGGTACGCTAGCGGTCCGCTGCGCCACTCCCCTTTCTGAAAATCTTCGGTGGAAGAGGCGGCCAGCGACGCTGTCTGCTCGAGCATGAGCTGAGCGCCGTCAAGTTACAAAAAGGCGAACCCCTCCTCGGGCCGCATGTAGAGCACCGTAAAGCCTAGCAGGGTCACGTAAAAACCGAGGCTGCGCTCTATGTCCCTCACGTACGGCTCAGGGACGAGTGGGGAGAAGGTCACGAGGTCACAACGCTTCCAAGATCAGCTTGGGCACGAAACCGAGCGCGTCGGCGGCGACGAGGTGCGCCGGGGTGTCGCCTACAGCCTCCACGGCACGCCGCTCCCCGTGCAGATGACCGAAAACAAGCGCGTCGGCCCCGGCACTCGCCAGCAGCTCGGTAAAACCGGAGGGCTCGAGCCGCAGGTTGGTCGGTGGGTAGTGGAGCATGACGACAAACCGGTCACCGGGTCTTCTCAATTTGTGCGCCGCCGTGAGGGAGAGCGTGAGCCGCCCCAACTCGCGCCGATAAATCTTTTCGTCCTCGGCGCTGAAGTCACCGCTGCCGGGGACGACCCAGCCCCGCGTTCCGGCTACCACGACCGAACCGAGCCGGAGCGCGTCGTTTTGAACCGCGAACATGCCCACCGGCAGGGCCGCGCGGAGTTTGGCGAGAGACGGCCACCAATAGTCGTGATTGCCGCGCAGCAGGACCTTTTGGCCGGGGAGCGCGGCAAGATCGTGTAGGTCTGGAAGCGCTCCGTCCAAGGTCATAGCCCACGACACGTCGCCGGGGACGAGCACGAGGTCGTTGTCGCCGACGAGGTCGCGCCAACCCCCAAAAAACCGCTCGGGGTGCCCTGTCCAACCCTCTCCGAAGATGGTCATGGGTTTGGGTTTGGTGCGGGAGAGGTGGGGGTCGGCGATAGCGAAGACGCGCATGAGGGTGCAGTCTACCGCGCCCCTTACTTAAAGCTCGTGCCAGCGCAGCGTGGTGCGCTCGATACCGTCCGCTGCAAGCGCGCGCAGGGCCGCACACGCGCCTTCACCGGAGACCGGGTGCCGCCATCCGGGTGCTGCTTCGCAGAGCGGTGCGAGCACGAACGCGCGTTCCAGCAGCCGTGGGTGCGGCAGCGTCAGGTTCGGTTGCTGAAGCACTAGCGTGCCCCAGCTGAGCAGGTCCAAGTCGAGGGTGCGGGCGTCCCAGCGAACGTTTCTGACGCGCCCTTGAGCGGCCTCGAGCCCTAACAGCTCGGTTAGAAACCTCTGCGGGTCGTCGGCCTTGGGCCTGAGTACGACGACGGCGTTGAGATAGTCGCCCTGTCCCGGTGGGCCACCGACGGGCGCGGTGCGCCACAGGCTCGAGGTGCTCACGAGCTCGCATAACTCGCTCAACCCCTGCCGCGCCCGCCGAAGTTGAAGGAGCGGGTCGGCCAAGTTGCTGCCGAGCGCAACGTGAGCGAGGGGCCGCGCCATCAGACCGTCAGTACGCGTATGTGGGTAGCTGTAGGTTTGGTGACGCTGACAAAGCCGAGCGCGCTATAGAGGAGCGCGGCCCTAGGGTTGGTCGTTCGCAGTCTGAGGACGGGGTAGTGAAGGCGCGCCTCCGCGATGATGCGCCCTACGAGCGCCTTGGCAACGCCCTGACGCCGATGCCGGGGCAGAACGTAGAGGTGCCGGAGCCGCCCGACGCCCGGGCTGTCCGCGACGTAGGGGTCCGGGGTCAACCCGCCGACGCCCAGCAGCCTACCTCCGTCATAAGCACCAAAAAGGGCCGTACCGGGTAGGTCGAAATGTCCACGAGCTACGTCTTCGGCGAGCCGCGCGACAAATCCGAAGCCCTCGGCTTGGCTCGCCGCTACGAGGTGTCCCAGTTCAGCCGCGCCTCCCCTAAAGCTCTTTACGGTCACGCCGCACCTCCGCGTACACGTCGCGGAACACACCGGGAAGCGGCGCGTGCGGTTTGTGAACCCGCACCACCACGACCGCGGCGGACGGCTGCGCCCGCAGCAGCGCCTCGGCCAGACTGTGCGCGAGCGCCTCGATAAGGCTGAAACGCGTTTCCGTTACCCTGGCCCGCACGAGGTCGTACACGGCGCTATAGTCGACTGTTTCGCTGAGAGTATCGGTTCCCGTGATACGCACGTAGAACTCGACATCGACGACGAACCGGCTACCGAACGCCGACTCGGCCTCGAAAACGCCGTGGCGCGCGTGAAACTCGAGGCCCTCAAGGACGATCTTGTCAAGCTCGGCCATCTGCCCCACCCTCGAGCGCTGCCCAAACCTTGAGCGCCTGCGCGTGCGCCGCTACGTTATGCACCCGCACCATCGCTACCCCCTGCTGCGCGCCCCAGAGGTGCAGTGCCACGCTGCCGAAGTCGCGCTCCCCTGCCCCCACCCCAGCCCCCGCAGCGTCCCCTGAAAGCACGCCGATAAGCCCTTTACGTGACGCCCCGAGCAGCACCGGATACCTCAACGCCACCAACTCGAAAAGTCCCCTAAGCAGCGTTACATTATGCTCGAGCGTCTTCCCGAACCCGATACCGGGGTCGAGCATGACCGACGGCACGCCCGCCGCGAGCGCCCGCTCAGCGTTAGCTCGCAGCTCAGTCAAGACCACCCGCTGCACATCGTCGTAGTGCGGGGCTCGCTGCATCGTCCGCGGCGTCCCCTGCATGTGCATGACAACAGCCGGTGCGCCGATCTCGGCGCAGACCCGCACCATCTCGGGGTCGCGCAGTCCGGTCACGTCGTTGACGAGGTGCGCCCCCGCGCGCAACGCCTCGGCGGCAACTTCCGGTTTATAGGTGTCGACGCTGATGAGGACTTCGGTGCCGCGCAACCCTCGCAGGACGGGCAGGATACGGTCTAACTCGGTTTCGGCGGCTACTGGTTCGGCACCCGGCCGGGTCGATTCACCACCGACGTCGAGCACGGTCGCGCCATCTTTAATGAGCGTCGCCGCCTGCGCGAGCGCCGCCTCTGGGCCCAAGTGCTGCCCACCGTCGGAAAAACTGTCCGGAGTGACGTTCAAGATGCCCATGAGCGCCACACCTTCCCAGCTATAGCGGTGCGCCGAGCCTGATTTATAGGCCTTAGGAACGGGGGCATTAAAGGTCAGTGTGTGGGTCTCGCGTGGCACTCATCATGCTACCGCACGGTTTAGGGCTATATCCATGTAAATAATTTCACAAAACCTTCGCTCGTGAATTTTTTGTTTCTTATTGGGAGCGTTCCCTACCCTCTGAGGTTCCACCCACAAGAAGCGGTCTCACCTCACCGATCAAGTAGAGGCTGCCTGCGGCGGCGATGACCTCACTGGGCGAGGAGCGGGTGAGAGCCAACGTCAGCGCCTCCTCCGGAGACTCGGTCACAAACGTCGGTACCGACCAGTATGGGGAGAGGGTCGCGGGCGGCGCGGCGCGGGGGCTGAGGCGCGCACGGGTCAAGATGACCTCGGCGACGCTCGGCTCAAGTGCGGCTACGATCTCCCGTACGGCCTTGTCACCCCCTACGCCGAAGATGAGCTTTACGGGAGCGACGCCTAGCTGTCGGAGGGCTCCGGCGAGCGCCGCCGCCGCCTGCGGGTTGTGGGCACCGTCGAGGAGAAAGGTGCGGTCACGAAAAAGTAAGGGCTCGAGCCGCCCCGGCCAGCGCGTCCGGGCGACGCCCCCTCGGACCGCCCCCTCCGACGCCCCGAGCAGCTGCGCCGCGACGGTCGCCAGAGCGACGTTTCGCGCTTGATGGCGGCCGAGCAGCGGCGTCTTCACAGCGATATCCCCGAGCGGGCTCCGAACCACGCAGCGCACCCCCGACCAGCCCAGGTCGTGCGCAGTGAGCGTGACGTCCTCTCCAAGGGCCCAGAGCGGCGCCTCTAGGTTTTCAGCAACGTCCTTGAGGACGCCGAGTGCTTCGCCCGTAGCGCCGGTCAGCACCGGGGTGTGCGCGCGCATGATCCCGGCTTTTTCGGCGGCGATCTGAGATTCGGTATCGCCTAGAATCTCGGTATGGTCGAGCGCTACACCCGTAATGACGCTTAGGCGCGGCGTGAGGGCGTTCGTGGCGTCGAAGCGGCCCCCGAGCCCGACCTCCATAACGGCTACCTCAACCCCGGCGCGGGCAAAGAGAAGACAGGCGAGGGCGGTAATGATCTCGAAAAAGGTGGCCTCTAACGCCTCAGCGTGGGGGCGGAGGTGGGTGAGCGCCCCTGCGATCTCCTTGCCGGGAAGCTCGCTTCCGTCTACCAAAAACCGCTCGCTGAAGCGCGTCAGGTGTGGGCTGGTGAACAGTGCGGTGCGCTTACCCTCCGCCCGGAGGATGCTGGCGAGGGTGCTCGCGCAGCTCCCCTTGCCGTTGGTACCACCGACCAGGACCACCTCGAACTCCCACTGCGGGTCTCCGAGCTGTGCCAGAAGCAGCCGCACCCGCTCTAGGCCGAGCTTGACGCCGAACCGCTGCCGCGCGAACAGCCAATCGAGCTGTCCCGCCCATTCAGAAGCGAGCATCGGCCTCCTTTAGGCGCGCCGCCTCGGCGTCGCCACCGGGCTCGTGATGGCGGGCTACCAGCTCCGCGACCCGGGGGTCGCCTCCCGCCGCAAGGATCAGCGCGGCCCCGTAACGGTCGTGATGGCGTTTAAGTTGCCACGCTCCGCGCAGGCCGTATAGGCGCGGCTGGGCGGCGATACGCCGGGGAGTGTAGAGCACCACCAGTATCCGGAGCAGCGGCCCGTAGCGCGGCCCCGTCTTCCCTACGTCGTGCAGCAAGGCGGCGCGGTGAAGAGCCGGGGGGGCGTCCGGGTAGAGTTGGCTGAGCCGCCGCGTGACGGCGCAGGCGTGGGCGCGGTCGCGCACGTCCATCCGCCTGTAGAGATCGTACTCGGATCGTGGCAAAAGGCCCACCGCAAAGGCGTCGTCGGGTCTCGCCAACGCGGGGACCAACGCTACGAACGTACGCCACAGTTTGTTGACTAACCGTTCCTGGAGGATCACGAGACGATTGTACCTACTACATCATGCTTTTTCACCATGTACACTATTTCACAATATTTCTGCTCGTGAAAATTTTGTTTTAGTTTTTAATATTCGTAACCGGACGCTCCTTCACGAGACCCGCACGGTATGCTGGTCTCATCATGGATGTTCTCAACCTCTATACGCACGCGGGCGGGTTTCTCGAAGGCCACTTTCTGCTCGCCTCGGGCCGTCACTCCCCCAACTTTTTGCAGTCAACCACGGTGATGCAGTTTCCCGAGCACGCCGAGGCGTTGGGGGCGGCGCTGGCCGCGAAATTCGGTGGCCTAAAACCCGACTTCGTGCTGGGACCGGCGATGGGCGGCGTGATCCTGGCACACACCGTCGCCCGCGCGCTCGGCTGCCGGGCGCTGTTCGCGGAGAAGTTCGGCAACCGGATGCTCATCCGGGACGCCTTCAAGATCGGCGCAGGGGAACAGTTTCTAGCCGTCGAGGACGTGATCACCACCGGCGGGTCACTGCGCAAGGCCATCCGCGCCGCCGAGGACGAAGGTGCGACCTGTATGGACGTCGGCTGCATCATCGACCGGCTGGGGTCGCCGCTCGCGCCGCGCTCGCTCTTAAGTCTCGAGTTCCCCACCTACACCCCGGAGGCGTGCCCGCTCTGCAAAGCCGGTGTCCCGCTGGAGGAAGTGTGAGGACCTTTTTTTTGCTGGTTTTGTTTTTTGGGGCGGCGCAGGCCCAGAACGCCCCGCCACGGCCAGAAGCGGTCGCGGACAGGGCCGTACGCGGGTGGCTGGCGCAACCTCCGCTAAACCCGCTTGCGTTATCGAGCAGGTCGCCCGAGGAGGTCTGCCGCGAGCTGCCCGCCTTATTGGACAACCCGGCCCCGCCCGCCGGTACGACGGTCAACTTCGGCAACCGCGTCGAGCGCCCCGGCGAAGGGGCAGCCCGCCGCTACACCTATCCGGCGACCTTTCCGGGTGAACGCTTAGAGGTGCTCGAGGTCACGCTCAGACGCTCGGACGGGCGCTGGCAGGTCGAGCGCGTCGGGGTGCAGAGGGCACTTCAGGGGCCGACGATTCCCGACGTTTTGCAGGGACCCACAGCCGCTTGGGGGTTCGGCGCACTCAGCGCGCTGCTCGTCTACCTGCTCGTCCGGCCCTCGTTTTTTCGCCGCTGGCTCGCGGAGGGCTGGGGGTACATCCGCGAGCACCGCCGCCTGACGATAGCAACCATTGTCGTCTTGTACGGCCTTTTCAGCCTCGGTGTGGTGACCGGCGCGAACCTGCCGCCGGTCTGCGCCCGGACCATCACCGAGTTGGTCGAACAGGGTGTCGCGCAGCTCGGCGCAGCGCAGGCGTATGAAAGCGGTAACGTCGCCCGGGCCGCCGTCGTCACGCTCTACCAAAACTTCGTCATGGGCGCGGTTGTCACAACCTACGGGGTCGCCTTCATCTCGCTCGGGGTGCTCGCGTACCTGGTTAACGGCGCGCGCTTTCTGGCACTGGGGTTGCCGTTCGGGTTTCTTACGCAGGCCGACCCGGTGACGCTTATAGCCGTTTTAATCCTGATCTTGGTCGAGCTGATGGCCTACGTGTTGGTGACCGCCGGGGGCGGGATGCTGCTGGTGACCCTTGTCAGGAAGGGCTTTGTTGCGGGCCTAAGGCCCGCCTTTCGCAAACTCACCATGATGCTGCCGCTCGCGTTTTTGCTGCTTGTGGTCGGCGCGTGGTACGAGGCGGCGGTCATCATCCTGCCCCGGCTGTTCGGCGGGGGTTAGAGGCCAAAAGGCGGCGCAGCGCCGGGGCGACGTCTAAGAGACTCTCCGCGTCGGCAAAACTCTCAGCCTTCGGCCCGACGGCTAAAAGCGGTACCGGGTTGCGGGTGTGCGAACGGGTGGACTTGTCCTCCAAGTTCCCGTGGTCGGAGGTTAGAAGCAGCGTCGTTTCGCCAAGTACCGGAACGAGGCCTGCGAGAAAGGCGTCGAGCTTCTGAACGAGCGTGACGGCCTCGGCGAACGGCCAGCGGTGACCGGCGGTGTCGGTCAGCCAAAGGTCGAAAAAGGTCAGCTCGGCGTCCCCGGCAAGCCGCGCCAACCGCGCCCCGGCCTCCTCTAGGGGTCGCGGCACCCCCAAGTAGCTGCCGTCCAGGTCGGCGCTTACGGCACGCCCGGCGTCGTAGTCGACTTGTGAACGCAGCGGTATCCCGGCAGCCCGCGCGGCGTAGACCGGGACGTTGACCCGCTGCTTGCCGGTTTCAAGCGCCCGGAAGTAGCCGGGTGGAAAGGCGTTGGCAAGGGCTGCTCGCCCACCCGCCCGCACGACCTCGGAGAAGAGCGTGCCGCCGTCCAGGGTCCGCTTCAAGGTCGGTCCCGGCCACGGCCCGTAGTGCCCGTTCATAATGTCGGCCCCATTGAGGCCGGTCAGCAGCGCCGTCTGACCCGTCGCCGACTGCGGCAAACCGTCGTGCTTTAAGGTCGCCAACAGGTGCCGGAAGTGTAGGTTCGGCGTAGCGAACGGCCCGCGCTCGAGCGTTAAGGGGCCGCCGAGCAGCGACGCCAGAAATGGTGTGCGCGCCGCCGCGAAGGGGTTGACCTCCGGGTCGGGCGCACCGAGCCCGACCCCATCCAAAAAGAAAAAAAGGACGCTCAGCGCAGTGGACTCAAGCTAGGCCGGTCGCGTCGCGGACGCGCTGCATGGTCACGGCGGCCCTTTCGCGGGCGCGGTCGGCGCTCCTGGATAAAATGTGCTCGAGCCCGGCCCGGTCACCCATGATCTCCGCGTAACGCGTTTGCAGCGGTTTTAGCGTCGCCAAAACCTCGCCCAGAAGCGCTTTTTTCAGCGCCCCATAGCCCTGCTCGTCAAACTTGGCGTCGACATGAGCCATGTCTTCGCCCGTCAGCACCCCGTAGAGCGACAGCAGGTTCTGCACCCCCGGCGAGGCCGTCTCAAAACGGGTGTCGCGCCCGGAGTCGGTGACCGCCGACATCACGGCCTTTTGGACCGTCTTTTCGTCGTCTAAGAGGTTGATGGCGTGGCCGGGCCGAGTTACCGCCAAGGACTTGCTCATCTTGACCATAGGGTCGTCCAGGCCCATCACCCGCGCGCCCTCTTCCGGGACCGTCGCGTTCGGCAGCACAAAGGTCTCGCCGAAGAGGTTGTTAAACCGCGCCGCCACGTCTCGAGTAAATTCGACGTGCTGGCGCTGATCGTCGCCGACCGGGACCGAAGTCGTGTCGTAAAGGAGGATGTCGGCGGCCATCAGCGTCGGATAGGTCAGGAGCCCCGACCCAACGCTCTCCCGCGCCTCCGACTTGGATTTAAACTGCGTCATCCGGTAAAGCCAGCCAAGCGGCGTCACGCAGTTTAAGACCCAGGCCAACTCGCTGTGCTCGCGCACGTGCGACTGGATAAAGATAAGGTTTTTTTCGGGGTCGAGACCGGCGGCGAGGTAGAGCGCGGCGACCTCAAGGGATTTCTCGCGCAGTACCACCGGGTCGACGGCCTCGGGGACGGTCAGCGCGTGGAGGTCGACGACACAGAAGATGGTCTCCGCCTCGTCCTGAGTGGCGACCCACTGTTTGAGCGCGCCCAGGTAGGTGCCTAGATGGAGGTCGCCGGTCGGTTGTACCCCGGAGAAGACGCGTTGGCGGGCGGGATGCGGGACCCCTTGCCCCGTCACTGAGGAGGGTGTCGGCACAGCTTGAGTCATGGCTTTAAGTATACGACCTGACCTTAGCAAAAGCGGGGGGACAAACCTCACCCACCACGCGCCGTACACTGGGGTATGGACAGTGGCGTGGACATCTCAAGTTTGTGGCGGTTCGAGCCCTTGCCTATAGCCGCAACCTTTGTGGCGGTGCTTTTCTATACGCTCGGCACCGGCCCCTTGCGACGGCGCTTTTTCCCCGGTCAACCGTATCCGGCTCTGAAAGCCCTGCTCTTCTACTTCAGCATGACGCTCCTGACCCTCATCTTCGTATCGCCGCTGCACACGCTGGGCGAGTTTTTTCTGCTCTCAGCGCACATGCTGACCATGATGTTGGTGATCTTCGTGGTCGCCCCGCTTTTTCTGCTCTCGTTGCCGGGGTGGCTCGTCGCGCCCATCGCGCTGCACCCGGTCGTCAAGCCCGTACTGCGGTTTTTAACGCGGCCCATCGTCAACGTCGTGCATTTCAATGGGGCGTTTTTGCTCATCCACATCCCACTGCTTTTAAAGACACTGATGTTCTGGACCGATCTGCTCCACTACTATACGTACTTTGCCATCTTCGGCGCGGCCGTGCTGATGTTTTGGCCGGTGCTAAATCCGCTGCCTGAGCAGCTGCCGAGCCCGCCGTACAGAGTGCAGCTGATCTACCTCGTCGTTTTGATCGTCGCGCACAACCCGTTCTCGAGCGTTTTCTCATTTGCTTCGGGCCTTATCTATCCGTGGTACGAGAATGTACCGAGGGTGTTCGGCTTATCCCCTTTGCAAGACCAGCAGTTCGCGGGGGTGGTGATGGGGATTGTTTACATCACAGTGATGCTGATCGCGGTAGCGGCAACCTTTGTGCGGTGGTTCGGCGGGCGGAGCGAAGCGCGCCTCGAGCCCGCTCACGATTAGCCGAACGTCGGCAAGCAGCTTTACGCGGGCTTCGTCTCTAAAAACTCGCTGAACCGGAGCAGGTAGCCGTCTGGGTCTTGCACCAAGAACTCACGGTTGCCGTACAGCGTGTCGTCTTGGCGGTACCAGTTTTTTTCTTCGAGCGAAGCGAAAAGCGGATATGAAACTCCTGCCAAACGCGTGATGATAGGCTCGAGCGCTTCCACCTCAATCTGCAAATTGATGCCGCGACCGAGAGGAGGCTCGAGCCGCCCCGTCTCCCACCCTCGCCCCTCGGCGTATTGGTCGAGCATGAGCTGTGCCTCGCCCAACTGAAGGTACGCGAAGCGTGGTTCGGGACGCGAGAAGACGACCTCGAAGCCGAGTAGGTCAGTGTAAAAGGGCAGGCTTTTAGCCAAATCCAAAACGGTCAGCTCCGGCACCAACGCCGCCCATTTCATAAGCTTTACCTCTCTCGGCAGCTCCAAGACACCTTGAAGCGGACCCTCGCGGGCATCATTCAACATAGGTGTAAGACCATTTTTAAGCTACCAAGCGCTTCAAACCGGATAGCCCCCGCTGGCTAAGCTTGATACGCCGCTTCAGTCTCGGCGGCGGCGGCCTGCACGGCGGTCGGAAAGTCAGCGGCGATATTTTCCAGCACCCGCTGCGCCGTAAAGTGAATCATCTTTAGAAGCGCACGCCCGCCCCACTTCTCGGGTTCAGGAAGGTTTAAGTGAATAGTGATGTCGAAGTCGTAAAAGACGCGGCTTCCGCTCGGCAGCGGCTGCACCTCCGCACGCCCGGCGACCTCGGCCCAGCCTAGACGAGATTCAGAGAGCGGCAGCGGACTCAGGAGCGCGCCACGCGCCGCCTCGCTCAAGACGCTCTCAAACATCAGCTCTTGCTCGCCGAAGAATGCTGCGTTCACCGGCAGCACCGCCCGCACGTGCGTCAACTCACCGGCCCTAAAAACTTCCATATCACGGATAAAGGCGGCTTTGGCGAGACTGCGGCGCACGTCACGGACAAACTCGACCGCCTCAGCCGGAGCCAGGGCGAGGTCGATGGTGAAGTGAACCGCGTGCGCGATATCCATAACTTAGCTGTCCATACCCCAAAGGCGCGGGCGCGCCCCTACCCATTCTACGCGCAACGCGCCCCCCTTGGCGGCCTCTTCGAGCTCGGCGTCAGTCGCGTTTTTTAGACGGGGCAGTTCGGCAAAGAACGCTGCGCTCTTTGCAAAGCCGACGCGCACCGTTACGGGACCGTCGTCGCCACTCCTGCCGATACGCCACACGAGCTGTGAAGCGAGGGTTTGAAGCTGTTCGTGCGACAACCCCTGCGCGCTCAAGGTCTCCTCGAGTTGTACCTGCAAGTCTGCTTCCGTCATCTTCCACCCCAACGCCCTGCCGGTACCCCTCTCGAGGTTGCGAAAAGCATACGCAGCTCCGTCAAACCAGTGGTAAAGGCTGCTCGTTAAAGGTTATGGTATCAAACCGCCTAGGGGCGGTGCCAGGATTATGCAACACGTCGGCCCGGACGGTGTTTGAACCGGGGTTGTGGCCAGCTTTAACCCTTTTGCCACCACCCGTTTGAGGTTAAGATGGCAGCGCCGCTTACTATTTTGTTAGAGAACTGTGAGAAAGGGTTACATAGCTGATTTTAGGCTGCCTCACAGAGTTCATACGCGCTAGGGGTGAGACTCATAGGGTCTGAGTAAACTTATATGAGGGCAGCAGGCCCAAACTAGCGAGGAGAGTTCATGAAGACAAAATTGGTTTTAGCCGCCGGTCTCAGCGGCGTCTTGGGCGTGGGCGCTTTGGGCGTTAGCGCGCTACCGGGAAGCAACGGGTTTTTAGGTGTTGCGTTGGCACAGGACGCCGCGAGTGAAGCCTCGGCGCTGACCGAGTACGAGCAGAACACCATTGACGTGATCGAGCAGTACGGCCCCAGCGTCGTCTCGGTTGAGGTCAGCGCCCAGGTGAGCGTACCCAGCGGCGACGACCCCACTGCCCAGATTCCAGAAGGGCTCGACGACTTTTTGGACCAGTTCCCACAGTTCCGCGACTATTTGGAGGAGCAGGGCCAGCAGTTCGGGACGCCGGAGGGACAGCTGCCAGAGGGTCAGTTGCCACAGACGCCGCCTCAGCAGGGTTCAGGCAGCGGCTTCGTTATCGACGACGCAGGGCGCATTCTGACGAACTATCACGTGGTACGGGCCGCCTTGCAGGAAGGCTCGGTCGAGCTGACGCAGGGTTCCGAAATCACGGTGTCGTTCCCCGATGACGATGAGGACTATCCCGTGCGCGTAGTTGGCGCAAACGATTTTTACGACCTGGCACTCTTAGAACTACAAGACCCGAGCAGCGAGCCCGAATCGGCACGCCCCATTCCCATCGCCGACTCCGACGCGCTTCAGGTCGGTCAGAAAACCATCGCTATCGGTAACCCCTTCGGTTTCGAGTTCTCGGTGACCGCGGGCGTTGTTTCGGGTGTCTCCCGCAGTCTGCAAGGTTTCGGTGACGTCGACGTACCCCTCGTGCAAACCGACGCCGCTATCAACCCCGGTAACTCGGGCGGGCCGCTCCTCAACTCGGCGGGTGAGGTCATCGGCATCAACACGGCTATTGTCCCTGGTACCGGTGGTGGGTTCGGCGCGGCGGGCAATATCGGTCTAGGCTTCGCGGTTCCGAGCAACATCATTCAAGACAACCTTGCCCAGCTGGAAGAGGGCGGCCTCACGACCCTCGAGACAC